>JAWUXU010000015.1:0-45744 GCA_034111145.1 Paraglaciecola sp.
CTGTAGTGTATTGCCATTAAGATCAACGTTCACAATATTGCGACGCGCTTTTTCCATAGCTTTTTGAATTGCAGCAGGCACTTCACGTGCTTTACCGTAACCAAAACCTACACGACCGTTACCGTCACCTACTACTGTCAAAGCAGTAAAACTAAAGATACGACCACCTTTAACTACTTTAGATACACGGTTAACTGCGATTAGCTTTTCTAGCAGATCACCAGCATTTTGAACTTCTACTTTAGCCATAATTAACTCCTAGAACTGAAGGCCAGCTTCGCGAGCTGCATCCGCTAATGCTTTAACTCGACCGTGATACTTGAATCCACTACGGTCAAAAGCAACTTTCTTAATGCCTTTTTCTATAGCGCGTTCTGCGATCGCTTTGCCAATAGCCGCTGCTGCCGCTGAGTTACCAGTGCCCTTAAGGCTACTAGCTAGTTCAGTTTCAACTGTTGAAGCCGACGCCAATACTTCAGAACCGCTAGGTGCGATTAACTGAGCGTATATGTGACGCGGTGTGCGGTTAACAACCAAGCGATGCGCGGCCAATTCACTAATTTTTTTACGTGCACGAGTAGCGCGACGTATACGAGCTGATTTTTTATCCATCGTACCGACTCCTATTTCTTCTTAGCTTCTTTACGACGCACAACTTCATCTGCGTAACGAACACCTTTGCCTTTATAAGGCTCTGGTGGACGGTATGCGCGAATGTTAGCTGCAACCTGACCTATCAACTGTTTATCAACGCCTTTGACGATGATTTCAGTTTGACTAGGAGTTTCAACCGAAATACCCTCAGGCATCTCGTATGCTACAGGGTGTGAGAAACCCAGTGTCAAATTCAGTTTTTTACCTTGAGCTTGCGCACGGTAACCAACACCATTTAACAATAGTTTCTTCTCAAAACCTTGCGATACACCAAGAATCATGTTGTTCAACAAAGAGCGAGCTGTACCGGATTGTGCCCAACCATTGGCTTTACCTTCACGAGGCTTAGCCATTAATTGATTTTCTTCCTGTACTACTTCAACTGCATCATTAAATACACGAACTAGGGCACCGCTATTACATTTAACTCTGACTTCTTGACCAGCGATAGAAATTTATACACCAGACAGTATATCAACAGGAGCTTTTGCTATACGTGACATATTATTCCCCTTACGCTACGTAGCCGATGATTTCACCACCCATGCCCGCTTTACGCGCTGCACGGTCAGTCATCACACCTTTAGAGGTAGACACGATAGCCACACCTAAACCACCCATTACTTTTGGCAACTCATCTTTTTTCTTATAGATGCGAAGACCAGGGCGACTTACGCGCTCAATGCTCTCGATTACTTTTTTGCCTTCGAAGTACTTTAACGTCACTTCTAATACAGGCTTTACGTCACCAGAAACTGCGAAGTCTGTTACATAGCCTTCTTCTTTTAGAACGGCTGCAATTGCAACACGAACTTTAGACGAAGGCATAATTACAGAAACTTTGTTAGCCATCTGGCCATTACGTACGCGGGTAAACATATCCGCGATAGGATCTTGCATACTCATATCAGCTACCCCTTACCAACTGGCTTTTTTCAAGCCAGGCACTTCACCGCGCATGGCTGCTTCACGCAACTTGATACGGCTCATGCCAAACTTGCGTAGGAAACCATGTGGACGACCTGTAATGTTGCAGCGATTACGCTTACGACTTACAGATGAGTCACGTGGCAGTTGTTGTAGCTTAAGAACAGCGTCCCAACGTTCTTCGTCAGAAGAGTTGACATCGCTGATAGTTGCTTTAAGCGCTGCGCGTTTTACCGCGAACTTAACAACTAGCTTCGCACGTTTTACTTCGCGCGCTTTCATTGATTCTTTTGCCATAACCCTACACCTTACTTTTTAAACGGGAAGTTGAACGCGCTTAATAAAGCGTGTGCTTCCGCATCGGTTTGTGCGCTAGTAGTGATAGTAATATCCATACCGCGTATCTTATCCACTTTATCAAAATCGATTTCAGGGAAGATAATTTGCTCACGAACGCCCATGCTAAAGTTGCCGCGACCATCGAATGCCTTAGGATTTAAGCCACGAAAATCTCGGATACGAGGAATTGCTATTGAAACTAAACGTTCAAAGAATTCCCACATACGTTCACCACGTAGGGTTACTTTACAGCCAATCGGATAACCTTCACGGATTTTAAAACCCGCTACAGATTTGCGAGCAACGGTTACAATAGGCTTTTAACCTGCAATTGCTTGCATTTCAGCCGTGGCACTTTCTAATACCTTTTTGTCCGCTACCGCTTCACCTAAACCCATGTTTAGAGTGATTTTATCAATCCGAGGGACTTGCATGACGCTGTTATAGTTGAACTGCTTAGCAAGTTCCGCTACAACTGAGTCTTTATAAAAATCATGCAGTTTCGCCATCGTACTCTCCAATTTTTATACTAGTTCGCCGTCTGATTTGAAGAAACGTACTTTCTTCTCACCTTCAAGACGGAAACCTACACGATCTGCTTTACCCGTTTTAGAGTTGTAGATCGCTACATTTGATACGTGAATCGATGATTCTTTCTCAACAATGCCCCCAGCCACACCCAATTGAGGGTTAGGTTTAGTATGCTTCTTGATCATGCTCACACCTTCAACGATTAGACGGTTAGAAGCAGGAAGAACTTTAAGCACTTTGCCTTGTTTTCCTTTATCTTTACCAGCCAAAACGATGATTTCATCATCACGACGAATTTTATTAGCCATATCGTGACTCCTTATAATACCTCAGGGGCTAGCGAGACAATTTTCATGTTATTAACACGAAGTTCCCGAGTAACCGGACCAAAGATACGCGTACCAATCGGTTGCTTGTTTGCATTGAGCAAAACAGCTGCGTTGCTGTCGAAACGGATCGAAGATCCATCAGGACGACGTACGCCTTTTCTAGTACGCACCACCACTGCAGTTAGTACATCACCTTTTTTTACTTTACCGCGAGGAATTGCTTCCTTGACAGTAACTTTAATGATGTCACCAATATGTGCATAACGGCGATGCGAGCCACCAAGAACCTTAATACACTGAACCCTGCGAGCGCCAGAATTATCGGCAACCTCCAGGTTAGTTTGCATTTGGATCATGTTAGTGCTCCGCTATTAAATTTAAAACTCTTCCGAGCCGTTTATCTGCAAAAAAACAGGGTTTAGCTGCTTTTTTATACATACCCCAGTTAAAAGGGCGCGAAATACTAACAGAAATACCTATGGCGCGATAGCCTAATTTCAAAAAAACATCAGAAACACACTGCAACTCATGTTGGGCCTTCATCAACACACGAAATATGTTCGCAAAGCCTTAATTTCATGGGGATAGAATTTTCTAAAGATAACAAAAAGACCTCAGTAGAGGCCTTTTTAAAAAGTTAAGATTAATAAAGGATAGAGATCTTGGATCCTGTGTCTGTATCATCTGTTTTCTCAACAGTTATAATATAATTGGCTTCTTCGTTAATCCCTAACAACTCGGTTCTATCAAGTAAAACTTGAGCATCATTGCTGTCATCATACACAGCAATTAGCTCATAAAAGTCACTCGACAAAGTAAAACTTCTGCTTTCTTCATAGTCCAAGCCTGCGACTTGATACTCAGCGCTTTCAATTGTCTGGTCTTGGCGGACAAAATAGAAATCAATATCAAAGAAATCTGGAGTCAAATTTACTACTTGGATTTGATGATCAAATGCCTGTGGTAAATTACTTTCTTCAAATGATATGGAACTAAGTTTATCTTCTTCATCTCGGTACAGAATGACTGCTTTGCTCTCACCCTGATTCAAGGTTATTAAACGGTTGTTGACACTCTCATCACCTATGACGGCAGTTAACCGATAATCACCAAATTCTACTTCACTAAAATCACTTAAAGTATTCGCGACCAAAGTCATATCGTCACTTGTCCCTTCGTTACCCCCTAGGGTTAAGCTGACTGATTCTGAATCATCCAGACTGTTGTACACTCGGTATTACGCGGTCGCATCTTCATCTGCATAGTTAGCAACGGCCGAAGAATTGATAATAATGTAAAGAACAACATTGCCTTGAATATCGCCGGTAGTAGTTCTTAACGCTAAAACATATTCAGTATCGAACGCAAAACTAATAGTCGCAGTTTCAAAAAATGGTTCATTAGACCCTGAGTCTGTCAAATACAGAGTATATTCACCTTCATCGAAGTCGTCACTATCTGTATCTGGATCCCAATAAGTTAATTCATCAAATTGTTCATAGTTCATAGTACCTAATAAGTTTGCCGCACTAAATGGCTCTCCAGCTGCACTCATATATAGGTCATAAGTTCCAGACCCACTAATGACTGACGTGGCAAATAAGCGGCAATGATCTTCAAGATCTTCACGTTCATAGCGATGTTCTGTAAAAGAAGGGTTTTCATAATTACCGCTTAGGATCATTAAAACTTTTTCACTGTCTGACAAGTCCACAGTTACTTCTTCTAACGTTACTTTTTGAGCATCAGCATCTATCCGATAAAACTCTAATTCAACCTCACCACCTCCTGAGGTAATCAAACTTGAAGCATCGCCATATGTAGCTGTACCCAACGTATTGCCATCAACTTCTGCCATAAGTGTAGCCGCGCTATTTGCAGAGCCATTATAAAATTGTAGATAGGCATCGACGTACACCTCTTCCTCGTCATCACTAGAACTGCTGCAAGCAGATAGTTGAAACATTGATATAAGCAGAGTAGGTAAAAGAAGGTTTTTCATAAGAGTCATCCATTATTAGCAATAGTTATTTGCCAATAGGATGGATGACTTAAAGAGAAGTTCGAGGCTTTACATAACCTTTACAATCTTTACAATCTTTACAAAACCTTTGCTTCGAGGCGCCGAACTATTTGTAAAGATTGTAATCCATCTAGGGTTTTAGTGACTATTGCCTAGCTATTTTTCCAGATAACTGACCATTGATAAGACTGTCATAGTGTTCTTCAAGATTATGACGTTTAACTTTTAGAGTCGGAGTCAAGAGCCCATTATCTACAGTCCATTCGTCTTTCATCACGACTAGGCAGTCAAGCATCGCATGGCTTTCAAGGGTGCTATTAACTTCGTTTAAGGTATCTAACAAGCTCTTTTCAATTTCTTCTGGAGGTACCTTAAGCGCTTCTACAGACAAAACAACTAAAGCGATTGGTTGTTTTAGTTGCGAACCTGTTACAACTACTTGTTCAATAGAAGAGTTTGCCATGAGCTTTGATTCAATAGGTACTGGAGCTATATATTTACCTTTCGCGGTCTTAAAAATTTCTTTCAGTCGGCCTGTAATGGTTATGTAACCATCGCTGTCAATCGAACCTTTATCACCGGTTTTCAGATATCCGTCTTCAGTCATTACCTCTGCGGTTTTTTCAGGCTCCAAATAATATTCTTTCATATTACAAGGTCCCTTGACCTGAATTTCACCTTCTTCAGCTATACGTATATCAACCCCTGAATAAGCTCGGCCTATAGAGCCAATTTTATCGGCTCTAAAAGGCACACAGCAAGTGCCATATGCACTATTCTCAGTCATGCCCCAGCCTTCAGAAATATTGACACCAATTTTTCTGAACCATTCTAATGTAGTAGCAGGGATGGGGGCTGAGCCGCTGGCGCACAATCTGGCTTGTCCTAAACCTAATTTAGTGCGTATTTTTTTACTAACAATGCCACCTACTATTGGGATACGTAATAATAAACTAAGCTTTTTCTGTGGCATGTTGGCTAACACGCCCATTTGAAAACGCGTCCATAAACGAGGAACAGAAATAAACAATGTGGGTTGTGTAGCATTTACGTCACGAGCAAAGGTTTCCAAAGACTCAATAAAGTCAATACGTGCACCAGAGTAAAAACTTGATACCTCAACCAATACTCTTTCAGTAATGTGTGCCAAAGGTAGATAACTGAGAACGCGATCGTTTTGATCCACTCCTAGTTCGTTTAATGAATTCGATGCTGACCAACAAATAGACTCGTAATTGTGCACCACACCTTTCGGATTACCAGTACTACCCGATGTATAGACTATAGTCATCACTGAATCTAGAGCGGGAATGGGTTTGTCGACGAATGGAGCTGCTTGTAATAATTCATCCCATTGTTTATCAGCAGGTATGTTGGGATAAGGAAAAGCAAGTTTAATAATACCATCATCAATCGCAGCAACTTGTTTTTCAGTATTGTCCAATTTACCGACGAATATAACTGGACACTTGGCATGGTCCAAAACATAACGGATTGTCTTTTCACCCGCGGTTGAATATATAGGGACAGACACGTGACCTGCTAACATAATGGCCAAATCAGTGATAAACCATTCAGCACAATTCTTAGACAAAATAGCAATATGGCTACCTTTGGGCAAATCCATTGCCAATAAACTCGCAGCTACCTTTCTAGCTTGTTGGCTGGTTTCTCGCCACGTGAAATCTTTAATATCACCATCAATAGGTTGTTTTAAGTAAACGGTTTCAGGATGAGTCTCTTCCCATTGGTAAAGCATTTCTAAAGGTGTTTTTAATGACATATTTGATACTTAAGCTAAGGAATGTATTAATGTATTTATAACGATTGTGTGTAAATAGGTCAATCGTTCATTCACAACAAATTGTCAACAAGTGACAATGTCAGACGACAAGCTGTTTATACCGAAGTAATAATCAGATTTTTATGAAAATGCGGTTTAATATCACTAAAATAAAAACCTGCTAACAAAAAGTTATAATTCCAAGGACTCGCAAATATTCTGAATACGTATGATAATTTTATGTGAGATAAGCAGGTAGCATAAATTGACGAGTTGATGTGCCATAGAATGCTCGAGCCTGACGAGGGGAAAAGCGTGGTTGCGATTTAAAAAAAACTTAACACTTTACGAATATTTTTAACAATAAAATACTCATAAGTACTTTATTGGATTGTGTATAAAATTTATTTACTTGAAGTAAAAAGGGACCACCATTAATGGCATTCCCTTTCTAGTTTTTGGTCTAAGCTCTTTATCTAAGCTCTTTGCCTGACAATTTCGAATAAACACACACCTGTCGCCACAGAAACGTTAAGGCTTGAAACGGAACCAGCCATAGGAAGTTTAATCAACTCATCGCAGTGTTCACGCGTTAAACGCCGCATTCCTTTACCTTCAGCCCCCATTACAAGAGCCATTGGACCGTTAAATTTGCAGTCATAAATATTATTTTCTGCTTCCCCTGCGGTTCCAACTATCCACACACCGGCATCTTGCAAGTCTCGAAGCGTTCTGGCGAGATTGGTGACTTGCACTAAAGGAATAACATCAGCTGCACCACTAGCCACTTTGCGCACAACGGGTGTGAGTGCCGCGGATTTATCTTTGGGTACTACCACCGCGTCCACACCAGCGGCATCGGCTGTGCGTAAACAGGCACCTAAGTTATGTGGATCGGTGACACCGTCTAGGATTAGCAGAAATGGAGATTTGCTCGACGCGACAATTGTAGCCAAGTCATTTTCATTGTATTGCTTAGCGGGTTTAACCTTAGCGACAATGCCTTGATGCTGCCCACCATCGACTTTATCATCTAACGTTTTACGCTGGCAAAATTGCACCGATGTACCAAAGCGTCTTGCTTGACTAACGATATCGTGAATACTTTTGTCATCTCGTCCTTTCAACACAAAGAGTTCAATCAAACGTTCAGGTTCACGTAAAATAATAGACTCTAATGCGTGAATACCATACAACCATTCTTGGTTAGCCATATTAACTTTTCCCCTTTCTTGACGAAATTGCAGGCTTACTTCGCCCAGACTTAGATTTAGATGGTGTTCTGCTTTTTCTAGTCGCTGGCTTTTTAACGGTTTTAGAAGCAGTAACTGGTTTAGCTTCTGTGCTTTTTTTACTTGCCCCTGATTTCTTTGAACTGGAAGGTTTTCTGCCAGCTGTTTTTCTAATGTTTTTGCCTTCGGCGCCATCTAATAAAAAGTCTATTTTTCGTTCGTCCAAGTTGACTGAGGCGACTTTGACCTCAACAGGATCGCCCAGACGATAAACAGTCCCAAAACTCTCACCAATTAAATGCTGTTTAATTTCGTCGTAGCGGAAATAATCTTTTTCTAAGGACGAAATATGTACCAAACCGTCTATATGGAAATCGCTCAAACGTACAAAAAACCCAAAGTTAGTCACTGAAGCGATTACGCCGTCAAACACGTCGCCGACATGGTCAAGCATAAATTCACATTTGAGCCAGTCAGATACGTCTCTAGTAGCGTCGTCTGCGCGACGTTCTGTCATGGAGCACTGTTCACCTAGAACCTCTACCTCATCTGTAGTGTAAGCTTTTCCGCCTGATTTACTCTTGCGTTGCTGCTGTTTATCGATGATGCCCTTCAGAGCACGATGCACCACCAAGTCAGGATAACGACGAATTGGTGATGTGAAATGCGCGTAAGCTTCTAATGCCAAACCAAAATGGCCGATGTTTTCATGATCGTATACTGCTTGTTTCATCGACCGTAATAACATAGTTTGGATCAATTCTTGGTCAGGCCTGCCTTGAATTTTTTCAATCACATCAGTAAAATCCTGCGGTGATACGTCGCTACCAATTTTGTGAGTGATCCCCACTTCACCTAAGTATGACAAAAATGCACCCAGGCGATCTGAATCAGGTTTATCATGAATTCGATACAAGGCTTCAGCTTTATTTTTAGTTAACGTTTGTGCCGCAGACACATTAGCCAGAATCATACATTCTTCGATTAGCTTATGGGCATCATTGCGGGTTACTGGGATGATATTGTCAATTTTTCGCTGAGCGTTAAATACAAATTTGCTCTCTTGAGTTTCAAATTCAATTGCACCACGTTGATTGCGAGTGCGCTTTAAAGCACGATACATATCGTGTAAATTTTTCAGGTGAGGCACTTGCTCAGCATAACGTTTATGTAACTCGGGGTTACCTTGTAAGATGTCCCACACTTTTGTGTAAGTTAACCTTGCTTTGGAGTTCATTACAGCTTCATAAAATTGGTGTTCCACCAGCTTGCCAGTTTTACTGATGGTCATCTCACACACCATACATAAACGGTCAACTTGTGGATTAAGTGAACATAATCCATTAGATAAAACTTCAGGCAACATAGGAACAACTTGTTCAGGAAAATACACAGAGTTACCACGATTTTGTGCTTCACTATCAAGGGCGGTACCCGGACGAACATAATAACTGACGTCTGCTATGGCTACCCAAAGCTGCCAACCACCATCATCTAATGGTTCGCAAAAAACGGCATCATCAAAATCACGAGCGTCTTCACCATCGATAGTCACTAACGGTAATTGTCTTAAATCAACACGATCCTCTTTCGCCTCTTCCGGGACTTGTTCATTAAGCCCCTTCATTTGCCTATCGACACCTTTGGGCCAATGATGTGGAATATCAAAAGTACGCAACGCCATATCGATTTCCATCCCGGGTGCCATATGTTCACCCAACACTTCAATAATTTTACCGATAGCATTTACCCGCTTACGAGGGCGCTGAACAATTTCAACCACAACAATATGCCCTTGACGAGCACCATTAGTTTGCTCTTTAGGGATCATGATTTCGTGGTTAATTCGACTATCGTCGGGAATAACAACGCCCACATTATTTTCAAAAAAGTAACGACCCACTATCGGCTCAGTGCGGGGTTCAACAATTTTGGCAATTCTGGCTTCTCGTCTGCCACGGTTATCTGTTCCACTTTCTTTAACAAGGACTACATCCCCATGTAACACCATGGACATTTGAGCATTATGAATAAATAAGTCTTTATCACCATCGTCGCGCTTTAAAAAACCAAAGCCATCACGATGGCCAATCACCCGACCTTGAATAAGATCTTCTGTTTTAAGTTTTGCATACTTTTTGTCACGATTGAACTCAACTTGCCCTTCACGTTCCATCGCTCGAAGGCGACGTTGAATACCTATACGGCTATCCTCATCTTTCGCATCAAGCAACTGACAAAATTCCAGAAAAGACAAAGGCTTTTTAGCTTCGACTAAAAGTTCAAGTAAAAATTCACGACTAGCAACAGGCTTATCGTATTTTTCTTTTTCGCGTTGGTAAAACGGGTCGTCGCTCATAGGGCGAAGAGATTCCTTACTGATAGTTGAATTTTGTCAGTATAACTAAATGAGCAGAACCAAATATGACTTTTTAACAGATACTGCCTTAGATACTGTCTCAAATAGTGGATAAACATGTTTGTGCACAGATAAAACCAAGCTTTATCCTAGAAATAGTTAATATTGTATAAGTTTCAAAAAATTGCTTATGCGCTGCCCATACATGAAAAGCAAAATTAACTTTTTAAACATACAAACTATTTCGATGATTACGCATTTTGTTTTGATGATCGTAAGGGTTAAGTAAAATTTGTTTGTTTCTTAAGTGAAAAACTAAATAAGAGGTTTTGTGGCCAATCAGGCCTAGTATTCTGGGTTGTCGATAGGCCATGTAAAGTCGAATATGGAAGCGCTAAAGAATGCGACAAACCATCATTTACAACTAAAATTATGAGTCAATTCACATTAACGCTTCTTAAATCAGGTTTGCATCACAAAGGCATAATCCGTTTGTAATGCAATCATCACAAAACCATAGTTAGCTTAAGAACGTCCGTAAGCTTAAAAGATTTTTATTTTGAAAAAATTATTTCAAGAGCTTCATCATACGTTCGGGCTTACTCACCACTGCATTATAAGAGTCAAAAATAAATCATAAAACTCAAAAGACGTCGTTTACTTTAATTAAGAATTAAGAGGCCTTTTGGCCTTGCGCACTGCCTTTGGATGCATCAGTTTTTCTAAGTCTTGCATACAACTTGCAATTTTATTGTGAGTTAGTTTGTCTGCTGTAATCGCGTTGTACAGCCAGTGATAAGCGTCTTCATAATCGTAAGGGCTTCCGTATCCTTCAATGAATAATTCTGCTAATTGAATTTGTGCTTTTAGGTTGCCGAGTACCGAAGCTTCACGTAAAAAAACAACGGCTCTTTCTTTATCCTGTTGTACAAGTTTACCTTGAGAATAGTAGCGGCCTAATTGCTCTAAGCCAGCTGAAAGCCCCTGCTCGGCAGCTTGAAGAATAAAGTTAATGCCTCGCTTTGGATCTGCATCCACACAGACCCCCCAAGCAAGCATATCGCCCCACAAAAACTGATAACTAGGAATTTTGAGTGTTTCTGCACGTGCTTGAATATCTTGCACTAACTGACAGTCATCTAACACGACTCGTGTCAGGTGTTCATTTATATTAATTAGGTTCAATAATTCATCCTGCGAATATAACTGAACGGCTTTAATTTGATCAGTTGCGTTAGTCGAAGCAACAAAAACTATGGAACAAACAAATAATGATAATGATTTAAGTAAATACATAATTAGTTATCTAAAATTACTATTTCCTTTATATCGGCAACAAAATAAAATTGATAAATGAATAGGGCTATTAGACCCTAACCATATGTAAGTTACTTATTGCGTTGCCTGCGGCCACAAAAATTTTAAGTTTGCGTTAACACCATTTTCAAAACCAGAGCATGTTCGAATAAATCATGCCCTAGGTCGGTTAAATATCCCCCATCAGGTAAAGTCACTATACCTTTGTCGAATAACCTCTTTGCTGCAGCAATCGCGGTGGGTTCAGCATCATTATGAATTTTCAAACCTTGCATCAAACTTTTGTTAGGAAATTTCAATAATAAGTTCAGTTCTGCAACCGTATCAGACGTAAATGTCATTTTTATTCCTCATAAATTATGCCCATAATTCCCTTATACAGGGTGGGCTTGTATTAGATTCAAGCGGAACAAAACATTCATTTACAGAACTCCCACCAAAATCTAGCGTTTTCAGTTAATTACAACTCGTATAAAATCAGTCATATGTTTATAATATGCCCTGTGAGACTAAAGCTCAAACCGATGAATATCAAAGGTTATTTCAAATAATCATATTCAAGCAGTATTAATCTAACCAGAAGAAATCCATGCAAATAATCCAATGTAAGGTAGAAAAAATTGAAGCCCTTACAGATATAATCAAACGTATTGTGCTAATTCCGGACTCTCCCCTTTACTTTATTGCAGGTCAATATTTGCAAATAGTGATGAGCGACGATGATAAACGCCCTTTTTCTATCGCTAACGCACCTCGCGCAAATGGCACTATTGAGTTACATATTGGCGCTGAACCCGGCAATCAATATGCAGGGCAAGTTATTGATAAAATGACTAAAGATAAGGTGGTAAACGTAGAAGGCGGATTAGGGGAAGCTTTTTTTAAGCCATCTGCGGGTAAATCCACTATTTTGTTGGCTGGCGGCACTGGGTTTTCTTATACCTTATCTTTATTACAACAACTGCTTAGCAAACCGTTAGAAGCCCCGGTGCAATTATATTGGGGCACTCGTACGATTAATGACATGTATGCCTTCGACGAACTCACTAATTTTGCGCAACAACACCCTCTTTTTAGCTTTATCCCAGTGGTAGAGCTTCCAGAAAAAGATTGGACAGGTAAGACAGGTTGGGTACACCAAGCAGTACTAAAAGACATACAAAACTTGGCTTCTTATCAAGTGTATGTCGCCGGGCGCTTTGAAATGGCGAAAGTGGTGCGCGATGATTTCACTAAACAAGGATTACCGACAACGGCTTTGTTTGGTGATGCGTACGCATTTATCTAAGGAATAGAATGCAGGAGCTTAGTTTTAAGCTCCTGCTACATAACGCCCTAAGTTTCATTAATCTGAACTCAATTTACACAGCACCTTTAAACTCCATTTGACGCCACGCTTCATAAACAAGCACCGACACCGCATTGGACAAGTTCATGCTACGGCTTTCTGGCAGCATAGGAATACGCACTCGCTGCTGGGGTGGCAGAGACTGAATAACCTCATCGGGTAAGCCACGAGTTTCGGGACCAAACAATAATGCATCACCAATTTGATACTCGGCGTCTGCAAAAAATACCTTGCCTATAGTTTCGCAGGCAAAGATGCGTTTAGGAGCGCGAGCTTCAATATAAGCCTCAAGGTTTGGATAGCGTTTTACCTCGGCAAATTCGTGATAGTCCAACCCTGCCCTACGCACTTTTTTGTCATCCCAGTCGAAACCTAAAGGTTCAATTAAATGCAATGCAAAACCAGTATTCGCGCATAGGCGGATAATATTGCCAGTATTGGGAGGGATTTCAGGTTGGTATAAAACGATATCGAGCATGAGTATAATTTCAGTTGAATTTGAAAATGCTATCCTAACAAAAATCAGCGAAATGGTTTAACTCTTAGTGAATATTTATCTTTTGGATATCATTTAATTTGCTCTTTTTAAAGTCTATTCTTTGAAATCTATTCTTTGAGATCTACTCTTTGAGATCTACTCTTTAAAAAAATTCATAATAGCAGTTAAAGAAGGCGCCCTAAATTTATCTTGTTCTTCCAACAATTCATGTTTAGCACCGTCAATCACCATCAACTCCGAATGGGTCATTTTTGCCACTACTCGGCTCTGCCGTTTGTTATCTATTATTTGATCTGATCCGGCTTGAATGACTAAGGCCGGAATGGGAAAACAATGTACGTTTTGTTCTATTTCGTCCATCGCATATGCCGCCATTTTTAGCCAATTTCCGCTGACTCCACCTAACTGTACTTGTGGTGTTGCTAGATACTCTTGACGAAAGATTTGATATCTAACCTTACTGTGAGTTAGCTCATTATTGTCAAACGGCTGGCTTTCATAATCTTTTTGACCAAAAAAATAGGCCGCTTGTTTGTTCAAAGACCCGTGAAGCTTGAACAATAGTTTGGTGAACCAATTAGGTAAAGATGGACGAACACCAAACATAGGCGCTGAAAACGCCACTTTTTCAAATAACTCTGGATAACGTAATACGGTTAAAGCTCCAATGGCACCCCCCATTGAATGACACAACAAGCTTGGTTTGTGTTGCGTTTTTTTAGTCACCACCTCGTCCATAAATTTTTTAACGTCAGCCACATAATCAGTAAAGTTGCCCACATGACCAATTTGAGTATTATTTAACATACGTCCTGACAAACCTTGTCCTCTATGATCATGAATAAACACCGAAAACCCATTTTGATAAAGGTCGAACACCACTTCCTTATATTTTATTAAGCTTTCAATTCGACCAGATGAAATCACTACAGATCCATGTGCTTGGGGATGCAAGACAAAGGCATAAGCAATATCGATTTTGTTTGCTTTTTCCGCGTTTTCCGCCTCCACCACCCCATCAAAAATTCCATGTTGAACACTGTTTTTCCAGAAAGGTTGAATTACAGTTGCATACTTTGACGCTAAATTATTTTCAGAGCAAATGACAAACTGAGACATATGAAAATCCTAACTTTAAATTTGATTAAAGTATGTGCAGTAGCCCTAGACCAGCACTTACCATTTCCGTAGCACTGAATAAGAAACGAGCTTATTTAATTTGACTGAGTTTTTTGTTGTGATTAACTTCAATCGTCCGAAAGATATCGCGCCAACTAACAATCCCAACTGGGGCGCCTTTTTCATTAACAATGGGGATACAGGAAATACTGTGCTGATTAAATAAACTGATAGCTTCATATACATCAGCCAAAGGTGTTAGCGTAATCGGCTTTCGGGTCATGATTTGATGAACCTTTTTATTCAAAGTAAACTTATCATGGGCCGTTTCTTGAACTGTTCCGATAAAAGGACTGATACATTTGAGTAAATCGCGGTCTGAAAGCACTCCATATAACTTACCTGCTTCTACCACGAGTAAATGATGGAAATTTGCATTCTTAAAAATTTCTTTAACCACATGTAGAGTATCATCCAGTGACACAGTCACCACTGGTTTACTCATTATTTGCTTAATTAGCATTATTTTCCCTCATCCGAACTAAGTTCCAATTGAAATAAAAGTTAACCGCAACTTTAGGGATGTTGCAATAAAAAACGACAATATTTAACTCTTTGCTAAATATATGTTTCTTATATCATTAACTGTAGTAAAGATGTGATTTTCATTATAGGTCTAGCTTAATAAGGTATGCATATCTTTACCAATAAACCGCCTTGAGGTTTATTGCTGGCCTGAATAAAACCTTGATGTTTATTTATTGCATGTTTTGCAATGGCTAAGCCTAATCTAACTCCTCCACTGTTCCTGTCTCGGGCGGCAGATTCACGGTAAAAGGCCTCAAATATTCTATCCAACTTGCTTTCTTCAATACCATTGCCATCATCTTCTATTACCCACACTAAGAGTTTGTCTTGCACCGAGACAGAAACTTGAATGAGATGATTAGAATAGTGAATCGCATTACGTATAATGTTTTCTAAGGCACTACTTAATAACTGAGTATCTGCATGCAAACTAATATTCTCATCTGCCTGATAAGACAATTCCTTATGTTTTTGCCCAGCTTCGAATTGAGAATCTGGCAATAATAGGTGTCATAATATATTTAAGACTAACAGTTTCTAAATTTTGGAGAGGTTGTTGGTTATCCAATCTAGATAACAACAATACTTGAGCTATCATATCTTCAATCTGTAGCGACTCTTTTTCAATCCTATGCAACGCTGCCAGCATATTCGCTGACATATCAAACTCATTCTGTTGAAGCGCAATACCAATTGATAATTGCAAACGTGTCAGGGGGAGCGTGACTCATGTGATATATCCGCCAGTAACCTTAGCCTTTATCCTTGCCGACAATTCACTATGGTTAAAAGGTTTTGCCAAATAATCGTCGGCTCCCATTTCCAGACCAAGAATCTTGTCATAGTCGTCACCCTTAGCCGTCAACATTAAAACTGGAGTGAGATGACTAGTTCGCAGTTTTCTTAATACCTCACATCCATCGAGTTTAGGCAACATCACGTCCAGCAGAATAAGGTCGTAATATTTTCTCGACGTCGCTAAACTCAATCCTGCTTTTCCGTCGTGAGCGACATCTAATTGATATCCCTGCGGGGTCAGATATTCTTTTAATAACTCGGTCAACTCTAGGTCACCATCAAAAACATGATGATATGCACCAAATAATGTCTGAACTATCACTGACTGATACACAAAAACAAGATATTAAGCAGATTTTAAAGCAAAACTGCACAGACAAGGGTTTATTTAGAATTGATGCTAAATCACTACAAACAGAACTACGCAGCCTTGTGCAATCCACCCAATGGGATCCAACTGCGGCAGAGAGTGCCATCACCCAACGCCAAGCCCTTATGCAAGAAAAAGCGTTACTAGAAGCCAATAATAAAAACCTACTATGGAATGTGTTAACTGATATTCAACAAGTCGAGTTTGTAGGGCTTTTAGATAATCAAAAGGCTGAGCTATAAACACATAAAGCCAAGGGCAAAGACAGAAGTGTTGAAGCCAGTAAAAAAGGCAAACATAATAAGAAAGGTAAAAAGCATCAACAATGCTAGCCAGTTTAAAAGTATCTAGACCGCAGAAATTTAAAAGCACCACTGTGGTGGCGTTTTCTAGTCTTTTTCCAAATAACCCGAAATCAGATTAAATAGTCTCGAACCTTCAAACAACACATCAATGACAGAGTAGCTGACTACTGGCAAGGATAAATTCATTTCGCACTTGATGAATATTTGTTTTATGATCTGCACATAATCATAAAAGCATCTTTATAAGAACGTCAATTTATAATTGATTTTTGTACTTCTGATGAATACAGGCATCAAGGAAAAATTATGCAAGGCATCGAATTACGGAATCGTCTTGACCAATATTATGGCCAAACCAAATCAGTTATTTTAGATAAACAACATCCTATTTCAGGGTTACTCCCAGCCAGCACTGCGGTCACAGTGCATGGGAACTATCAAGACGCTTGGGTGCGCGACAACGTATATAGTGTTTTGGCAGTATGGGGGCTTGCCTTAGCCTATCGTAACTTAGATGATGACGGTGGACGAGGCTTCGAGCTCCAGCAACGAACAGTCAAATTAATGCGCGCCTTGTTACGCTCGATGATGGCGCAATCGGAAAAAGTAGAAAAATTCAAGAAAAACCGTCAGCCCATAGATGCTCTGCATGCCAAATATGATACTGCCAATGGTGACAGTGTTGTAGGTGATGATGAATGGGGACATTTGCAGATTGATGCAACGTCAGTGTTTCTTCTTACTCTTGCTCAAATGATTGCTTCAGGTTTGGAAATAATTTGGACCCATGAAGAAGTCAGTTTTGTTCAAAACTTAGTGTATTACATTGAACGTGCCTATCGCACACCAGATTTTGGTATTTGGGAGCGAGGTGCTAAAAGTAATAGTGGCAATGTCGAGCTTAACGCCAGTTCGTTGGGTATGGCTAAAGCCGCACTTGAGGCACTGTCTGGCTTTAACCTTTTTGGCGCAAAAGGGTCACAATCAAGCGTTATCCATGTGATCCCAGATAATATTGCTCAGTCTAATATTACCCTGACTTCTATGTTGCCCCGTGAATCCAATACTAAAGAGACTGATGCAGCGCTACTCAGCATAGTGGGCTATCCGGCTTTTGCTGTCGACGACCCTGTGCTTGCCAATAAAGTGCGCAATGACATCACCGCCAAGTTAGAAGGCAACTATGGACTCAAACGCTTTTTACGTGATGGACATCAAACGGCACTAGAAGATGAAGGCCGCCTGCATTACGAAGAACAGGAACTGAAAAAGTTCGAACACATCGAATCGGAATGGCCGCTGTTTTACACCTACTTATATTTAGATGCGATCTTTCGAGATGATAAACAGCAGGTGCTCCATTACCGGGCACGTCTTGATGCCGTCCTTGTGGAACAAGATGGACAAAAACTACTACCTGAATTGTATTTTGTTGCAGAAGATTGTGTTGAACAAGAGCGCCTTCAGCCTGGCTCACAAATACGTATACCAAACAACAACGTGCCCTTGGTGTGGGCACAAAGCTTATATTTGCTCGGTTGTTTACTCGAAGATGGCCTATTGCGTCTAGGTGACTTAGATCCCCTTGGACGTAGACATCACAAAATACAAAAAAAACCTGTGGTACAACTTATGTTTTTGGCTGAGGATAAAGCCTTACAACAGGAGTTAGAAGCTTACGGTGTGCCTACTCAAACTCTCACAGATATTTCACCCGTACAGGTCTATCGTCCCGAAGATATTGCTACCATCCATGCTCAAATTGGCAAGTGCGAAGCACTAGGTCTTTCTGGGCGTATTCCTAGAAAACTGAAGAGTTTAACCACCAGCCGTGTTTATATGATGGGTAAACAACGTGCAATATGTCTAACGCCTTCTTTTATTCAAAAAGATTTTTTCCTCAGTTATGACATTGAGTTTTTAGTACGTCGTTTTAAGTCAGAACTGAGTTATTTGCACCGTAATTGGACTGAATTGGGTCGACCTACTGTAACTGTGTTACTTACGCATAATTTGCTAAATACAGATCGTAGCGCCTTTTATGCTCTTATGAAACAGATTGCCAGTGGTGAGGTAGACGGTATACCTGTGCGCCACGACATAATGGCGCAGTTACTAAATACAGCAGCGGTTGAACATGTCGAGCACCTTCAAGACCTAGTATTACCTGAACAACCTTTAGACAGTCTGTTGGCTCAATCTTGCGTGTTGGAATTAGCAGGTGAACATAAACAATTATCACCTGGTGAAGAGCTTGAAATAGCCTTACAAAAGGATTCTGGCAGATTAGAGGCCAAGTTAGCTCAAGCTACCAATTTATATAAGCAGATAGCACTTCTGACTAAACTAGTCGAGCTTCAATCGATTGACACTAAAATTAACATCCACAATCAACAGCGAAGTTTGCACGACTTAATTGAAGAAGTGTATACCCAGGCTGGTCGACTTAGGCTTTGGTCTGTGTTGCGACAAGCATCTGGTTTACAGGGAAAAATTAATGGAGACATCGGCCTAGCAGTAGGCGACTTATTGGTAGCACAGAAATTTATTCAGGTAGGTCGTTCATATCATGATGGGTCGTTGATCACTCGCCCATTAAATGACGAAGAACTGATGCAAAAAATTGTGCAGTATTGCCGTGAAGATGTGCGCGACCGAATTTTAACCCAAGAGGTGTTGCTTTATTTGGGGCTGTTAATCAAAGCTAGGCCGGAGTTATTTAGGGAGCTATTAACCTTGCGTGTTAGTTTATTGATCATTTTGCTCACCAGCCAAATTGCCAGAGCGCAAAACAACACAACTGTTGAGGCCTATGAAATATTGATGAACTTACCACCATCAGAAATTCAATCACGCTTAGAGGCAGTGCTGGAAAATTATCAAAGTCTGGCTGATCTTCCACAGAAGCTCGAAACATTGCATGCCCAAGGCAATACTGAACAGCTCAACTGGCAGCAAAACCTAGGCTTAGAGCAGCTTGAAACACCCGTTGATGGTTGGCTGGCTTGGCGTCAGCATCAAGGAATACTCGACCGTCGTTCGGCAGATTTTTTAACACAAATTTGGCGTGTTTTAAAACACACTAATGGCTTAGTTATTGGCAATAAAATGGATAAGCGCAACCGTATTAGTAGTGACTTAGTATTAAGTGATATGACCGAGGGAGAAAAAGCTTTTGCGTTATTAATCGAACATATGTTTAACAATATTCACGCAGCAGAATATCGTCAACTTACGATTGAAACGCTCACTGCTTTAGCCAGTTTTTTTGAGCAAAATCCTAGTTTAATAGTAGAAGAAGCGATAGTGATTGACGTGACTATAGGTCATGCAGTCAATCTCGCTTATGTCAAAAAATTTCCCGAGCGAAAACAACGTTACGATGAACACAAAAGCCATGCATGGGAGCGTTTTTACCAGCAATCACCGGTGCATAGTACAACTTTCATTATTTCAGCGCTGAATCACCTATTAACCGTTAGGCAGATAAAGTAACGTTAATTACGATATAAAACGCTAATTAGTATGGGCCTCGGCGCTTCTTTGACATTTTATGGCTTGTGTATTAAAAGCCATTAGATAAATTAGCGCAGACAAACAAAATTTTAAAAGGTACCTACCAATAAGAAGTTGATAGTTAAATTTCATTTTGAAGAAACAACTGCCCGATAGGCATAGGTCTACTGTACAAATACCCCTGTAGTTGATGGCATCCACTGTCCTTTAGTAGTGCGGCTTGCTCTTCCGTCTCTACTCCTTCGGCACATACATTTAGACCTAGTTGCTTGCTCATTTCAATAATAGCCTTGGTCACAAACATACTTTTACTTGATTGTGCTAGGTGATCTATAAACTGTTTATCAATTTTCAAAGTGTCAATGTTAATTTGGGTTAAATAGCTTAACGAGGAGTAACCGGTACCAAAGTCATCCAATGCAATAGAGCAATTAAGTTTTGCCATAGCTTCAAAAAAAGCGTTAGCAGAATCAAAATTTTCTAGATAGACCGATTCTGTGACTTCAATTTCTATATTACGGCCATTAACATTATATTTATTTAACATTAACTCAATCTTACTGCTTAACTGAGGGTCTTTTAAATCCAGAGCAGAAAGATTAAATGACAGTTTTATATGTTCATCATGCTGGCTAACAAAGGTATACATGTCCTTACACAGACGTTCTAAAACCCAAAAGGTGATCAGAGAGATTTTACCACTCTGTTCAGCAATTTGAATAAATTCGTCGGGTGGCACAACACCCAAACTTTCACTGTTCCAGCGAATAAGAGCTTCGTACCCGACAACCTTAATTTTGGAGTCAACTTTAGCCTGATAAACTAAATGAAATTCGTTTTTACTAAGCGCTTGGCTCAAGGCATTAGCGATGTCTAATCTACGTTTCTTTTCCTCTTTCATATATGGTGCAAACACAGTGTACTTACCAAGGCCACTATCTTTTGAGCGATACATGGCTATGTTAACGTTGCCAATAAACTCTTTGATATCAAAATCTGAATCCGAAGCCACCGTAATGCCAATACTCGCACTGACTACCAGTTCCCATGACTCAATAATATAGGGTAATGAAAGTTCCACAGCCAAGCGTTTAGCTATCTCATTTACTGTTACTTCATCGGGATCGTTATAAAGTAGGATAAGAAATTCATCTCCTCCCTGCCTTGCAATAAGGTCACCTTGGCGTAAAAGCCGACGAGCGCGATTTCCTGCTTCAATGAGCAATGTATCACCAACTTTATGGCCATATGTATCATTCACCGCCCTAAACCCATCCAAGTCAAAAAACATCAACGCAATGTTTTTATCACTTCGTCTAGACTGAGACAGAGCTCTTTCAAGGATTTCCATAAAATATTTGCGATTTGGCAACCCAGTCAACGTATCGTATCGAGCCATCCTGCCCAACGACTCTTGCGCTTTCATCAATCGGCTGGTATTCAATCGGTTTAATTCTGAATCTGCATAAAGGCTTTCAAGCATCTCATTAATATTTTTCCCAATAGTTGATAACTCAATGCCACCACTTAATTTAATTCGTAGGCTGTAGTCTTTTGTCTCTTTTACTTTCTGGGTAAATGCGGATAAGCCCAGAATTGGCTGTAAAACAATGCGTATAAAAAGATGGCTCATAAAAAAGAAGACTGAAAGTAAAGCTATGCAGAAAAATGCTATAGAAAGGATGTTTTTATTGATGACTTGCTGAATTGTTAGATCTACATATGATAAAAAAATGATGACAAAAATTATGCTGAACAAGCTAATCAGAAAAATAAACAATACAGATTTTAACTTAACCGAACTTTTATCCATTAGTCCTAAAAACTCCCTGAAAAAAACAATAACTAAACTATATTAGATTTCAGCTAAATACAATTGAGTCAGTCACTTAAACTGTAATTCAAGCAAGGTAATTAACACAGTTACGAGTCGCGTAATATCACACTGATAAACGTATTCCAAAAAGGTGGGGGCAGTAATAATAATATTTACGGTAGCCACATCACAGATGGCTAAAAAATTTTACACCGAACGTGACTTTAGCAACGCTTCTAGATTTTGGGCATGGGTGCTGGGGCCCGAAAAAACAATAAAATTTAAAGTTTGAAATCAACAGCATTAAAAACACACCTTGCTAATCATTTGCTGCAAAATATGCACAGTGGGATTAACGAAATCTAAAGAAATATATTCATCAGGTTGATGGGCTTGGTCGATACTACCGGGCCCTAATACTATGGTATCGCAGCCTAGTTGATTGATAAATGGCGCTTCGGTAGCGTAATTAGCACTTTGGAATTTTTTACCCGTGAGTTGTTCAGCCAACGCCAAAATATTTTGTTCATCTCGACAGGCAAAAGCGGGGGCTGTGGGATACATCAAATCCATACTTAAACGGTTGGGGTATTTTGCGAATACTGGGGCTAATGCTTCATCAATCATGGCAAGGGCCTGCTCATCGTCTAACTCAGGCACAACACGCATATCAAAATTGAGCTTACAATGCCCACAGATGCGATTTTCAGCATCGCCGCCATGGATGTGTCCTAAATTCATGGTGACATGGGGCACACTGAAGGCTTCATCATGGAACTGAGTTTTTAGTTTGCTTTGCAAGTCCATCAACTGACCCATTGCCTGATACATTATTTCAATAGCGTTGACACCTTTTTCAGGTTCGCTCGAGTGCCCCGCTTTACCCCTAACATTTAAACTTTGTGCGATATGTCCTTTATGCTTATAGATGGGTATAAGTTCAGTTGGCTCACCAATAATCGCCATACTTGGCTTAATCATTTGTTGATCAGCAAAAAATCGTGCACCAGCCATGGACGTTTCTTCATCTGCCGTAGCCAATATGTATAGGGGTTTATTCAATTTATTAAGTGGAGTGGTTTTTAATGCTTCAAGAATAAATGCAAAGAAGCCCTTCATATCACAACTGCCTAAACCAAACAGCTTGCCATCCGCTTGTTTGACTTTAAAGGGATCTGACTGCCAACGTCCTTCGTCAAAGGGTACTGTGTCAGAGTGACCACAAAGCAACAGACCTCCTTCACCGCTGCCAATTTTGGCCAACATATTAAACTTGTTGCGAGTACCAGGCACTTGTTGAATAGTTATGGAAAATCCTAGATCTCTAAACCAGCCCGCCAGAATATCAATTAGAGGCTTATTTGTTTGATCTATTTTTTCATCAAAGGCGCTAATAGACGGGGTTTTAATGATATTTTCGTAGTATTCTAAGAAAGACAAATTTGGCATAACAATCCAATCAAATAGTTATTCACTTTTATTGCATAAATATATAACACATGGCATCCTATAGACCAATTAGAAACGACTAATAATTAAAATAGTCGATTTCGTGTAACTGCCTATTACTTTAACTTGTTTTGGTTCGATAACGTATATGTATTCAATCATTGTAAAAATGACATCCCAGTTTATTTCCCTGCCTAGCTTCGCCAGTATGTTGTATCGACGATAGTCGAGGCTGTAGCGTGTAGCTCACTCTTTGCTTTAAACTATATTTTTTTGTAAAGAGTGCTTTTTATTTTCTTCCATCATTATTTAGTACACTACCTATATAGAGCCTTTAGAGAAAATCCCCATGATCAAAACCTGTATTATCGGTGCTAGTGGTTACACTGGCGCTGAGCTAGCTGCACTAGTTCATCACCATAACCAATTTGAATTGGCCGCTTTGTATGTTTCCACTAACAGTGTTGATGCAGGTAAATATTTAGGTGATATTCACCCGCAATTTTTTAACCTGATTGATTTACCTTTGAAGCCTATCGATGAAGGTAATTTATCTGCCTTAACAGAGAACTTTGATCTCATATTTTTGGCAACGCCACATGAAGCAAGCCACAAATGGATGAAAGAGCTGTGCAGGGAAAAAAACGGCAAAAAAACTGTAATAATGGACTTGTCAGGGGCCTTTAGAATTAAAGATAAAAACAAATTCGCAGAGTACTATGGCTTCGAACACCACGCTGATAAATTATTAGCTGAAGCCGTATATGGGCTAGCTGATTGGCATCAAGAACAAATTAAAGAGGCAGATTTGGTCGCTGTTCCAGGTTGTTATCCAACTGCTTCTTTAACTGCTCTTAAACCTTTGCAACAAAATGGCTTAATTGATACTGAACATTTTCCTATTATTAGTGCGGTATCTGGTGTATCTGGTGCAGGTAGGAAGGCTACGTTGAATAGCAGTTTTACCGAAGTTAGCTTACAGGCATACGGGGTATTGGGGCATAGACATCAACCTGAAATTACTGACTATTTAGGCACCGATGTCATTTTCACGCCACACATGGGCAATTTTAAACGTGGAATATTAGCGACGATTACAGTAAAAACCGCTGCGAATGTTAACCAGCAACAAATTACCGAAGCCTATCTGCAAGCATACCAAGGTAATCCTATTGTAAGACTAAGAGATAGCTGGCCCAAAATTGATGACGTGGTCGGCACACCCTACTGTGACCTATTCTGGAAATTTGACAGCAAAACTGGATACCTTATTGTGAGCAGTGCCATTGATAACTTATTGAAAGGCGCGGCATCTCAAGCATTACAATGTGCTAATTTACGCTTCGGTTTTGAGTCTCACAAGGGATTAGTAAACTAACTATGAGTAATAAAGAAAGTAATAAAGCGGGTAACAAAGAAATTGATGGAAATATTTTAGTCATCAAGGTCGGCGGCGCATTTATGCAAGCTGAAGATGCTGCTTTGGCATTGCTAACAACCATTGGCGAGTTACAGAAAAATTATATGGTGGTGTTAGTTCATGGCGGCGGCGCTATGGTCGAAGAGTTAATGAGTGCCCTTAATCTTACCAGCCAAAAAATTGATGGTTTACGCATCACCCCTAAAGAGCATATGCCTTACATTACAGGTGCACTTGCAGGTACAGCCAACAAACAGCTATGTGGATTAGCCATCCGAGCAGGTCTTAGCCCGGTGGGCTTGAGTTTGTTAGATGGAAAAATGTGTATTGCAACCGTTATGCGTGAAGACTTGGGGGCTGTGGGTTCAGTAGAGCCCGGCGATGCAACTTTATTGAAAGCATTGGCTTCAACACAGATGTTACCTATTATCAGTTCCATCGGCGCAGATAACAAAGGCAACTTACTTAATGTGAATGCTGACCAAGCAGCCACGGTGATTGCCCAGTTATTAGATGCCCAGCTATTGCTTTTATCTGATGTGCCTGGCGTGTTAGATGCCAACAAAAACCTCATTGAACACTTAGACACTGAGAAAATCGAAACGCTCATCTCACAAAACGTTATTCGTGACGGCATGATAATCAAGGTACAAGCCGCATTAAAAGCAGCGAATAGCTTAGGTCGTAGCGTCACTATTGCCAGTTGGAAAGATACAGAAAAGTTACTCGGTTTGTTGCAACAACAAGCAATAGGCAGCAAAATCGCCCCCCCAATAAATACACCTAGTTACAAGGCTTGATTATGAAACAAGATCTTCTTTCATTTAAAGATTGGACCGCAGACCAATTACATAGTTTGTTAGCCTTGGCTAAAACCATTAAAAACAACCCTGCGGGTTATCGTAGCGCCTTGGATGGAATATCAATTGTTGCCTTGTTTGAAAAGCCTTCTTTACGTACGCGGGTCAGCTTTGATATAGGTATCAATAAGTTAGGTGGTCATTTGGTTTATTTAGACTCACAATCAAATAAATTAGCCGGTCGTGAAGATGTTAAAGATATGGGCGCAAACTTAGCCTGCTGGGCAGATGCCATAGTGGCACGAGTTTTTGCACACAGTACCCTAGAAGAATTAGCTAAATCAGCTAAAATACCCGTTATTAACGCTTTGTGTGATATGTATCACCCCTGCCAAGCGATAGCTGATTATCTCACTATCAGCGAACACTACGACGACCTTAGCAAAGTGAAGTTAGCCTATATTGGTGACGGCAATAACGTAACACATTCGCTGATGTTAGTGGGTGTAGCACTAGGTTGTGAAGTTGTTGTCATCACACCACAAGGTTACGAAGTTGACGAAAACATCATAAAGCTAACTCAATCTCGTGCCCAACAATTTGGCGGAAAAATAACCGTTAGCACTGACATCAACGCAGCAAATGGTTCACACGTTCTTTATACAGACACTTGGCTTTCTATGGGTGACGAGACGCCATTAGCCGATATCAAAGACACTTTTTCTGGTTACGAAATTAACGAAGCGTTGATGGATAAAACCGGCGCTGAATATGTATTACATTGTCAACCTGCCCACAGGGATTTAGAAATCAGCAGCAGTTTGGTCGATAGCGATGCATCATTATTAATGCAACAAGCTGAAAATCGTATGCATGGACAAAACGCTATTTTAGTACAATTGTTAGCGGGCGGTTTTAAACCAAAAGATTAGGAATACGTCTACGAGTCGGTCGTCGCAAACTACGAGCAGCCGTATAAAAATTTAGATTGAGTAACACGTTATCTTTTTAACGCTTTATTAAAAGAAATTAAATTAATGTAGCAAAGTGTTAGCTCGAAGCTCGCAGTTGCTTCTAAACAGGAAATATCATGGCCATTAAAGCAAAAAAAGAATTTAAAAAAGTAGTGTTGGCATATTCAGGCGGATTAGATACTTCAGCTATCATTCCTTGGTTAATCGAAACCTATAACTGTGAAGTTATCGCTTTTGCAGCGGATGTAGGTCAAGGCGACGAAGAGTTAATTGGGCTGCGTGAAAAAGCGCTCGCCACTGGCGCAAGCGAGTGTTACATCGTTGACTTAAAAGAAGAGTTTGTTGCTGACTATATTTACCCAACCATCACTACTGGTGCCGTGTACGAAGGTGAGTACTTATTAGGCACATCTATGGCTCGTCCTATTATTGCTAAAGCGCAGGTAGAAATTGCTCTTAAAGGGGGTGCAGATGCCCTTTGTCATGGCTGCACTGGTAAAGGTAACGACCAAGTTCGTTTTGAAAGCACCTTTGCTGCTCTTGCTCCGGAATTAGCGGTAATAGCACCTTGGCGTGAATGGAGCATGGTATCTCGAGAAGATTTACTTGATTACCTAGCAGAACGTAACATTGAATGCTCTGCTTCTTTGACTAAAATCTATAGCCGTGACGCAAACGCTTGGCATATATCTCACGAAGGTGGAGAGTTGGAAGACCCTTGGTGTGAACCCACTAAAGGGATCTGGACGTTGACAGTTGATCCAGAAGACGCGCCAGATAAGCCAGAACGTATTCAACTTTCTTTCGAGGAAGGAAAATTAACTAAGGTTAATGGTGAAGAGTTAACCCCTTACGGCGTATTGATGAAATTAAACGAAATTGCCGCAGCCCATGGCGTAGGCCGTATCGACATTGTAGAAAACCGTTTAGTCGGCATGAAGTCTCGTGGTTGTTATGAAACACCAGGCGGCACGGTCATGATGAAAGCTTATAAAGCGCTAGAGTGTTTGGTATTAGACAAAGCATCACTTAAATACCGTGAACAAATTGGTCTTGAATATTCACATGTTATGTATGATGGCCGTTGGTTCACAGCCTTAAACGATTCACTTTTAGCGGGCGCTGCAAGCTTCGCGCAAAAAGTCACAGGCGAAATTGTGATTAAACTGTACAAGGGTCAAGCCACTGTTACCCAGAGAAAATCTCCAAACAGTTTGTATTCTGAAGACTTTGCCACATTTGGTGCAGATGATGTGTACGACCAGAGCCACGCCGAGGGTTTCATCCGTTTATACAGCTTATCTAGCCGTATTGAAGCGATGAACAAGAAAGGTATAGCCTTTAAAAATACAGGGATAGAATAATGAGTTTATGGGGCGGACGTTTTCAAGATGGCAGCAGTGCCATGTTCAAACGGGTAAATGATTCTTTGCCTTTCGACCGTATGTTGGCAAGCCAAGATATAAGGGGCTCCATAGCTTGGTCTAAAGCTATCTTTAAAGCTGGTGTATTGACCCAAGACGAGCAGCAGCAGCTTGAACAAGCACTACAAGCTTTGTTAGTGAAAGCCGAAGCAGGCACCTTGGACTTTGACGTAAGCGATGAAGAAGACATTCATAGCTTTGTTGAAGCCACACTGATTGAACAGCTTGGTGATATAGCTCGCAAATTACATACTGGACGCAGCCGTAATGATCAAGTGGCCACAGACTTTAGGTTGTGGACACGCGAACACGTTGACCTATTGATTGTCGACTTAGAAAGCATTAAAGCCTCTTTAGTGGGTACTGCAAGCAACAACAAAACAGTTATTTTGCCCGGATATACCCATTTACAACGCGCTCAACCTGTGCGTTATCCGCACTGGTGTTTAGCCTATGTTGAAATGTTTAAACGTGACATTAGCCGCTTACGTGACTTAAGAGTACGTTTAAACCAGTCGCCCCTTGGTTGCGGTGCCTTAGCAGGTACTACCTACCCCATTGATCGTTATGAAATTGCCAGGGAGTTAGGCTTTGACAGCCCCTGTTTAAATAGCTTAGATGCGGTATCGGATCGTGATTTTGTATTGGAACTTTTATTTGCTGCCAGTACCAGCATGATGCATATGTCACGTATGGCTGAAGACTTGATTTTCTTCAACTCTGGTGAAGCCGGATTTATTACCTTAGGTGATGCAGTAACCTCTGGTTCATCATTAATGCCACAAAAGAAAAATCCCGATGCGTTAGAACTTATGCGTGGTAAATGTGGTCGAGTGTTTGGTAGTTTACAGGGCATGTTAGTCACCATGAAAGGTTTACCCCTTGCCTACAACAAAGACATGCAAGAAGACAAAGAAGGTTTACTTGATGCGGTAACGCAGTGGCATATCTGTTTATGTATTGCGTGCGAGGTAATTGACAGTATCAAGTTAGACTCAGAGCGTTGTGCTAAAGCAGCCCGCGAAGGTTATGCCAATGCCACTGAATTAGCAGATTATCTTGTTGCTAAAGGTATTCCATTTAGAACAGCCCATGACATTTCGGGTCAAGTGGTACTCGCCGCGCTAGAGAAGAAAAAAGCGATTGAAGAGTTAAGCATTGCTGATTTGCAGCAATTCTCAGACTTAATTGAAGACGATGTATATGAAATATTGCAACTTGAGTATTTAGTCGATAAACGTAGCATCTTAGGTGGTACCGGTATTGATCCAGTATCTAAGGCCCTTGACGCTGAATTAGCGAAAAATAAATAAGGATTTATTGGTGGTTGTTTCACATATAGACAGCGTTAAAATCATTCGTAACTCAGCGCCTTACATCAATGCACATAGGGGTAAAACTTTTGTATTGGTGTTTGGTGGCGAAGCCATCGAAGGAGCGAACTTTGCTAACATCATTCATGATATTGCGTTGTTAAACAGCTTAGGAGTGCGTTTGGTTCTAGTGCATGGTGCAAGACCACAGGTAGACGAACGCGTGGCACTGCGGAATTTACCACCTCGTTTTCACCAAGACATTCGTATTACCGATAAACAAACCCTTGAATGTGTAAAAGACGCAGCAGGTTCAGTGCGCGCACAGGTAGAAGCGTTATTAACTATGGGGCTGGCTAATTCGCCCATGCACGGCTCACATATTCGAGTCTGTTCAGGAAATTTAGTGGTTGCTATGCCTATCGGAGTGCGCGACGGAGTCGACTACGAAAATACTGGCGTAGTCCGGCGTATTGATGTAGAGGGCATCAACGATCATCTGAATGACGGTTCCATTGTGTTGTTATCTCCTATGGGATACTCATCAACAGGGGAAGTATTTAATTTGTCTCATGAAGACGTGGCGACTAATGCTGCGATCGCACTCAAAGCAGACAAACTTATATTGTTTAACGACCAAGACGGTATTATTAGTAAAGAAGGTCGGCTCCTAAGAAATTTAGAATTAGACGCACTCTGCGCCATGTTAGACGAGCCATTTTATGCCGATGAAAAACAATCACTACAAGCAATAGTATCAAGTTTGAAGGCGGGCATTAGTCGTTGTCATATTGTTAGTTATCGTCAAGATGGTGCACTGCTTCAAGAACTATTTACCCGCGATGGCGCTGGTTCTCTCATATCCCAAACATCATACGAACAATTGCGTCAAGCCAATATTGAAGATGTGGGCGGTATTCTTAAATTAATCAAACCTTTAGAAGAAAAAGGCATTTTGGTCAAACGTTCAAGAGAGCATTTAGAACAAGAAATTGAACAATTTGCCTTGATTGAACGTGATGGCATGACCATAGCCTGTGCCGCACTTTATCCTTATGCAGAAGATAAAATGGGTGAACTAGCTTGTGTAGCCACCCATAACGATTATCGTGGCGGCAATCGTGGCGAGCGGCTATTAGATTCAATTAAAATGCAAGCGCGTGAACAAGGTTTACTGTCTATTTTTGTACTCACTACCGTGACTGCTCATTGGTTTCAGGAACAAGGTTTTGTTGAAGTCAGCTTAGATGAGTTGCCAACTAAGAAAAAACAGCTTTACAACTTTCAACGCAAATCTAAAGTGTTTAAGCTAATCGTCTAATAATTCAAAAGATAAGCCTGCTATGTATCTATACCCCAGTCAGACAAAACTACTTTTCTGTACATTCTTTTTCGCTACACTTTTTATTGGTTCAATACTGTCTGGTTGCGATTTGTTCAAGGATCAAGCCATCAAACAAACTGACCAATTTATACTTCAACAAAATATTGATAAAACCCAACAAGACTGGAAAACGTCTTTGCCACAACCTTCAGAATTCACTTTCAGCGAAGACAAAACCTACCTATGGCAGTTAACAACAAGCAAGGGTGATATCAGCATAGAACTTATGCCCAACGTAGCGCCCAAACATGTGTCGAGCACAATATACTTAACCTCTTTAGGTTTTTACAACAACACCCTATTTCATCGTATTATCCCCGGTTTTATGGCCCAAGGTGGCGATCCAACCGGCACGGGTAGAGGTAACCCAGGATATAAATACGCGGGGGAATTTAGTGATGATATTAAACATACTAAAGGTGGGTTGTTAAGCATGGCAAACTCGGGCCCCAATACAGACGGCAGTCAATTTTTCTTAACCTTCACTGCTACCCCTTGGTTAGATGGTAAACACACTATATTTGGACAAGTTGTTCAAGGTATGGATGTACTTGAAAGCATAGAAAAACTTGGTTCGAGAAGCGGAAAAACCAGTGAAGAAGTTCAACTAATAAAAGCAATCATCACGATTAAATAATCCCATCTCAGATTGATTTTTAGGATATTCATTATGTTGTCCATATTTTTAACAAGATTTTTGTCCATAGTGTTTCTGTTCTTTATTACTTTGGGCTTTGCAAAACCCTCAACAAACATCGAAACAATCGAGCAATTATTTGCCAATGCGGTGTCACCAGAAATGGTGCCCGGCATCAGCGCAGCAATTGCAGACAAAGACGGCTTGATTTGGGCCAAAGGTTATGGATATGCTGACTTAGAAAACGAAGTTAGCATGACCAACAAACATAAAATGCGCATTGGTAGTATTGCTAAACTGATAACTGTTGCTGGCATGATGCGTTTATATGAACAAGGCAAGTTGTCTCTAAACGCACCCATCACCGAATATGTGGATGTTTGGCCTAGAAGCCATGCAAAAATCAGCTTAAGTCAATTGGCGGCTCATTCAGCTGGCATAAGAAGCTATAAGGATAATGCTGAGTTTATACTCAACCAGCATTTCAACAACACTGTCTCCAGCTTAAGCTTGTTCAAAGATGCCCCCTTATTATTTAAACCTGGCACAGATCACAAATATTCCACTTTTGCCTTTTCACTTATTGCAGCGGCAATGGAAGGGGCTGACGAAAAACGTAATTTTAAACAAATCATTCAACAAGAAGTATTTGATCCACTGGGAATGCAAAACAGCGTATTTGACGACCAAGGCGATATTATTGCTTTTCGCCAGCGCCCTTACATTGCTCGAGATGGAAAACTCTTTAAAACTCTTTAATGCCCCACAGTCAGATCATTCAAACAAATACGCTGGCGGTGGATTTATCGCCACACCGTCGGATATCTCACGTTTTGCTGTTGCACACTCACATGATGGTTATCTGCAAAAAGCGAGTTTAGACGCCATGTTTAGCCGCGCTAAACTCGATAACGGCAAAGCGCTAGCTTTTGGCATAGGCTGGATGATTGATTTTGATCATCATAAAGACCGTTCTTATTATATAAACAACGACCACACCCAAAATCTTATGGCCAGTTTCGACAATGCTGTGATGCACTCTGGTGGCAGCAATGGAGGAACAACGATTTTAATACTATGCCGCGATCATCAACGCAGCATTACCGTGGTGAAAAATGTTGATGGTGAACATAGTGCTGATGTTTTTTTATTAGCACTTGAAGCATTGGTACTTTTTCATAGACAATAAAAAAGCCGCTGAAGCGACTTTTTTATTGTCTAAATTACAAACAGAATTATTTAACGCCAGCAACTGCTTGTTTTGCAAGTTCAGTAATTTTATCCCATTCACCATTGATCATCGCTTCTTCTGGCGCTAACCAAGAGCCACCAGCACAACAAACATTGGGTAATGCTAAATAATCATTGTAGTTACTTGGGCTTATTCCACCTGTTGGGCAAAACTTAATATCAGGGAAAGGACCACCGATAGCTTTTAGGGCTTTCACACCACCTGATGCTTCCGCAGGGAAGAATTTTAAGTGGGTATATCCATGATCAACAGCGGTCATCAATTCTGAAATAGATGAAATACCAGGAATAAGGGCAATACTGCCTTCGTTTCCAGCTTTCAGTAAATCAGACGTTAATCCTGGGCTAATCGCAAATTTAGCACCTGCATCTATGACTTGTTGTAGCTGGGCACGATTTGTCACTGTGCCCGCACCGATAATCGCTTCTGGTACTTCTTTCGCAATTTTAGCGATGACTTCTAGCGCCGCTTTTGTACGTAAAGTGACTTCTAATACACGAATTCCACCGGCGATAAGTGCTTTAGCCAATGGCACAGCGTGTTCAACATCTTTTATTACCAGTACAGGCACAACTGGCCCTTGGCTGAATATTTCTTGTGATGTCATTTTCCAATTTTTTGTCATTGTATTTAACCTTTACAATTTTGATTTAAATAAGCCATAGCACCAATCAAACCATGATCAGGCTCGGTAATAATGAAAGTCGGTATGCTAGCCACATAATCACGAAATCGACCCTTGGCTTCAAAACGCGCCCTAAAATCACTTTGTTTAATAAAATTGGTGAAACGAGGAGCAATGCCACCTCCAATATACACACCACCACGTGTGCCTAAGCTAAGGGCAAGGTTTCCAGCAAAGCTACCCAATATTTTGCAAAATTGTGACAATGTAAACTCGCTTAACGCGCAGCTACCATCAAGTGCTCTTTCAGTAATATCGGCAGGCTCGTGTAATGGTGCTAACAGTCCCTTGTGCTTGGCAATGGCTTGATATATATGCACCAAACCACGGCCGGACAGGACTTCTTCGGCAGATGCATGGCCTAATTTATTGGTTAAAAATTGCCAAATAGCGATATCCACTTCATCTACTGGTGCGAAGTCAACATGACCGCCCTCTCCATCCAATGCAAGCCAGCCGACAGCTGTATGAGTTAAGTGCTTAACCCCAAGCCCAGTACCGGGGCCAAATACAGCAATATTGTCTAATTCAATTGCCTGCCCTTGGCCAACTTGTTCTTTCTGCTGATGAGTCAATACAGTAACTGCGTGGGCTACAGCGGTGAAATCATTAATGACACCTAACCAATCTAAACCCAATTCAGTTTGTAATTGAGAGACAGAAAACTGCCAGTGATTGTTAGTCATAGAAATAAGATCGCCCTTCACTGGGCAAGCGACGCCTAAACAACCTGCTGTAAAAGCCAAATCTGGAAATTCAGCAATATAGGTCCCAATAACAGCACCAATAGTTTTATAGTCACTACACAAATACTTTTTAATGTGCTTAAGTGAGTTATTTTCTATTTGTGCCAAACGAATATTAGTGCCGCCTACATCCGCAACAAATTTAGCCATTTTATTAGTCCTGACCAACAAACAACGAGCAAGCACCCGTCTCTGCGCCGGTTAAGTTTGAACGCATACCAGCAAATAGTTCTCGGCCCATACCAAATTGACTTTTGGAGATGTTGGCTGCCTTTGCTTCTCGTTTGGCTAATTCTTGTTCACTTAAAAGAACATCCATGGCACCTGTTTCAGTGTTTAGTTCTACCATGTCGCCAGTCTTAATTTTAGCTAATACACCGCCTTTTATGGCTTCGGGGGTGACGTGGATTGCAGCTGGAACTTTGCCTGAAGCGCCAGACATACGTCCATCAGTTACTAGTGCTACTCTAAACCCTCTGTCTTGCAGTACGGCTAAAGGAGGCGTTAAGCTATGTAATTCTGGCATTCCAACAGCAGATGGTCCTTGAAAACGCACGACAACAATACAATCCTTATCTAGCTCGCCTGCTTGAAACGCCTCATGCAGCTCATATTGGTCTTCAAATACCACTGCTGGCGCTTTAATTCGACAATGGGGTTCTTTTAGAGCAGAAGTTTTCATCACAGCGCGGCCTAAATTGCCACACAAAACAGATAAACCGCCGTCTGCTTTAAACGGTTCCTCAACACTGGCTACGACTTGCTTATCAAATGATTCTGTTGGACCATCTCGCCATATTAATTCGCCATGCTCTATCATAGGTTCTTTGGTGTATTGCTCTAATCCCTGACCACATATGGTCAGCACATCGTTATGCAGAAACCCACCTTCTAACAATTCTCTGATCAACAATGACATACCGCCTGCTGCAGTAAAGTGGTTAATGTCAGCTGAACCGTTAGGATAAATACGGGTTAATAAAGGCACTGCGCTGGAGATATCGGCAAAATCATCCCAGTTGATAATATACCCTGCCGCCTTAGCCACCGCGACTAAGTGCATGGTATGGTTTGTTGAACCACCAGTAGACAGTAGCCCGATTATGCCATTTACAAGGGCTTTGGCATCAAGTATTCGGCCAATGGGTCGATACTCGTCACCTAAATCAGTAATGCGAGTGACTTGCCTTGCTGCGGCATCAGTTAATGCATCACGTAATGGTGTATCCGGATTAACAAATGACGATCCAGGAAGATGTAAACCCATGATTTCCACAACCAATTGATTACTATTGGCAGTACCATAAAAAGTACAAGTCCCAGCTGAGTGATAAGACTTTGATTCAGCATCCAGTAATTCTTCTCGACCAACCTTGCCTTGAGCATATAGTTGGCGGATACGGGCTTTTTCTTTGTTAGGCAGCCCTGAAGGCATAGGCCCAGCAGGAACAAATATGGTGGGCAAATGGCCAAAACTTAATCCACCTAATAATAAACCTGGGACAATTTTGTCACAAATACCTAACATCAATGTACCGTCAAACATATTATGTGAAAGCGCAACAGCGGCCGCCATTGCAATAACATCCCGGCTCATCAGGCTCAAATCCATACCTGGTGTACCTTGAGTCACACCATCACACATAGCGGGGACACCACCAGCAAATTGGGCGACACTGCCAACCGCATTAATCGCCTGCTTTAATCTGGCCGGATATGTTTGATAGGGCTGATGAGCCGATAGCATATCGTTATAAGCGGACACTATGGCAATATTTGATTTGGTCATGCTACGCAAATCGGCTTTATCTTCTGTGCCACAAGCTGCAAAACCATGTGCTAAGTTACCACAAGATAACACACCGCGATGCGGACCTCTTAACCGCGCACTTTCAATTTTGTCTAAATATCGTTTACGCGAGCCTTGGCTTCGTTCAATAATGCGGTCTGTAACGTCTTGGATAACAGGGTTCATGGATTTTTCCTATAAAGAGTTTTAATCAGGGAGCCCACAAAAGCTCGACATCAGCGTTGTTGATGACTGCTCGTATTGGCATAACTAAGGCATCGTCGTCAGACAAAACTGTCTGTAGCACATCTTTTTTGCTCTCACCGGTAAGATGCAAAAATATTTGATTGCTGTTTAATAATGCAGGTAAGGTCAATGACATACGTTGATTCGGTGCAGTTGTTGGCTGAACGGCAATAAATGCATTGCCTGATTCAAGATCCAATCCTTGTGAAATTTGTTCTGAGCAAGGAAACAATGACGCCGTATGGCCATCTTCACCCATACCTAAAATGAGCACATCAATGGGAGTATGTATTTTTTGTAGATTGGCAGTACATGTTAGTACTGCGTCTTTTGCATCGCTATGCTGAGTTTTCAAAGGTATAAAATTAGCGTTAGCAGCATTGTTGATGAGCAGTTTTGTACGCAGCATTTTTTCGTTAGATGCATCGTCGGTATTTTCAACCCAACGTTCATCTGCCAAAGTGATGTCTATTTTGTCCCATTCCAGATTGGCTTTAGACAAACTATTAAAAAGTTCAGCAGGCGTTCGTCCACCTGAAACAACTAAACTTGCTCGGCCATTTTCTTCTATACCATCTCTAAGCAATTTAACTATTTTTCGAGAAAATGCAGCGTTAAGTTGTTCCGTTGTTCTAAATTTAGATTGTGTTAGTGCCATTACTTTTTACCTATTCGACTTTCGTACCAAGCTCTGTCTTCACGAGCTAGTAACGCGATTGACGATACTGGCCCCCATGTACCAGCCTGATAGGGTTCAGGTGGTTCGTTGCTGTTTTTCCAAGCAGCTAGAATGCCATCTACCCACTTCCATGCAGCCTCTACTTCGTCACGGCGAACAAATAAAGCTTGATTACCTAGCATCACTTCCAACAAAAGTTTTTCATAGGCATCGGCAATACGATCATCTTTAAACGTTTCAGAAAAGCTCAAATTCAATTTAGACTTTTGCAAGTTCATCGAACCCGACCCTGTCAGCCCTGGCACTTTATTCATGACAGTGACTTCAACCCCTTCATCTGGCTGCAACCGAATAGTTAATTTGTTTTGTGGTAACTGTGGAAAACTGTCTTTAAACAAGTTATGAGGTTGACGTTTAAAGTAGATCACCACTTCACTGGTTTTATCCGGCAAACGTTTACCTGTGCGCAAATAAAATGGCACACCAGCCCAACGCCAATTATCTAATTCAACCTTTAATGCAATAAATGTTTCCGTTTCACTTGAGGTATTTGCATCAGGCTCGTCTAAATAACCTGGTACTTCTTGGCCTTTAACAAATCCACCAACATATTGACCACGAACAGTATTCTGACGAACATTGCTTGCATCAATAGGGCGTAATGCTTTTAATACCTTGAGTTTTTCATCACGAATACTATCAGCATCCAAATCAGCTGGAGGCTCCATCGCAACCAGAGTCAGAATTTGCAACAAGTGATTTTGCACCATGTCACGCATTTGCCCGGCTTCGTCAAAATATCCCCAACGGCCTTCTATACCCACAGACTCAGCAACACTTATTTGTACATGGTCGATACAATTGTGGTCCCAGTTAGTAGCAAATATTGAGTTGGCAAAACGCAATGCAATCAAATTTAGAACCGTCTCTTTCCCTAAATAATGATCGATTCGATAGATCTGAGTTTCATCAAAAAATTCTGCAACTTGATCGTTAATCACTTTGGATGATGCTAAGTCGTGTCCAATGGGTTTTTCTAAGACAACACGCATGCTTTTATCGATAATGTTAGCTGCTTTCAACCCAAGACAAATGTCACCAAAAATTGAAGGAGGGGTAGCAAAGTAACACACCATCATCCGATTGGGGTCGACATGTTCTTTAAACGCGTTGTAACTATCTGGGTTTTTCATGTCGACTAATACATAGTCTAATTTTTTAGAAAATCGCTCCCAAGTTTCTTGGCACAGCTCTTCCTTGGAAAATTTTTCAATATTTTCTTTTACGAGTGCAACGTAATCTTCTGTGCTTATGTCATGACGCGCTACACCGATCACTTTCGTTTCGGCATGCATCAGATCCGCTTTTTCAAGTTGATATAAAGAGGGTAAAAGTTTACGTCTGGCCAAGTCGCCTTTAGTGCCAAACAGTACGAAATCACAAGGTTCGAATGAATTTTCCAAAACCATTTTTTATACCTACTTAATTTTGATAGATAGTGTTAATTGTCATAACAAACAGCTGTTACAACCCAATCACCAACGCATGATGTAAAACTTACCATCTTATGTAGTAAGTTTACAACTTTTCACGGCATTATAGTGGGTAAAGTTGTCATTATGAGGGGATTAGTCCATTAAATCGAAAGAATTTCTGTTAAAAAATTACAGCTATAGTATTCTGAGCATACGAGCCAAGCTTCGTGCTGGCATTTGATTAAAACTGTTATAATGAAGTTTTTGATGCGCGCATGAATATTCTTGAAAAAATAACCCAACATAATTCCGTTTTTAGCAAATCTGAGCGCAAGGTTGCAGAGGTCATATTAGCGAATCCACAAACGGCAATACACAGCAGTATTGCCGCGTTAGCAAAAATGTCTAGCGTTAGCGAACCAACAGTGAACCGCTTTTGCCGCAGGTTAGATACTAAAGGCTATCCAGATTTTAAATTACATTTAGCACAAAGCCTGGCTAACGGTACGCCTTATGTTAATCGTCATGTGGAAGAAAATGATGGCCCCGAAGAATATACCCATAAAATCTTTGAATCCACTATGGCTTCACTTGAAGTTGCACGCCAATCAGTCGATATAGCCGCCATTAACCGTGCAGTAGACCTATTGACTCAAGCACAAAAAATATCCTTTTTTGGATTAGGTGCTTCCGCTTCAGTTGCTCACGACGCATTAAACAAATTTTTTCGATTTAACGTTCCAGTCATCTATTTTGAAGATATTATTATGCAACGAATGAGCTGCATGAATTCCGGTGAAGGTGACGTAGTTGTCTTGATTTCTCACACCGGCAGAACAAAAAGCCTAGTAGAGATAGCTCAAATCGCCAGAGGAAATGATGCAACCGTCATGGGTATTACTTCTAAAGACAGTCCTCTAGCCAAAGAATGTAGTTTAGTGTTATCTCTAGAAGTGCCTGAAGATACTGATATGTATATGCCTATGGCGTCTCGTATCGCTCAACTTGTACTTATCGATATTTTGGCTACTGGTTTCACCCTCAGAAGAGGTAACAAATTCAGAGAAAATCTTAAACGTGTAAAAGACACCTTACGCGGTTCAAGGTTTGATAAACGTAGCGATTAAGGAAATAACCTACTTTATTCCTTTGAATTAGAGCCCACTGGCTCTTTTTTATTAGAATAATTTCATTCTTGGTTTTTTTACACTGCTATTTTTGTAATAAAATTACAGTTTTGTTGATTTATAACTATACAATTTTTATGCCTCGACAAAGAAAACTATCGCCTAACAGAGGCTATGTTTAATTTATTTAACTGAGCCTATTCTAAGCATCAAGTATTGTGAAGATAGGCAACATATGCGCCATAACAACAGAGTACCCAAACTATGTTAAGACGAACAAAAATAGTCGCGACCTTAGGTCCATCCACAGATACAGTGGAGCAAATTGAAGCGATTATTAAAGCCGGAACCAATGTGGTTCGAATGAACTTTTCTCATGGAACGGCCGAAGATCATATTAAACGAGCAGAAAAAGTTCGCGCAGCAGCGAAAAAATTAGGTAAATATGTGGCCATTTTAGGCGACCTCCAAGGGCCAAAAATTCGCGTTGCGAAGTTCGTTGATGGTTCGATTATCTTAAAGATTGGCGACCACTTCATTCTAGATGCCGATATGGGTCGTGATGAAGGCACCCAACAAGCAGTTGGCATTGATTATAAAGCCCTACCTCAAGACGTTAACAAAGGCGATTTATTGTTACTTGATGATGGGCGCATTCAGCTTAGCGTCACGAGTGTTGAAGGTAATAAAGTACATACTGAAGTCACAGTTTCCGGTAAATTATCCAATAATAAAGGCATTAATCGCCAAGGCGGTGGTCTAACGGCTGAAGCACTCACAGTAAAAGATAAAGAAGACATTGTCACTGCAGCAAAGATTGGTGTGGATTACCTGGCGGTGTCTTTCCCTCGCTCTGGTGACGATTTGCGTTATGCCCGCCAACTCGCTGAAAAAGCCGGTTGTTATGCCATGATATGTGCAAAAGTAGAACGTGCAGAAACCGTTGCCTCTGACGAGGCTATTGACGATATTATTGAAGCATCTGATGCAGTAATGGTGGCACGAGGTGATTTAGGCGTTGAAATTGGCGATGCCGAGTTAGTCGGTGTGCAGAAAAAACTTATCGCACGCTCTAGGCAGCTTAATAAAGTAGTCATTACTGCCACGCAAATGATGGAATCTATGATAACAAGCCCTATGCCTACTCGTGCAGAAGTGATGGACGTGGCGAATGCGGTGTTAGATGGTACTGACGCAGTTATGTTATCTGCCGAAACAGCCGCTGGAGAATTTCCAGTAGAGACTGTGGAAGCAATGGCGCGTGTTTGTGTAGGCGCTGAAACTCATCCAAGCGTGACTATGTCAAAACATAGAGTAGATGAAGCGTTTAGCTCTATCAACGAAACAGTTGCTCTGAGCGCGGTTTATGCAGCTAATCACTTAAAGACTATAAAGGCTATTGTCTCCTTAACCGAAAGTGGTAGCACCCCCTTGTTAATGTCACGTATTACTACTTCTCTATCCATTTATGCTATGTCTAGACACGAAAGTACGTTAAATAAGATGGCATTGTACCGCGGTGTTAAACCGGTATTCTTTGATTCAAGAGGTAGCGACCCTGGCCAACTTAAAAATGACGTTATAGCCATTTTATTAGAAAAAGGCATTTTAGAGCCAGGCGACCAGTTTATTATGACCTACGGCGATGAAATGGAAACAATCGGTGGTACTAATGCTTGCAAGATTGTGACAGCTTAGAAAAAATCCATAACTATACCCAAAATCATTGGAAATGCAGTTATGCGACAAAGGAGCGAAGACCCATGAGCTTAGTTTACTAAGTGATTGCGGTTCGCGAGTGCAGTCAACAACGCTGCAGTTTCATGGATGAAGGGTATAGAATTTTAGTGCATGTCCTGAATATAAAACGAGTCGCCGAGGCTCGTTTTTTTTTGCCCTTTTACTGGTCTAATGGCCATTCAACAATTCAGTTGCTTATTAACAAACAATATAGTTAGTCATTACCCAAATAAATTAAAATTATTGATAATCCCCTTTACACTAAAGCCACATAATTAATTTGAGTGTCTAATGAGTACAAACAAAAAATTCGATATTGTTATTTATGGTGCGACTGGTTTTACAGGCCGATTGGTTGCTGAATACCTGGTTAAACAATACGCCAGTGATAGTTCGGTGAAATGGGCGATGGCTGGACGTAGCAATAAAAAACTAGCTCAAGTGCGGGATGAAATTGGTGCGCCAGCAGACACGCCTTTGGTGGTAGCCGACTCTGAAGATTTAAGCTCAATCCAAGCAATGTTAGACAGCACAAAACTGGTGTTAACCACTGTCGGCCCTTATCAGTTATACGGTTCTGACTTAGTGGCTATGTGCGCTAAATCTGGCGTAGATTATGTGGACTTATGTGGCGAGCCCGTATGGATGAGTGAAATGATCCCTGCGCATGAAGAAGCAGCAAAAGCCAGTGGCGCGCGTATAGTGTTCTCTTGTGGTTTTGACTCTATTCCATCTGACTTAGGGGTTTATCACCTACAACAATTAGCCAAAGAAAAATTTGGTCACCCTATGCCTAGAGTAAGATGTCGTGTTAGAAAAATGAAAGGCACTTTTTCTGGCGGAACCGCCGCTAGCTTTAAAGCAACTCTTGCGGCAGCTAAAAAAGATCCGGCTAAAATGCAGGCATTACTTAACCCGTTCTCTCTTACTCCAGGATTTACAGGTGCCAAACAACCTTATGGCAATAAACCATACTACGAGGAAGACTTGGGATCTTGGGTAACACCTTTTGTGATGGCGGCCATCAATACCCGTAACGTGCAGCGTTCTAACTTTTTGTTAAATAGCGAATATGGCGACGATTTTGTATATGACGAAATGTTTATGACAGGACCCGGCGAAAAAGGCGAAACGATTGCCAACGCTATGGCGAGTGACAAAAGCATGGGTGGCGACGGTGGTCCCAAACCAGGTGAAGGCCCAAGTAAAGAAGAGCGTGAGGCAGGTTTATACGACATGGTATATGTTGGCTCTGACGATGAAGGTAATGTCATTAAGGTAGCCGTAACAGGCGACAGAGACCCAGGATATGGCTCTACCTCAAAAATCATAACCGAAGCTGCTATTTGTTTAGTAAATGATGCTAAAGATACCCAAGGTGGTATCTGGACTTCTGCTCCTGCTATGGGGGACAAGTTAATTAAACGTCTTGTGGCCAATGCGGGGTTAACTTTTACGCAAGAGTAAGCATTAAGCGGCAAATTAGCATGCTTTGCTGTTTCGCCGCTGAAATTGAAAGGATTGATTCACTTATAAATGAAAAGTAAATCTGGATGACCGTTAGGATGCAAAACCAAAAGCACGCTTCGCGCCATCATCTCGCGCGGCGTCCGCATAATGGATTTTGACTAAAATCCCGCGCGGCGTCCGCTTTCTAGCCAGTTACTTTTTTATAACGTGCATGCATGTACTGTACCTTTCAGGCCAGCTAAGGCTGTTCCTTATTTATCCCGTAAATTTGGTCAACAGCAAAAAATAAGTAACCAAAAAATGCCGCCGCTACTAAAGCTTTTAACCGCTAAAAATGCCTTATCTTTGGGTCGTTCCGAATCTATCCCTCCAAGCTCCACTCAAATGGCGTTCCGCGCGGCGTCCGCTTGCCATTTTCCCAAGAATAAGCCATTTTTAGCTGAAACTTTAAAGGCGAAACTGGAATCTTTAAAAGCACGGCTTCGCCCAGTTGAGCATCTCGACAAGGAAGTCGAGATTGAGTGGCGATCATCACGGACGTGTGATTGACTGATTTAAAGCCTTTGCATCCGTTTGTAAAAAGCACTTAATAAAGAAAGGTAAGTCGCACAGAAGTCGGCCGCCGCGCGGGAAGTCAGTAAGCACAGCGCATCCATTAAAGTTATATAAAATATCGAACGCACAATTAGTGCCAATTGCAGAAGTTGGGATGGAGTAGACTGATAGGCAGTTCCGAGCCTAATAACGGTCATTCGCTACCCTCTTGTGATTGCATGAAAGTTTAACTAGTCTCAATTAGATGTGATGCCGAGTGTTTCATAAACATAACGATAGTTCTGACAATTTTGCTTTTCAAATTCGAACGCCCAAATCGCGTCGCTCAAAGGCAAGTGATCTGAAACGGGAATGGTCATTTTGCCATCAATGTATGCGTTAAAAAAATGACTGTAGTCAACCCCTGTAACGTCTACTAAACCCTGTATAAGGTCATTCATACTATAAAGCTTTTTATTGCGATGAAAGTTGCCATACAACCAACGCATCAGATCATCCAAGCTCTTTGAGCCCTTTGTACGCTTTCTTATGTCATGATCTAAAACCATGGCAACTACCCAGCCACCATGGTACACAAGAAAATAGTTATCGAACTTTGTTTGATTTGACGCTCCGGCCGCTCTCATCGAAATTTTACCTAAACCACTTGAGGCTGAATACAAACCAACTGGTTTTGAAGCAGTCGAAAGCATATCGTTTGCCGAAATCAAACCTAGCTGGACAGCTGTTTTGTATGTGTAATATTCAGTAAAACCTTCGTTAAACCATTGTTCTCGCCCGTCTTTATAACGAAAAGACTCTGCATTCCACAAATGAAATAGTTCATGTAACAAAATAGTCTGCCATGAAGCGAATCCAAATAGCTTTTTCTCATTCCAAGTCATCATTATTATTTTAGGGTCGGCTTCCCCACCTAAGTGTTTTCCATATTTTAAATGCACGGTAAAATCAGAGTATGTTTCCCCCCACTTACCTCTTGGTAAACCACCGAACAATTTACTATAGAGTACAAAAGCATCAGAAATGAGTTTGGTTGTCTCAGGCTCTATGTCTAGCGAACGCTTATCTTTAAACTGATAGTTTATTGTCACATGTTCTAAGTTGATGGTTTTATTCAATTCGCTTGCATTGACCTGCGTTGTTAAGCCAATAAAAAAGGCATAAAAAGTTAGAGTTGCTATCTTTGTTTTCATTTGACTCTCCTAATCACCTGAAAGAAAAGCTTTGCGATAGTGACTTGGAGTAACAGAAAAATTTCGTTCAAAGGCGCGGGCAAACCCACCATATGATTTATAGCCTACCACCGAAGCAATTGCGCTTAGCTGCGTTTCGTCTTCATTCAACAACTCACTTGCCACTTGCATTCGATACTTCTCAACATATTGAGCTGGTGTAAGATTGGTTTCTTGCAAAAACACTCTATGGCATTGTCGTTCGGTGACGTGAATCAATTCTGCCAATCTGCTTACGGAAATATCCTCACTTAGGTGTTGCTTAATCCAATTACTAATGAGCTGTATCCGTTGTGTTTTAGGCGTCTGAATATCGAGTATGTCGGAAAATTGTTTTTGATTTCCTGACCGCTTTATATAAACCACTAAGTGTTTGGCGACATGATGAGCAAGTTCCCGCCCTTCATCTAATTCAATGAGCCGTAGTGTGAGATCTATACCTGATGTAACTCCAGCAGATGACCAATATTTACCATCACAAACAAACAACCTTTCCTCATCGACTTTGAGGGATGGAAACTTTTTTTTCAAATCACCGACAAATGCCCAATGAGTAGCCACAACAGTTTCTTTTGGAAGTCCTGCTCTGGCGGTCAAAAACGCGCCAGTACAGATTGATACAACACGTAGGCTTTTAAACATCAACTCTGAGAGAGCCGAAAGCTGGTTTTGAGATATTAGTGAGGATCTAGATCCTTTGCCACCCGGAATAATGAGAGTATGGCAGTTAGATATATCCTGCATTGCAATGCTTGGAACGATTTTCAGTCCTGCCTCACAAGTAATAGGTTTTTCGTCAAAACCTATTACTTGAAGTGCGTAACTAGCATCATTTAATTGAGAAGCCTCGTAAAAAGCGGACTGTGGTCCAGCGAAATCCAACAATTCCATACCGTTGTATGCTAGCAAACATATTGTTTTGGGCATCTCGTGACTTCACAAATTAAATAATTAGGGGATATTATAAAGCGAAAATGCGTTGTCTACTATGACAGTGAAACAACTAAACCTGACATATAAGTAGTCGAATAATAGAATTAGAGTCTAGTTTTCGAATTCACTAATAATAGTCAAGGGATAGTCAACTTTTAGGTACTCAAGCATTTCAGTTATTAGAGTTTCGAACGTCAGGAATCTTGGGCAAAGTAGTCGTTTGGCTACGACTACTCGAATGACCGTTGATCGCTCAAGGAGTCATACGATACATTCCTTCACTGTTCGCAATCTAATATAAGCTGCCGGTCGAGCGTTAAATCTTACGGAGGTGTTTGTGTCACTTTCAGCAGTTGGCCATTGGTTTTTTAATCGCAATAAACTTTAATAAAGCCGTCTATAAATTAGCTGTATATAAACAAGGGGTATCCACTTAGCTCCACCTATGTCAATATGTAGTGGTGGCTATTTCATCAAATTCACTAAAATCAGGTAGAGATTATCCCGGAAATTGGACTCAGTTTTTACAATGGTTTCCGGATGATAATGCATGCCTTCAGT
>JAWUXU010000016.1:0-14498 GCA_034111145.1 Paraglaciecola sp.
AGAGGGTGAGAAAACAGCCGATTGTCCATACTGAATATCCACATTATCAACCTTAGGAAGATTACCCACACTTCCGGCAATAGCTACATAACATTCGTTTTCGATTGCCCTTGCTTGTGCACATATTCGCACTCTAAGGTAGCCGTTTTTAGTATCTGTCCAGAAAGGAATAAATAGGATTTGAATTTCTTGTTCTGCCAAAATTCTACCTAACTCTGGGAATTCGACATCGTAACAAATCAGAATTCCTATTTTACCAAAGTCAGTATCGAAGGCTTGCAGTTTATCGCCACCTTGCATGATCCAATCCTTCTTCTCATGAGGTGTTGGATGTAATTTATATTGGCAGTCTATTTGCCCATCGCGATGACATAGATAACTTATATTATATAACTCGTCATCCTTAACAACAGGCATAGAACCCACTATCACGTTGATATTATATGACACAGCCAGCCGAGACATTTCAGTTAATATTTCGTCGCTGTAAGTCGCTAAATTCCATATTGCATCGATAGATGTTTCAGCGGGTTTAATACCCATAAGTGGCGCATTAAAAAATTCAGGAAAAAGTGCCACATCACATTTGTAATCAGAAAGAGCATCAATGAAATATTCAGCCTGTTGCAATAATTCTGCAACATCATGGAAGTAGCGCATCTGCCATTGTACACAACCCACTCGCGCGGTATTTCTGTGTCCACCAAAAAGTTTGGGAGATTCAGCGTTATAATAAATGTTGTGCCATTGCAGCAAAGTGGCGTAACCCATGGAAGCCTTGTCTTCTGGAAGATAAGCTTTAAGGATTTGTTTCACCTCAAAACCGTTTGAAATCTGAAAAGTTAGGATTGGGTCGAATAAATCTTTAGACTTTACTGCCTCGATATATTCATAGGGTGTCATGGTATCAGCGTGTTTAGCGTAATTGGGTATTCGCCCACCAGCCATAATCGACTTTAAGTTAAGATTTTTACACAACTCTTTTCTTGCTTCATACAAGCGGCGACCCAATCTAAGGCCTCTATATTCTGGCGATACAAAAATATCTACACCATATAACACATCACCTTTTGGATCGTGCGTACCTAAATAAGCATCTCCAGTAATTTCATCATAAGTATGTTTGTCACCAAATTTTTCATAATCAACAATGACCGAAATAGCGGCGGCGACTACCTTGCCTTTGTCCTCAATACAAATCTGACCTTCTGGAAAAGTATTAAGCTGTGCCTGATAATTTTTTAGTGGCCACGCACCTCCCACTTGTAAATAGACGACGTCCATTAACTCCTTCACATCAACATAATCTTCTAGGGTAAGGTATCTCAACTCTAACTTATGAGTGGTGTCTTCAATGCTTGGGGTTGGTTTGGTTTCTCTGTCTTGCATCGCTACTTCTCTCGTTATTTATTTTAAAAGGACTTTCTTGAGTGGGATTAAGGCTACAAGGTATGGGTATTTGCTTTGGCATTGTATGCTGCATATAAGATACACCAAAATTCTAATAAATCACTATGGCGAACTTAACTTTTATCGATACCATGTGGGTTAATATTCAAGGGGATAGAAATGGTCAGTCAAGAACAGCGGGAAAGTGCATTTTTATGGTTACTCGATCGACTTAAAGAAGGTGAAGTCGCGGTGCCTCTTATTGCCCGAGATTTCTCATCTGAAGATTGGGCTTTTGTATTTGAGGGGCTACCCAAAGACCTACGATTTGAGTTGTGGCAAACACTCAATGAGGATAAAAAGTCACCCATTTTGGCTGCGATGCGCAATGACTCTCGTGAGCAGCTTATGTCGTTGTTGTCTAATCAGAACATTGAAGAGCTTGCGCTTACCAGCAGCACCGAACACTTAGTCGAAATACTCGATGTTTTACCCCACCGATTAGCAAAAGGCTTGATCAAAAAACTTAGCGCCCAAGAGTCAGGACTAATCGAAGAGGCCTTAAACTATTCAGACGAACAACTGGGTCGTTACGTTAACCATGATGTATACACTGTCAATAAAAGCGTGTCAGTAGGCGTATTATTAGAAGCGCTGAAGATTGAGGCCCTGCCCGCCTATACTGATAGTATTTTAGTCGTTGACGATACGGGGCACTACTTAGGACAAGTTGACATAAATCAATTGTTTACATGTGAAGCAAGTACTCCACTTATTCATGTGGCTGAATTTTCAGATCACGTATTGCCAGCAGACTTAGACCTGTTTGAAGCGTCTGAAGCAGTAAAAAGTAGCGGTCGCTCGATGTTACCTGTTATCACTAAAGAAGGGCGTTTACTGGGACGCTTTTCTGTTAAAGATGCTATTGACGTATACCAAGAATATTATGAAGCTCAGTTATCCCATATGGGCCGCGTTAGCGACGAAGACTTATTTGCGCCTGTTTTTACAAGTTCAAGACGCAGGGCAGTATGGTTGGGGATCAATCTATTAACCGCTTTTGCCGCTTCAATTGTCATTGGCATATTTGATGAAGTGATTACACAAGTGGTCGCATTGGCTGTATTGATGCCCATTGTGGCAAGCATGGGTGGCATTACTGGTAGTCAAACACTAACGTTAACCATTAGGGGATTAGCCACAGGGCAATTGGCTGCATCTAACCTAAGAGCCCTTGGAAACAAGGAAGTATTAGTTGCCTTTTTTAATGGCCTACTCTGGGCCTTAGTTGTATCCGCAATTACCTCCTTGTGGTTTGATAACCCGTGGCTTTCAGCCATTATTGCCATGGCTTTAATTATCAATATGCTTATTGCTGCAATTGCAGGCATAGTGATCCCCGTAATACTTGACAAAATGGGTATTGATCCTGCTCTCGCTGGCTCCGTAATATTGACGACAGTGACTGATGTAGTTGGCTTTTTTGTTTTTTTAGGCTCAGCATCATTACTTTTAGTTTAATAACGATTAATCGTGCTGGTCAGCACAATTGTTGTTCATTATAATCCGCTTGTTAACACATTATGATAGACATTAAATTACTATGCCGAAAACTGTAAATTGGACCATTGAAGACTCGGAAAATATCTACCGAGTAAAACGTTGGGGTGCTGGCTATTTTGAAATTGGTCAAAATGGAAATTTGCATGTTACCCCCGACCCATCAAATACAAACATGCGAATTGATTTCAAAGAAGTAGTACAAGAAATCAAACAAGAAGGTATCCAATTTCCTGTGGTGGTCAGGTTTCACGACATTCTTCGTTCACAAGTTGCATTATTGAACCAAACGTTTCAACAAACGGTTAAAGACGCTGAATATCAAGGCGAATATATGGGGGTATACCCTATAAAAGTAAACCAGATGCGTGAAGTTGTGGAGGAAATAGTCGACGCAGGCGCACCTTTTAATTATGGTTTAGAAGCAGGCTCAAAGGCCGAACTTCTAACGGTAATGGCGCTGAATACCAATACTGAGTCACTCACTATACTCAACGGATACAAAGACCAAGAGTTTATGCAGTTGGCACTGTTAAGTCGCAAGTTAGGTCGAAAAACAATTGTAGTCATCGAGAAGTTTTCTGAACTAACCTTACTGGTAAAGATTGCAAAAGAACTAGATATAATGCCAATTGTTGGCGTCCGCTCCAAGATGACGGTAAAAGGTCGAGGCAAATGGGAAAGCTCTGGTGGTGATAGAGCTAAATTTGGTTTAACCATCAGTGAAATAATCAATGCGGCGCGTTACCTTGAAGAACATGGCATGGCGGATTGTTTAAAACTTTTGCATTTTCATATTGGTAGCCAACTAACCGACATTCGTGCGGTAAAAGAATCCATCACCGAAGGCGCGATGATTTATTCTGAGCTCCACAGAATGGGCTTCAAATTAGATTACGTAGACGTTGGCGGTGGGTTAGGAATTGATTACGATGGTAGCCAATCGACAAATGACTCGTCGCGAAACTACAATATGCAAGAATATGTGGCAGATATTGTATATGGCATGAAACAAGTGTGCGATTTAGAAAATGTTCCCCATCCGACGCTTGTTAGCGAAAGTGGCAGAGCGATTACTGCGCATCATAGTTGCGTGGTCACCGAAGTGGTGGGTGAGATAAAAGCACACGGAACCGGCATAGCGACTCTGCCAGTGGAGGGTGAACATATCTTAGTGAGTGATATGCGAGAACTAGCAGAGATCATTGATAAACAAGACAATCTCCAAGAAATATTTAATGACGCCTCGCAGTTTAAAGAACAAGCATTGAGTGCATTTAAGTTACGGGTAATATCCCTAGAAGAACTTGCTAAAATTGAAACATTATATTGGCAAATTATGAAAAAAGTTCAGTTACGCCTCAAGGATGCTGAGTTTGTACCCGAAGAAATGCAAGAGCTAGACTTTGCATTATCTTCACAGTATCTGTGCAACTTTTCAGTATTTCAATCCGCCGCTGACACGTGGGCAATAGACCAACTATTACCTGTGGTACCACTAACCAGAATGAATGAAAAACCAACCATCGACTGTTCCTTGGTAGATATCACTTGTGACAGCGATGGAAAGTTAGACCAGTTTATTAGCGAAGGTGGCATATCAAATATTGTGCCTATGCATAAACTAGAGCCAGATGAAGACTATTATTTGGGCTTGTTTTTAACAGGTGCTTATCAAGATGTGATGGGAGACATGCATAACTTGTTTGGCCGTTTAAACGAAGTACATATATTTAGCCATGACGAAGATCCGCAGGGCTTTTACATTGAAGAAATGGTCAGGGGCTCCTCGGTTGAAGATGTGTTATCTATCATGCAATATAACCCAAGTTCGATGGCCAAGAGCATGAAGAAAATGATCGACGTGCACGTTGCCCAAGGGCAAATGAAACCCAGAGAAGGCGTTAAATGGACAGACTTTTATGAAGATTGTCTTAAGGGTTATACCTACCTAAAAACCTAAAACCCATTTCACAGCATCTAACACTGCGCACTTACTTTTTGCATTAAGTAGTATTAGGTGCTGTTTTGATTCAGCCAGCAACCAAGCTGACTTGTTCTAAATGCTTGAAACAGCGGGCCCAAAAATCAGGAGTAAACTCATTAATTAAGTTAGACTCTGCATTCATTAACATTACATAACCCACACCATATTCGGGTGAAAATGCTATATCTGCGCGGTAACCCTGTACCCAACCACCATGATAATTGAGGGTATGCCCTGCAAAATCATAGACTCGCCAACCTAACCCATAATGAGCATCTGACAAAAAGTTACGCCATTGACGTCGATAAATTTCTTTTTTACTTTTAGTCAGTGGAGTGGTCACTTGAGCAATCAATTCAGGAGAAACAACACCTGGCGCCTCCCCAAGAAGTGCGCGCACCCAAATAACCATATCCCGCATACTCGCATTTACTCCCGCAGCGGGGGAATATTGGTAATAGTCATCTCGTACTGTAGTAGAACGCCAGCGATTTTTTGAAATAGCTACATGGGGTTTTGCCCACTTTACAGATGACTCTAAACCCGCTTTACCAACACTGGCATTAGGCATGTTTAATGGTTCAATTAAAGTACGAGTTAAGGCATGTCCATAAGAAGAATGATGTTGCTGAAAATACCCCTCTACCACTGCGAACAATGTATTTTGATAGGTATAACATTGACCTGGCTGACACAATGGCTCTAGATCTGAAAGCATAGTAAGCACTCGTTTAACTGAATAATTTGCTTCAATTAAATTGTCATAAGCATTAGGCGTATAACCACTAGATTGGCCAATAATATGCTGTAATACTAACTCGCCACTTTTCACTTTAGCATGAGAAAACTCTGGCACTAATTGCGCCACCGGCATTTGCCAATCCAACTGCTTTTGTGCAACGTATTTGGCCATTAGCATAGACGTAAAAGTTTTTGATACTGAAGCCAATCTGAAGACGGTGTCTATGGCGATAGGTTCGCCTGATTTGCTTTCCTTACCATATACCACAACCGAGGCGGGCTTACCTTTTTCAATGTAAGCGAAGGTATACCCTGGTAAGTTCTTTTTTTGCGCTTTGAGTTGAATATCTTCGGCAAATTTAGTCAACCATTTATCAGCAGCAATACTCGGCTGGCTGCCCAGACATAGAAGCAGCAGAAACCCTAGAAAAAATTTAAACATGCAAAAGTTTAAGATGCATAGGTTTAGTCGGTATTTTCAACAAACCTATAATTGTATAACCAAAGTAAGTCACATTATTCCTATTATTAATTTGAGTTGACATGAGTTGAGTTGACTAAGTTACGTTAGTCTATTGCGTTCATTATCCTATTTGTTAGTGCTCGGGATCAACTGTCATTATGAATTGTTTGCACAGAATATACATTAACCGCATTTGAGTACCGTTTTTGTCGCACCCCCTCAATATAAATCTTTAGAATAACTATATCATAGGCATTAAGGCGCAAAATAATGAACTCAGATTATCAACAAGCTAGATTGACAAGAGACCCACGTTTTGATGGCACATTTTTTATCGCTGTTAAGACCACGAATATTTTTTGCCGACCAATTTGCCCTGCTAAAACCCCCCTTGAAAAAAATGTAAAATATTTTCAGTTAGCACAACAAGCCATGCTGGCCGGCTATCGACCTTGTTTGCGCTGCCGTCCTGACAGTGCGCCCCACTCTTACGCATGGCAGGGGGTAAATACCACAGTCCAAAGAGCGATGCGTTTGCTCAGGAACAATAAAGATTTAAAGATTGCAGAAATAGCCACTAAGTTAGGTATAACTGCTCGCTATTTTCGGCAATTATTTCAGCAACACTTGGGCTTAAGTCCAAAACAATATCAATTATTTGATAAAATTTTATTTGCTAAACAACTACTTCACGACAGTAACTTGCCGATTGAACATATTGCACATGCCAGTGGTTTTACAAGTGCAAGACGTTTACAACACAATTTTAAAAAAGTGACTGGCTTAACACCTCAACAGGTAAAGCACGGTAAAATAAATCGAGACGAACTTATTAGCCTTAAGCTAGCTTTTCGTCCACCTTTCAATTGGCAACAGATGCAAACCTTTTTAGCTTTGAGAGTAATTCAAGGAGTCGAAATTGTCGCTGATGGGTGTTATTCGAGGACCTTTGTTATGGGAAAAGACAAAGGATGGTTTAGAGTCTCCTTTATCCAAGACAAACATTATTTTAAGGTAGAAATAAGTCTATCCAATATCGAAAAATTGACGACTGTATTACACAAGATTGAACGAATGTTTGATCTCAGCGCAGATACCAAGACTATTCAAACGCAATTATTAAGATGCGGAGTACCAGAAGATAAGATAGTGACGGGGTTAAGAATACCTGGTGTATGGGATACATTTGAAGCGGGTTGTCGTGCCATTCTTGGCCAACAAATATCAGTCAAGGCAGCTATTACTCTCTTGTCTCTATTAACCAAAGAATTAGGCGAAACAGAAGGTGGCAAATGTTATTTCCCCAGCGCTGAAGCCATCGCGCATAGCGACCTTGCGTTCCTAAAGATGCCTAACAGCCGTAAACAAACCCTGCGGTTGTTTGCTCAACATAGACTCAATTTATTTGATCCACAAGGTTCATCAATAGATGATTGGTTAAATATAAAAGGCATAGGGCCCTGGACTGTAGCCTATGCAAAAATGCGTGCACAGTCGTGCCCCGATATTTGGCTCAACACTGATTTGATGATTAAAAAACAAATGGCAAAAATAAACATAGATCCTGAATTGGCGCGTCCATGGCGAAGCTACCTAACCCTTCAACTTTGGAGTATGGCATGACTATAAGTAATAATTATATTGAATATTTGGATTCTAAGTTTGGCACGTTAGAGGTGTGTGCTGACCAATATGGTGTGACGTCAATAATATTCGTGCAAGATAAATGTAAATCCGTTAACTGTTGCTTATTTACTCAACAAGCAGTTGACCAATTAGATGAATATTTTGCCGGAAAAAGAACTGAGTTTAATTTGAACTTAAATGCCCAAGGTACAGCGTTTCAACATCAAGTTTGGCAAGAGCTTCGCACAATTCAATATGGTCAAATTTGTAGCTATGCAGATATTGCAAAAAGTATAAAAAATCCAAAAGCAGTTAGAGCGGTAGGTGCAGCAAATGGTCGTAACCCTCTGACTATTGTAGTGCCTTGTCACCGCGTTATTGGCAGTAATGGCAAATTAACGGGTTATGCCTGGGGTACTTCTATTAAAGCAGGACTATTAGAACTTGAGAGAAAGGTTAAGGCTGGAGCAAAAAGTTAAAACAGTCGTGTAGTGGGGTGTAATATTATTAAAGACTAAAACTAGGATTAATCAACTTCAATTAACTGCATCTTGACCTTGTTTCTACCATCACGTTTAGCAGAAAATAGCGCATCATCCGCCACAGAAACAACTTCCGACATGTTGCGTGGGGTAGCAGTAAAAGACACACCAAAACTAGCTGTTATTTGAATAGATGTTGTACCGGTAGTGATTGTCATAGCCGCCAATTTTTTACATAACACCTGACATAATTCGACCGCTTCATGAGGACCCGTATCGGGCATCAGTAAGATAAACTCCGAACCACTCCAGCGACCTAAAAAGTCTGTTTCACGGATATCACTTTGCAACATTTGCGCAACTTGTCGCAAAACTATATCACCCGCTTTCCTGCCGTGAGTCTCATTAATAGGCATAAAATTATCTAAATCGATTAATACTAAGCTGACTGATTGCTTATCGTACATCAATTTTTCAAATTTTAATGTGATGTTACTTCGATTAGCCAGTTCATTCAGGATGTCAATTTGTGTGATTTTTTGTATGTCTTTTTTGAAATAATACAACATGCTGTATATCAATAAAAACAAACCAAATATCACTGCTAATAAGGTCACTATACTGATAATAAAGGCACGGCTTATCTGAATTTGCCGGGATTGAAGGGGTGTAATGATATACAAAGTCCAATCAAATGGCTGAATATTCAGTTCTGCAATAAGCGCTTCTTGCCCATTAATTTGTATTAACAAATTATTTAATGATGCTTGCTGTTGCTCTGGCTCTAATGACTGAAACCATGGCAAATCGACTAGATTTTTGAATGTGACACCTTCAATTAATAACTCAGGATCAGATGTCAGGGTAATATCCTTATTTTGATCAACAAAAATAAAGTCATAACCGTAGATATTTTTGTACTCACTGAATATTTGGGTAAACGCCTTCAGGCTTTTACCTACACCAAATACCCCAAGAAAATTGTCTTCGTCATCGTAAATTTTTAAATCAATATAAAATTGAGGATTTTGCCATTGTCCGATATCAGCCATGGCATTTTCAGGTTGGTCTTTGTATCTGAAATACCAATCTATTTTGCCTTCAATTAATTCAATTTTTTTACCTTCTGAATCGTATTGAGTGCGACTAAGCTCACTAGCGATAAAGAAATTTAATGAAAATTCTTGATTTAAACGCTTAAGTGTCGCAAATATTTGGTCTTCATTATCCATGGGGTTGAGCATTAAACCCTGGAGTTCTGTTGCCTTAGCCAATGTCTGTGAAATATGTAAAGGCTGCATGAGTTCTTCAGTTACTAATTGAAGAGCTGGAGAGTATGATTGTTGTTGGGCTCTACTTTGTTCGGCAACAATTTTAGAAACGCTGACGTGGACTAGGGTGACAATAGATATCACCACCACAGCAAACAGGATTAAGATACTTCGATGTAATGTACGAAAAATATTCACGGGCAACCTTGCTCTAAATTCTATCTAATCTGTTTTGCGGTAACAAATGTCACAAAATTGACTTTTTTATTATAACGGAAAATTGTCTATTGAGTTATCAGCCATACGTTTTATTTTTATTAACATTGATTAAAAGTCGAATATAGTAATTTTGTTACAAAAACCGTTCTAATACTTTACTCTGGTTTTCCAAACTCCTTTTAGAATTTAGAATAAAGTTTAGGCTCTATTTATTGACTGACATACAATGACTGACACACAATGACTGACAGTAGATTGGCAAATAAGTAGAATGTGGCAACGTCCGATATTTTGTATCCATAAGCAACAAGCACCTCACTTTTAAAGGAAATTGAATGGCTTTTTCAGTAGTAATTTTAGCAGCAGGCAAAGGTACTAGAATGAAATCTTCTGTGCCTAAGGTATTGCACCCTATTGGCGGCAAACCCATGGTTCAGCATATCATCGATACTGTCAAAAATTTGGGTGCCACGAATATACACTTAGTATACGGCCACGGACGAGAACAGTTACAAAATAAGCTCAGTCACAATGATTTGTCATGGTGCTTGCAAGATCAACAACTAGGTACCGGCCACGCAGTCCAACAAGCAGCAACACATATTCGAGATAATGAAGATATATTGATATTAGTAGGTGATGCTCCACTGATAAAAGAGTCAACACTAAAACAACTAATAGCGGTAAAAAAACATGCAGATCTTGCTCTGCTTACGGTAGAACTAGAAGACCCGACGGGTATGGGTCGAATAGTCCGCAAAGGTGAACAAGTCTCCGCCATTGTTGAACACAAAGATGCTTCCCAGCAACAGCGTAAAATAAAAGAAACTAACACCGGCATGATGATTATGGGCGGTAAAGATTTAAAACGTTGGTTGTCAGCACTTAATAATAATAATGCCCAAGGTGAATTTTACTTAACAGATATAATTGAAATGGCTGCCAAAGAAGGTAAATCTATCCATGCTGCTCAGCCTTCTTCAGCCATTGAAGTTGAAGGGATCAATAATAGAGTGCAACTTGCGTCAATCGAGCGAGCCTATCAAACCGAACAAGCCGAAGATTTGATGATGCAAGGCGTATCCTTATCAGACCCATCACGCTTCGACCTTCGTGGTGAATTGCAGGTCGGTCAGGATATTATGATTGACGTGAATGTTATTGTTGAAGGTAAAGTAAAAATTGGCTCAAACGTCAGCATAGGTGCCAACTGTATTTTAATAGACAGCATCATCGAGGATAATGCGACTATTCATGCCAATTCAATATTAGAACAAGCGATTGTGGGCCAATACTGCAGTGTTGGCCCCTATGCCAGACTAAGGCCAGGCTCAGTGTTGAAGGAACAATCACGGGTAGGCAATTTTGTCGAAATGAAAAAAACTATCTTAGGTAAAGGCTCTAAAGCTAATCATTTAACCTACCTGGGCGATACTGAAGTGGGCGAAGGAGCCAATATTGGTGCAGGCACCATTACCTGTAACTATGACGGTGTGAACAAATTTAAAACATTTATTGGTGATGGCGCTTTTATTGGATCAAACAGTGCTCTAGTCGCTCCAGCATCCATAGGTGTAAACGCTACAGTAGGTGCAGGGTCTATTATCACAAAAGAGGTAGGTGATAATGAATTAGCTATTTCCAGAGCAAGACAAAAAAATGTAAGCACTTGGAAGAGACCTGAAAAATCCTAGATAAGCCAGTTACGTTTATGTTGTCATATCCTACATAAACTGCCCCCCCCGAAAGTTAGAAAGAACCTTAGGGGGTATAACCGACAATACACAATAGTATTCAGAACAACACCCGACATGTATTTTAAGCATGCTGCATATATTTTTAATGACAATTAACTGTCATTAAAACAATCCAAACTTGCATTTCATAACTTTTTAATTAGAATAAGTTCCAAATCGAAATTTATTCTAATTAAATGCAAAAACGCAATACCCAACAAAGACGACGTGCAATCGTCGAACAACTTAATCGCACTGGTGAAGTAGGTGTTGATGAATTAGCCAGATTATTTTCTACTTCAGAAGTGACCATTCGTAAAGATTTTGTCGAACTTGAAAGCAATGGGCTATTGCTCAGAAAATTTGGTGGCGCTATTTTGCTACCAACCAGCTCTTCTGAATTATCGGATGAAAAGGTATCTCCACGAAAAAAGGCTATCGCTGCTCTCGCTGCTTCTATCATCAAAGATCACCATCGCATTATTATAGACAGCGGTAGCACTACCGCAGCATTGTTACCTGAATTAAAACACAAGACAGGATTGTTAGTGATGACTAATTCACTACAGGTAGCCAACTATTTGTTAGAACGAGAAAACGAACCCAAAGTGTTAATGACCGGGGGGACATGGGACAGTCAGTCCCATTCTTTTCAGGGAAAAATGGCAGAACGGGTACTTAAAGAATACAATTTTGATCAAGCCTTCATCGGCGCGGCTGGCTTAGACCCACAAAAAGGCAGTACCACTTTTAATGAACTAACGCAGTTAAGCCAAGTAATGGCGAAGGTATCAAATCAGGTGATTGTTATGGCTGAATCTGAAAAGTTACAACGAAAAATTCCTAATGTAGAGTTGCCATGGAGTGCAATTTCGGTTCTAGTAACGGACGATAAAATACCAGCGGATATAAAACAACAAATTGAACAACACGGCGTAGATGTTATCTGTGCTAATACAACAAAGATTGGAGCTTAATATGTGTGGGATTGTAGGGGCTATTGCCGAACGTAATGTAGTTGAAATATTATTAGAAGGATTACGACGCTTAGAATACCGAGGGTACGACTCGGCTGGCGTTGCCCTTTTAGATAGCCAAGGTAATCTCACCCGTACTAGGCGAATAGGAAAAGTAAAAGAACTGGCCCAAGCGTTAAAAGAGCAACCTATTAAAGGCGCAACGGGCATTGCCCATACACGTTGGGCTACCCATGGTGGAGTAACCGAAGCCAACGCCCATCCACATTTTTCATCTGAGCGTATAGCGGTTGTTCACAACGGTATCATCGAAAACTACCAAACATTGCGTGAAGAACTCACCCAAGCAGGTTACGGCTTTAGTTCAGACACAGACACTGAAACCATTGCTCATCAGGTTCATTTAGAACTTGATAGATGTGGTAATTTACTCAAAGCGGTACAAAACTCTGTCACTAAGTTTCACGGTGCATACGGTACGGTGATTATGGATAAACAGGATCCAGAGCGGATCATTGTCGCCCGATCTGGCAGTCCATTAGTCATTGGCTTAGGCATAGGTGAAAACTTTATTGCCTCTGACCAAATGGCATTGTTGCCTGTAACACGCCGGTTTATGTTTTTAGAAGAAGGGGATGTTGCCGAAATTTCCCGCACTAGCATTAAGGTTTACGACCAAACAGGCGCACCAGTAGAACGTGAAGTGGTTGAGTCAGATGTAGAACACGATGCAGGTGATAAAGGTGGTTATCGCCACTATATGCTAAAAGAAATCCACGAACAGCCAAGTGTTATTCGTAATACTCTTCATGGTCGGTTAAATGAAACCGGCATCAGCCCAAATATATTTGGCCATGGTGCCGACAAAATACTAGCCGGTATCAAACATGTGCAAATTATCGCATGCGGTACTAGTTATCATTCAGGCATGACAGCACGTTACTGGTTAGAACAATATGCCAATGTATCCTGTAATGTCGAAATTGCCTCAGAATTTCGCTACCGAAAATCCTTTGTGCATCCCAATAGTTTAATTATCACTATCTCACAATCCGGTGAAACAGCAGACACACTAGCCGCACTTAGGCTTGCCAAACAACAAGGTTACTCAGCAAGTTTAACCATCTGTAACGTGCCCGGCTCATCACTAGTAAGAGAATCAGACTTGGCCTTTATGACCCTAGCTGGGGCAGAAATTGGGGTTGCCTCCACCAAGGCATTTACGACTCAGCTTACCGGTTTTTTAATGTTGACCCTAGCCATTGGCCAACACAACGACATGCGTCAAACAGACCATGATGACATTGTGAAAGCGCTACATAGCCTACCCGCCAAGTTAGAAGAAACCCTGACGTTAACCGATGCAATAAAAGAACTGGCTAAAGAATTTGCTGATAAACATCACAGCTTGTTTTTAGGTAGAGGCGATCAGTACCCCATAGCGATGGAAGGAGCCCTTAAACTCAAAGAAATTTCGTACATTCATGCTGAAGCCTACGCATCAGGTGAACTTAAACATGGGCCATTAGCATTAATCGACGACGAAATGCCCGTAATAGTAGTCGCACCAAATAATGAACTACTAGAGAAACTTAAATCAAATGTAGAAGAAGTCCGCGCACGCGGTGGCATTATGTATGTCTTCGCTGACAAAAAAGCCAATTTCAAAAGTGACGATACTATGCGCGTGATCAATGTTCCACATTGTGAAGCGGCTATCGCTCCGATTATCTACACCCTACCACTTCAACTGTTGTCATATTATGTAGCAGTCATAAAAGGCACTGATGTGGATCAACCTCGGAATTTGGCAAAAAGTGTGACAGTAGAATAACCCACTTAATTATCCTCCCGCAGTTGTGGGTGCATATTAAAGTTTGAAACTGGGAATTAAGGTTTCAAACTCGCGCAATTGAATTAAACCCGATTTTGGTCGGGTTTGTGCCAAAAGGGGCCGTTGAGCTTTTGATCAATCAACGTCACTGACCTTATCGATTTGGTCCTGTCGATTACAACGAACCTGCCCCCGCAATTTAAAAGACGCGTT
>JAWUXU010000017.1:0-22041 GCA_034111145.1 Paraglaciecola sp.
TGTATATCGGGACTAGGTCATGAAAAGAACTTTTCAACCAAGCAACTTAAAGCGTAAGCGTTCACACGGTTTTCGTGCCCGTATGGCGACTAAAAATGGCCGCAAGGTTATAGCCAATCGTCGTGCTAAAGGCCGTGCGCGCTTATCAGCTTAATTATCCAAGGTGGGTGAAAATAATTTTTCTCGGGAGCTAAGGCTACTTACTCCCACCCACTTTGAGTATGTCTTCAACAAAGCAATACCCTCTGTATCACCTCAAATTACCTTATTAGCAAGATTTAACACTTCTAACAACCCTCGCTTGGGCATTACTTTAGCCAAGAAAAGAGTTAAACATGCCCACGACAGAAACAGGTTAAAACGCGTTATACGCGAGAGCTTTCGTCTAGAACGTCATTCTTTTCCAAATATTGATATAGTGGTTGTAGGTAAAAGTGGGTTGGATAAACTATCGAATCAGGAATTATTTTCTTTAATGAGTAAATTATGGAAAAAATTAGCGTCGCGTTGCGAAAAATCCCAGTCGGGATAATAAAGCTCTACCAAATAGTGCTTTCCCCAATGTTAGGACCTACATGCAGGTTCCACCCAAGTTGCTCTTATTTTGCAATTGACGCGCTGACTAGACACGGATTGATTAAAGGTGGTTGGTTAAGTTTGAAACGCATACTAAAATGCCACCCGATGAATGAAGGTGGTTATGATCCAGTCCCAGAAAAAAAACAGAATAAAGAATGATTTATAGACTTATGCCCATATAAGTAGATGTCTCATAAGTAAAACAGTAACGTCGCCGTGGTTTAATGTTTTGACAAGAATAAGTCACACACATAAATAAGTAGTTAATTAGAGTATTTTATGGAATCCCAACGCAGTTTTTTATTAATTGGCCTCGCAATGGTCGGCTTTTTATTATGGCAACAATGGCAATTAGATTACGGCCCTCAGCCAATCGTTCCTTTAGTAACGACTGAACAAACTAGCACTGACTTAGATATGCCTAGTTCAGAAGATGTACCAGCAGCTACTAAGGACGGCCAAAGTCTGATAGCAAGTTCAGACCGAAGTGGAAGAATAATATCGGTAACCACGGACACACTTATTTTAAGTATCGACACTAAAGGCGGTGATGTTGTTTCTGCAGACTTAGTGAAATTCCCCCTGGAACAAAATTCAGGCGAATTATATAGCTTATTGAAACCTAATGGTGACAACTTGTTTATTGCACAAAGCGGTCTGATCGGTCGTGATGGGACCGACAGTAAAGGTCGTCCTACCTATGCAACTGCACAAGATAGTTACAAACTAGAAGGCGATACACTTACAGTTCCACTGACGTTAACGACGCCTGAAGGTTTACAAGTCACTAAAAACTTTGCATTTGGTCGTAATAGCCATAAAATCGATGTGAGTTATATCATAACAAACAACACTAGTGATCCTAAGCAGGTCCAACAATTTGCTCAATTAAAGCAAAGTATGCTTGAACAAGACGGAAGCATGTTTATGCCAATTTATCGCGGCGGAGCATACTCGACAGAAGAAGACCGTTACGAAAAATATGCATTCGACGATATGGTTGATAACAACCTAAAACAGAAAACTGTTGCGGGTTGGGCGGCAATGATAGAACATTATTTTGTATCGGCTTGGATACCGCCACAAAATGAAAAAAACAACTTGTTTAGCAGAATATTACAGCAGACAAATGGCGTAATAGGTTTTACTGGGCAGTCTGTGACTATTCAAGCGGGTCAAACAGAACAAATCAACACCATCCTATACCTAGGACCAAAAGACCAAGGGATATTAGCTGAACTAGCAAACGGACTAGATTTAACTGTTGATTACGGTCCTTTGTGGATGATTTCGCAAGCCCTATTTACATTTCTAAATTTCATTCACAGTATTGTAGGTAATTGGGGTTTTGCGATTATATTAGTCACTATAGTGGTTAAGGGCGCAATGTATCCTTTAACAAAAAAACAATATGAATCTATGGCTAAGATGCGTGCTCTCAAACCCAAGATGGATGCTCTCAAAGAACGCTACGGTGAAGACAAGCAAAAAATGCAAAAAGCCATGATGGAAATGTATAAAAAGGACAAGGTTAACCCTATGGGTGGCTGTTTCCCTTTGCTACTACAAATGCCAATATTCTTAGCTTTGTATTGGGTGTTGCTTGAAAGCTTTGAGCTTAGACATGCTGATTTTATATTTTGGATAACTGATCTAAGTTCAAAAGACCCGTTCTTTGTATTACCTGTCTTGACCGGTATCAGTATGTATTTGCTACAAAAACTGCAACCTATGACGATGACAGACCCTATGCAACAAAAAATCATGCAGTTTATGCCTGTTGCTATGAGTCTGTTCTTCTTTATATTCCCTGCAGGGTTGGTACTTTACTGGTTGATAAGTAACCTTATTACACTGGTTCAAGCAAAAATAATCTACGCATCCATGGAAAAGCGTGGTTTACAGACCAAATAATTTGAAATAATCAAAAGCCCGTTTTATACGTTAATTACCTATAGAACGGGTTTTTTTATGCGTACAATAAATAATAATCATTTATAAAGTTTGGAGATCCAAATGCCATCATTAGATATCGTTTCAGAGATTGATTTAGCCGAATTACTTAATGCTGTCGACAACGCAAATAGAGAGTTAAGTACACGTTTTGATTTTAGGGGTGTCGAAGCAAGTTTCGAATTAAAAGAAAGCATAGTCAATATGTCTGCTGACAATGATTTCCAGCTAAAGCAAATGCTCGATATCCTTCGTAGTACATGTGTAAAACGTAACGTAGACACCGCGGCTTTTGAAGAAAAAGATGTGCAGCATATCGGCAAAATTTACAAACAAGCCATTGCCTTTAAACAAGGTATCGAGCAGCCAGTGGCCAAAAAACTTATTAAAATGATTAAAGATGCAAAACTTAAAGTGCAAGCACAGATACAGGGTGAACAAGTTCGTGTGACGGGTAAAAAACGCGATGATTTACAACAAGTGATGGCATTAGCTAAAAGTGCTGATTTAGAACAACCATTACAATTTACTAACTTCAGAGACTAAATAAAGAATGACTAATACAGGATTATCATTTCAACAAGATACTATTGTTGCTCAAGCTACGGCACCCGGTCGTGGTGGTGTTGGGATAATCCGGATTTCTGGCAATCTGGCAAGTGCCACTGCGCAGGCGATATTAGGTAAAATACCCAAAATCCGCAAAGCAGAATATCTACCTTTTTCAGACACAAACAATAATCTTATCGATCAGGGTATAGCCATATTTTTTAAAGCACCCAATTCATTTACCGGTGAAGATGTACTTGAACTGCAAGGGCATGGCGGTCAGGTTGTATTAGACATGTTACTTAACGCTATTTTGAAAATACCAAATTTACGCATTGCTCGGCCTGGTGAATTTAGTGAACGTGCGTTTTTAAATGATAAATTAGACTTAGCACAAGCTGAAGCGATAGCTGACCTAATTGATGCTAGTTCTGAACAAGCTGCAAAAGGTGCGTTACGTTCCTTGCAAGGTGCTTTTTCACAACATATTCATACTTTAGTAGATCAGGTGATCCACTTGAGAATGTACGTCGAGGCCGCAATTGATTTTCCCGATGAAGAAATAGATTTTCTAAGCGATGGTAAAATTCAAAAAGACTTAGAAAATATTATGCAGTCATTTGAAACACTTCGCCAACAAACCAAACAAGGCGCGTTGCTCAGAGAAGGCATGCGGGTGGTCATTGCAGGCAAACCTAATGCGGGTAAATCTAGTTTGCTTAACGCATTAGCGGGAAGGGATGCAGCGATAGTCACAGATATCGCTGGCACTACTCGTGATGTGCTCAAAGAGCATATTCATATCGACGGTATGCCTTTACATATCATTGATACTGCAGGATTACGGGATAGTCCAGACAAAGTAGAAAAAATAGGTATTGAACGTGCATGGCAAGAAATTCACCAAGCCGATCGTGTGTTGTTTATGTTAGACAGTACTGAATCTACAGAAACCCATCCTGAGAAAATATGGCCAGATTTTTATCGGCAACTACCCCAAAATATTGGATTAAGTGTTATCCGTAATAAAATAGATCTTTCGAATGAATCTATTGGTTTTGACGATAGCGGTGACTATCCGGTTATTTCGCTGTCTGCCAGCAATGAGTTAGGACTCACCTTTTTAACTGATCACCTAAAAGATTGTATGGGCTTTAATGCTAGCTCAGAAGGCCAGTTTATTGCGCGCAGACGGCATCTAGATGCCATAGACAGAGCAGCAGAACACTTATATCTGGGAAAATATCAATTGGAAGAACACCTTGCTGGGGAATTACTCGCAGAGGAGCTGCGCTTAACTCAACAACACCTCAATGAAATCACTGGTGAGTTTAGCTCTGACGACTTACTCACTAAAATATTTTCTTCTTTTTGCATTGGTAAGTAATGATATTAAATTGAATGTATTCCAAAACCGCCTCGAAGTGACAGATCCAGCGAAAATTTAAAACGGTTTACCTAAGGCTATTTTATTAAACGCCCTTTGTTAAAAGAAACGGCGTCTAAGTTAAAAATAATGGGTACATGCTTCGACGCACGAAATACATCGGTTCAAACTAGCCCTAAGGGAACACATATTTTAAAGTAGCTTAGGTATAGGTTGGAATTAGACGTGGTGATCTGTTAATCACGATGTACAATGTTAAAATCAGATAGCAAATAAATAATAAATAAATGGCTAAATTTGAAATTATAGTAGGCAGTGTATTAGGTGCTAGTGAATACGTCGCAGATGCATTACAAGAAGTATTATTAAGTCATACTCATACAGCAGAAATCCATTTAACACCGCAGTTATCAGACTTAGATCAGAATGCCACTTGGTTAATTTGTACTTCTACTCATGGTGCTGGTGACTTGCCAGATAATATCCAACCTTTTGCTGAACAATTAAAAAACCAATCATTTTCCAAACTTCCTTTTTTAGTTGTTGGTTTAGGTGACAGTAGTTACGACACATACTGTCACGCATCCATACAAATAGAAAAAATTATGCTAGACACGGGTGCAAAGCTTTTGTGCCCTGCCCTGCATATCGACGTACTTAATCATCCTATCCCTGAAGATGCAGCAGTTGAATGGCTTAAAAGTTGGTTAAAAAATAATGAACCATCCGTATAAATACCCAATGAAATTTTATGCAATTAAATAAAGCAGAACAAGCCGCCCTACTTCAGCCTTTAAGTAATGACGCGCGTATTCTCTACATACTAGGAATAAAACCTACTGTAAATGAATCTAGCGGCACGACGTCACCATTAAATTACAAATTGTTATTATCCATTTTAAATGCCAAAGACGAAAAATTTACTTTAGGTCGACAAGTTAACAGCTTAATAAAAGAACTAATAAGTATAGGTTTAGTCAATTTTCAAGACAAAGTAGAACTCAATCATAGCTTCAATAGTAAAATCCTTATTTTGCCTTTGACAACTATGAAAGTAGATGAATATTCAAAATTACATTTAAATTGGCATACAATGCATTTTGATTGGCTACCTAATCAAAAATTAATCAGTGATTTAGCCAAACTAGTGGGAATTATTGATTATGAATACACAACAAATGAACTAGGCGACTTTATTGCTTATTGGTTAGGTAGGCCAGAGTCACAATTTAGCGAGTATCAATGGACTCAAAAGTTTGTATTTAACTTAAAAAAAATGCGTTTGGCCCATGGGTTTAAAAATGTCCAAAAAGTGGGTCAACAAATAGTGCAAACTAAAGCAGGCATTCTCGCCGACGAAAATGCTAAAAATTTAGTGGCCAAATACAGTAAAACCAACACATAATAAAGTTGATATATACTCAGTAAAAACATAACAAATTTTCATATTTAATAATCGGAATAATAAAACTTGTGGACAGTATTAAAGACAAAATTCAAAGATTAGGAAAAGCACTAGGTCGCCAATATGTGCCTGAAAAATATACCCAATATGCTGACTTAAGATCTGAATATGAAGCTTTAGCTAATCGTGATGTAAAACAGCTTCAACGAGAAGGAAAAAAACAACGGATCCAAGATATTCAAGGCCGTTCTGAACTGAATCCAAAATGGACCTTCACTAATTTGATTGAGGATAGTAATGATGTGATTGAAGCAGTCAGTATTGCCAAATCTTTTATTGCCGCTCATGAAGATATGAATTGGCGAAGAAGTGGCGCACATATGATGATTTTTTACGGTGACTATGGACGCGGGAAATCTCATACAGCCGGTGCTATTGCACATGAACTAATTGAAAAATATGAAATTTCGGTTTTATACAGGCAACTATCGACCATTTTAGAAATGCGTTTCTTTTCTTATGATTACAATGCTCAAGACAATGTTGGACAAAAATTTCGTGAAATAAATCAAGAATTGCTCGATGTAGATTTACTGATACTCGATGAAGTCTGTGTCAATGAAAGTGTTTTAAAGAAGAATGCACAAAGCTGGTTGGGTAATGTATTAAGGCAAAGGCTGGCTAATAACAAAAATTGTATCATGATCACCAATCATAACCTGGCCGAATTAGAAAATGCTTTGGGACGCTATTGTTTTGAATCAATCAAAGAGTACGACACCTACAAAGTAAAATTTTCAGGTCCTAGCAGACGCAAAGAAATTATTCCAACTCAACCGGAACCACAGCAGCCTCAAACCACCTCTGGTTATCGTCCAAATCAAGTCAAATAAATATAAATATTTAAGCTTTTTAGGTGATATTACTGCTTATATTTTTTGAGCCAAGTGGGGGCGATAGTTAACAAATACATTAAATAAAATACTCTATTAATTTACCTCTCACTTAAAAAAAGCATTATTTATACTAATTACTCTTATTTATACTCTACTTTTTTGAACCCTAACCGACACTTTTACTGTTCATTTTGAATGATCAATTAACTGTTAAATCTGACCATATATGGAATTCATATTGAAATAATAATCGTATTTTGGGGTATAAGTTAATATCTAAATAATGATGGAATTAAACATTAAATCTCAAAATTAAACCTATAAATTTGATATTTAACTGAGAAAACTGCAACTCTCGATTGAAAAATATTTGAGATTTATTCAATACAGATAACCAAAATCTTAATACACACACATCAGATAAATATCAGCCTTCAGCTTAAAAAAATCTAAAGAAAGATGTCAATCACGGCGATGCTAGAGGCCCATTTATGGGTTATTTCATCTCTAATTATATCAGACGTCAACTACCTTGGCCGGTCGGCGTCAATTAACTTGGCCGGTTTTTCGATTTGATTTCACAGCTTGTTTTTTTCGATAACTGTCCCCTTCTATTTTATAAATATCTGCGTGATGAACCAGTCTATCTATTGCTGCCACTGTCATCATGTTGTCGCCAAATATGCTGTCCCACTCACTAAACGCCTGATTGGTTGTGATCAGCAAACTATTTCGCTCATATCGATGTGCTATCAATTCAAACAACACTTGGCTTTCACTGTCACTTTTTTTGACGTAACCAATATCATCTAAAATAAGGAGTTCATATTTATCTAACTTCTTTAAGCTATCTTCAAGGCTAAGCGCTTCTCTGGCTTTTTGTAGTTGTTGGACTAAAGCTGTGCTGCTAGTAAATTTCACTCTTATTGATTGCGCTATAAGCGCATGGCCTACTGCCGCAGCGAGATGGGTTTTACCTAAACCACTCGCACCAAACAATATGAGATTATGACCTTGCCTTAGCCAGTCAAGCTTGGTTGTTTTTTGCTGTAGTTGCAGCGCTGTAACGCCTTTTATTTCATTAAAGTCGTATTGACTAAGTTGCTTGCCAGTGGGTAATTGGCTTTCTTTTAGCAGTCGTTTAAGCCGATTTTCATAACGGTGGTTTGTTTCTAACTCGCACAGCTCAGCTAGAAACTGTGTAGGCTCCCATGCTTCTTTTACCGATTTCTCTGCTAAATTAGGCCATGATTTGGCGATAGCGGTTAACCGTAACTCCTTGAGTAGTAGTGGTAAACTTTGAATGTTAGCCATGTATCCCTCCTATCAAGCAATCGTAACTCGACAGACTATGTTGCTGACTGACAAGACAGGGTATTTCAATGTTGTCGGGGCCAAATAACTCACGACATTGCCTAATCGATACGTTGTTTCCTCCTTCAAGTGCTGTGAGTACGTAGCGACCTAGCGCTTGTTCGCAATCGTAGTTGTCGGCAAGCACCAGTAAATCGACCATGTATCTGCAATCGGTATCACTGAGAATGTTTTGCGTTAATTGCTGCCATATTAAAGTAAAATCGCCACGGGGGATCAAGTTGTCTCTAAGCAGCGAATTTCTAAACGCGTTAGGCTTTTTCGCTAGTGAGTGGATCACATGCCGGTAGTCAACACAGCGTGCCCGATTCGAGCCTTGGGCATAAAGTCGAGGCAAGGTGAGCGTTAATTCATGACCGTGAAATAGTGCTAATCGCTCATCATAAATATGGACAAGTAAGGCCGTACCAATCAGTCTGGATGGCACCGTATAAAGCACGCGTTTAACGGTGATGGTGCTGCTTGAATTAACCTTAACGTGCAGTTCACTAAAGTCATTAGTACGTCGGCTTGGTAGAGATTGTAAATAAGGTTTTTCTTCTTCAAAACGTGTTTTACACTGACGATTGATTTTGGCGACAATTAGACTAATAAACTCTTCGTAATCAGCCAAATTGTCAAAATTGCGGCTACCGCGTAGCATCAATTGCTGATCTATTTTTCGTTTTAAGTGACCATGTGCTGATTCAATGGCGCCATTCTCATGGGCTAAGCCTTTATTATTGCGTGTTGCATTAACACCATAATGTTTACAAAGTTTAGCATAGCGCTCAGTGAGTAACGTTTCTTCACAGTGATTTTTAAAGGCCGCACTTAAGCTGTCTGTACGATGACTCGCTGGTACACCACCACTGCGCCAAAAACTATTTTGCAAGCCTGATGAAAGCGATTCAAAGCTTTCACCGCCTAAGGTGACTTGGACGTATGTCCAGCCACTGTAGACTAAACGGTAATGATAAAGCTTGTGCTTAAATTCATTGCCGCAAAGTGTAATGTTGAGCTTGTTCATCCAAGTGTAATCGGATATCCCCATATCGCCTGGGGTATGACGCTGCAAGAAGATAACCTCTTGCTCTGGACCTTCTTTAGCACGCCAACGTTTAACGCGGCGCTGCAAGGTTCTTAGGTGTGATTGGTCAAATTGATTGGGTGCTTTGTCAGCTAATTCATCAAGTAAAGTGATCGGTTGTAATGCAGGATTTTCTTTCAATAAAGGGACTAAGTGTTGTTCAAACAGACCATTAAAGGGGTCTTTACGGGTACGGTACTGCCTAGGCTGTTGCTGTGTTTGATGTTCTTCCTTTTCTATGCGCCTTGCACTACGTTCAGAAATACCAGATTTTGCAGCTGACTTTACTTGGGAATGATTTTTACGATAAGACATATATAACTTAACCTGTTGCTTGGTTATGGATGTTCCAGGCATATAAATCTCTTGGTGATTAAATGTGCCTGAAGTTTACCAAAACCGGCCAAGGTAGTTGTCGCAAACCGGTCAAGTTAATTGTCGCCTAATACTAATTATCTAAAAAATATACATACCTAATGGTCGCAGTATCAGGATCAAGCTAATCTGAGTACGATTATCATCGTAAATAAGCCATCAAAAACATTAATTTTATCGACTTGAAAAGTTAGGTTTGTAGAAAACAAACGAAATTTCATACAAAAATTATATTACAAATCACAATAATCGACATATTTAGGCGTATTTTTAACTTATAAAGAAACATCTGCTCAATATTTTATTTATCAGATGGATCCAAAGTGGATCCTTAAATTTTGATCACCTATATGTGGATAAAATTAAACGTATTGATCTTTTCCATATAAATCATGATCTAAACTTACACTGAATTAATTCTGATCACACGTTACGCACAGTTAGATCAAAAGATGGATCGATGGATCGATGGATCGATGGATCGATGGATCGATGGATCGATCGAATTAAAAATTAAATCTCAAAATTAAACCTATAAATTTGAGATTTACCTGATAAAACTGCAACTCTCGATTGAAAAATATATGAAATTTATTCAATGCAGATAACTAAAATCTTAATACACACACATCAGATAAATATCAGCCTACAGCTTATAAATATCTAAAGAAATATGTCAATCACGGCGATACTAGAGGTTCATTTATGGGTTATTTCATCTCTAATCATCTAAAAAAATATCCATACCTAATATCCATACCTAATGGTCACAATATCAGGATCAAGCTAATCTGAGCACATTATCATCGTAAATAAGCCATCAAAAACATTAATTTTATCGACTTGAGGAGTGAGGTTTATAGAAAACAAACGAAATTTCATACAAAAAATTATATTAAAAATCACAATAATCGACATATTTAGGCGTATTTTTAACTTATAAAAAAATATCTGATCAATATTTTATTTATAAGAAGGATCCGAAATGGATCTTTAAATTTTGATCACCTATATGCGGATAAAATTAAACGTATTGATCTTATCCATATAAATCATGATCTAAACTTACACTGATTTAATTCTGATCACACGTTACGCACAGTTAGATCAAAAGATGGATGGAATTAAAAATTAAATCTCAAAATTAAACCTATAAATTTGATATTTAACTGAGAAAACTGCAACTCTCGATTGAAAAATATTTGAGATTTATTCAATACAAATAACCAAAATATTAATACACACACATCAAATAAATATCAGCCTACAGCTTAAAAACATCTAAAGAAAGATGTCAATCACGGCGATGCTAGAGGCCCATTTATGGGTTATTTATGGGTTATTTCATCTCTAATTATCTAAAAAATAACCATACCTAATGGTCGCAATATCAGGATCAAGCTAATCTGAGCACATTATCATCGTAAACAAGCCATCAAAAACATTAATTTTATCGGCTTGAAGAGTGAGGTTTGTAGAAAACAAACGAAATTTCATACAAAAATTATATTACAAATCACAATAATCGACATATTTAGGCGTATTTTTAAATTATAAGAAAAATATCTGATCAATATTTTATTCATAATAAGGATCTAAAACGGATCCTTAAATTTTGATCACCAATATGTGGATAAGATTAAACGAATTGATCTTTTCTATATAAATCATGATCTAAACTTACACTGACTTAATTCTGATCACACGTTACGCACAGTTAGATCAAAAGATGTTATGTGTTGTGGATACATATATGTATAACTCATGTAAAAGCTCTTTATATCCACTGAATAAAAATGTAGCTAAACTACCCTGTGGATAAAACAGCTACTTACACCCAACTTATACCCGTTTGATCAAGTATTATTCACATACTTACATTGCCTGTAACTTATTAATATATATATAGAATAGTGACTTACTAACAGAAAAGTGGCTGCTTAATAATAGTAATAATAAACAAAGATCTAAAAGATCTTATAAATACTAGGGGATCAAAGAACAATAATTGAAGGGTTTTTAAGCATTTTACTTACGCTAAAATCTATATAGAATATGCGTCCCATTTTGTGTGGGGGAAATTGATCAAGTTGATCATTCAGCTTTAGAGGAAAATTATGTTTTATCAACAACATTTCGACGTTATCGTTGTCGGTGGTGGCCACGCAGGAACAGAAGCAGCATTAGCATCTGCTCGCATGGGCTCAAATACTCTTTTGCTAACACACAATATCGAAACACTTGGACAGATGTCTTGTAATCCGGCAATCGGCGGAATAGGAAAAGGTCATTTAGTTAAAGAAATAGATGCTTTAGGCGGCGCGATGGCTACAGCCACTGACAGGGCGGGCATCCAATTTAGAACTTTGAATTCGAGCAAAGGTCCTGCAGTTCGAGCAACACGGGCTCAAGCTGACAGAACAATTTACCGTAATGAAATTCGTAAAATTATTGAAAATCAAGAAAATCTAACTTTGTTCCAACAATCTTGTGATGATCTAATTGTTGAACAGGATCGTGTTGTTGGTGTAGTGACACAAATGGGACTTAAATTCCATGCTAGAAGTGTTGTTATCACCGTAGGCACGTTTTTAGGCGGTATGATACATATTGGAATGGAAAACCACAAAGGAGGCCGTGCTGGTGATCCTCCATCGATCGCATTAGCAGACAGGCTAAGAGCATTACCTTTTCGGGTTGATCGTTTAAAAACAGGTACACCAGCCAGACTAGACGCACGAACTTTAAATTTCGATGCCATGCAGATACAACACGGTGATACGCCTGTTCCAGTATTTTCTTATATGGGAAAAGCTAGCGATCATCCTAGGCAAATTCCTTGTTATATAACACACACTAATGAAAAAACGCATGAAATTATACGCGGTGGATTAGACAGATCACCCATGTACACAGGCGTGATAGAAGGCGTTGGGCCAAGGTACTGTCCGTCTATTGAAGATAAAATACATCGTTTTGCGGATAAAAATTCACATCAAATTTTTGTCGAACCGGAAGGTTTAAACAGTATCGAAGTTTATCCAAACGGAATATCAACTAGCTTACCTTTTGACGTACAGATGAATTTTGTTCGTTCAATAATTGGTTTTGAGAATGCACATATCGTGCGCCCAGGTTATGCAATTGAATATGATTTTTTCGATCCTCGTGATCTTAAACAAACTTTAGAAACCAAATTTATAAGTGGTTTATTTTTTGCTGGTCAAATTAATGGTACAACAGGTTATGAAGAAGCCGGTGCTCAAGGTTTAATAGCCGGTGCAAATGCAGCTTTACAAGTACAACAAAAAGACGAATTTGTTTTACGCCGTGATGAAGCTTACGTAGGCGTATTAATTGATGATTTGTCTACTATGGGCACCAAAGAACCCTACCGTATGTTTACCAGCCGAGCTGAATACCGTTTATTGTTACGTGAAGATAATGCGGATATTCGTTTAACCGCCAAAGGCCATGAAATTGGATTAGTTGACGATCAACGTTGGAAGGCTTTTAACCAAAAATTAGAAGCAATTGAACTGGAAAGACAGCGACTAAAGTCAACTTGGGTTTATCCGTCGCATGATTCAACCGAAGCCTTAAATGTTTTATTAAAGAATCCAGTTACCAAAGAAAATAGCTTAGAGGATTTGATACGTCGTCCAGAAATGACCTATAAAACTTTAATGCAAATAGAAGCATTTGGGCCAAAGATACAAAATGAACAAGCGGCGGAGCAGGTTGAAATTCAAATTAAATATGCTGGATACATAGAGCGTCAAAAAGACGAAATTGCTAAAACATTACGCAATGAAAACACGTTAATACCAATAGATTTTGATTTTAGTAAAATTTCTGGATTAAGCAATGAAGTTGTTGCTAAGTTGACCAGTACACGTCCAGAAACTATCGGTAAAGCAGGCAGAATATCGGGTATTACACCTGCAGCGGTGTCCCTTTTATTAGTGTTTCTAAAAAAACACAGTTTGTTAGTTGGCACTAATAAAGACCAAAATAAAATTTCTGCATAATGAACGAACATCAATCCCTAGAAAACGAACTGATAATTGTTTTAAAAAATAGCATTAAAAATTGTGAGTTAGTTGTTACTGAAGAACAGCAACATAAACTTATTCGTTATGTATTGATGATGTTTAAATGGAATAAAGCTTACAATTTAACTTCTGTGCGAGATCCCCAAAAAATGGTGATCAAACATATAGTTGATTCAATAGTGGTTGCACCATTTCTAGATGAAATCCGATATATCGATGTGGGCACGGGTCCAGGTTTACCGGGTATACCGCTGGCTATTATGTGCCCAAATAAGCAATTTATTTTATTAGATAGCTTAGGTAAGCGCGTGCGTTTTATGAAACAAGTTGCCTATGAATTAAAAATAGACAACATCAAACCAATACAATCACGAGTTGAAGATTTTGTCCCTAACGTTAAAATTGATGGGGTATTAAGCAGAGCCTTTGCTTCATTAAAAGATATGTTGCACTGGTGCCAACATCTGGTAGATTCCGAAGGTGTTTTTTTTGCATTAAAGGGTCAAATTTCTTCGGATGAGTTGAGTGAGATACCTTTAGGATTTACTTTACAAGAAATAATTAAATTAGACGTACCTGGCCTTGAAGGCGAACGGCATATTATCAAAATTAAAAAACAATCAGTTGGCTAAAAGCTATTCTTATGGGATTTAGTAAATTAAATTTTTCTATTCTGGTTTTCTAAATATAAAAGTGGACGATTATTTTGGGCAAAATCATTGCAATTGCTAATCAAAAGGGTGGAGTGGGTAAAACCACAACCGCTGTTAACGTCGCAGCGTCGATGGCGGCCACAAAACGTAAAGTTTTATTGATTGATCTCGACCCCCAAGGAAATGCAACCATGGGTAGTGGTGTTGACAAATACAACGTAGACAGCACCTGTTACGAGTTGTTAATAGAAGATAAACCTATTGAAGAGGTATTGATTAAAGAGACCACAGGCAAATATCACCTTATCGCTGGCAATAGTGATATCACAGCTGCAGAGATTAAATTGATGGAAGTATTTGCACGTGAATTACGACTGCGTAATGCTTTAGCACCTGTTAAGAATTACTATGATTATATTTTTATTGATTGTCCACCTTCGTTAAATCAACTGACAGTAAATGCTATGGCCGCCGCTGATTCGGTATTGGTGCCTATGCAATGTGAATATTATGCCCTCGAAGGACTCACAGCTCTAATGGACACTATAAAAAAGTTAGCCTCTGTGGTTAACCCAAAATTGAAAATCGAGGGTGTACTGCGCACTATGTACGATCCTAGGAATAGACTTGCAAATGATGTGTCTGAACAACTTAAACGACATTTTGGCGATCAAGTATACAGAACTGTCATTCCTAGAAATGTTCGACTGGCGGAAGCGCCTAGTTTTGGTTCACCAGCGATGTATTATGATAAATCGTCTACCGGTGCAAAAGCCTATTTAGCTTTAGCAGGTGAAATATTAAGACGCGGAAAGGCAAATAAAAGAGCTAATTAAAATTAGTAAAATAAATAGAACGAACAATAGAGGATAACATGTCGGCGAAAAAAAGAGGTTTAGGTAGAGGACTTGACGCCTTATTGGCAACCAGCCAAGCAGGCAAAAGCATGGATTCAGAGCTACCTGAAAAACAGAGTGAGTTGCAAAAGATACCTGTAGAGTTTTTACAGCCTGGCAAGTATCAACCACGCAAAGATATGTCATCTGAAGCTCTTGAAGATCTAGCCTCATCTATTCGTTCACAAGGCATTATTCAACCAATAGTAGTGCGCCAAATTTTCGAAAATAAGTACGAAATTATTGCTGGTGAAAGACGTTGGCGCGCTGCACAAATAGCACAATTAGATGTTATCCCATGTTTAGTAAGAGATGTGCCTGATGAATCAGCAGTAGCTATTGCACTAATTGAAAATATTCAACGAGAAGATCTTAACGCTATGGAAGAAGCACAAGCGTTAGACCGGCTCATGGCTGAATTTGGACTCACCCATCAAGAAGTGGCGACTGCTGTAGGTAAACCCAGAACGACTGTTAGTAACTTGTTACGTTTAAACAATCTAAACGACGATGTAAAGTTACTACTGGAACATGGCGATATTGAAATGGGTCACGCAAGAGCTCTGTTAGCCCTTCAGGGAGATACCCAAAACGATGCAGCACAAATTGTTTCTGGTAAAGGTCTAAATGTTCGAGACACTGAAAATTTAGTCCGTCGACTATTAGAGCCTACAAAAGATAAAGCACCCATTAAAGAGGATCCTGACGTACAACGCCTACAAACAAAATTATCTGAAAACTTGGGGGCACCTGTCAGTATTGCTCACAATGCCAAAGGAAAAGGTAAATTAGTGATTAATTTTTCCAGCCTTGACCAACTAGATGGGATTTTGGGTCATATAAAGTAAATTAATGTCTAATAACGAAACAAAATGTTAAACATAACAACTCCCTATTTAGCAATGCTCATAAAGTATGATGGGATTGAGTGCAAATTACCGACTTTTAAAACACCTTAAATCCTTAATCCCTACAAAATAAAGGCTTTGTAGTAATGTCAATAATAGTGCTTTTGTGCACCAAGTTAGACTTTAGTATTGTAAATCAGCTATAAAAAAGTATAATTCCGGCGCTTTTTGTTTGGTTTTGAATAGACTGAGGTGAATTTGGTTCATAAACTAACTAAACAAGGTCAAAAATTAGCACTTAAAGTGTTCTTTTATCAAAGCTTTATCGTAATTTTTGTATGTGCTGTGATATTAATTTTTTTTCAAAAATTGACCGCCTTTTCTTTTTTTTATGGCGGGTTGATTAACGTAACGGCTAACGGTGTTTTTGCTTTCTTTGCTTTTAGATATTCTGGGGCCAGTCAGATTAAATTGATGGTGCGCAGTTTCAATAATGGAGCGAAGCTAAAATTGTATATCACTGTGTTGATGGCGATAGTGGCGTTTGCAGGTTTAAACTTGGAGCCTCTTCCGCTTTTTATTGGCTTTATGGTGAGTAATTTCTGTCAATGGGCAGCAATGATAAAAACACCAAAATAATATTAGACATTTATAAGAGCAAATTGGTTGCCTATAAATTGATTTGTTGCGGCAGTGAATATGCCGTCTAAAGAATTTTAAATTACTACAACTGGGTTAATCAATGGCATCTGAAATTACAACGTCAGAATATATTAAACACCACTTAACCAATGCATCTATGTGCAACACTGAAAACGGAATTGCATTTAATAAAGCATGTGCAGACGCGGGTTTTTGGACTTGGCATGTGGATACACTTGCATGGTCTATAGGTTTAGGTATTTTGTTTTTAGGGTTTTTCCGCTCAGTTGCGAAAAAAGCTACTTCTGGTGTACCAAACAAAACGCAAGCATTTGTCGAATTGGTAGTGGGTTTTGTTAATGACAATGTGAGCAGCACCTTTCATGGGAAAAGTAGGTTAATAGCTCCACTTTCACTGACAATATTTTGTTGGGTGTTATTAATGAACATAATGGACCTTGTTCCTGTTGACATATTACCTAGTATTGCAGGCATGGTTGGAGAATACGGTTTTGGAATGGATCCTCATGATGTTTATATGAAGGTTGTACCTACCACTGATTTGAATGTGACTGCAGCTCTTGGTCTCGGTGTGTTTTTCCTTATCTTATTTTATTCAATAAAGATGAAAGGATTTGGTGGCTTTGCGAAGGAAATGACAAGGACACCATTTGGTCACTGGGCTTTTATACCGGTCAACTTGATTATTGAAACTATTACACTACTCGCAAGACCCTTTTCATTGGCATTGCGTTTATTCGGAAATATATATGCCAGTGAGTTGATATTTATATTAATTGCCTCCGTTGGTTTAATGCAGTTACCTTTGCACTTTGCCTGGGCGGTGTTCCATTTACTGGTACTACCTTTACAAGCCTTTATTTTTATGATGCTAACCATCGTTTATTTAAGTTTAGCTAGTGAAGATCACTAGGGGCTTACAAAAAAAAATTACTTTTACTTTTACTTTTAACTTTACTAAAAATCGGAGATTTACATGTTATATATCGCAGTGGCTATAATTCTTGGTTTGGCTGCCATAGGTACTTCAATTGGTTTCGCCCTACTAGGTGGGAAATTCTTAGAATCGGTTGCTCGTCAACCAGAATTAGCAGCCTCATTACAAGTTAAGATGTTCATTGTAGCTGGTTTAGTTGATGCTATCCCAATGATTGGTGTTGGCCTATCTATGTACCTATTGTTTGCTGTTGGTGCTTAGTTGTTAGCCTTAATATTTTTAGCATACATTTAATCAGGAGGTTCGGCCGTGAATGTTAACGCCACTCTAATAGGTCAATTAATCGCATTTATGTTCTTTGTTTTGTTCTGCATGAAATATGTATGGCCTCCATTGATCGAAGCGATTGAAAAGCGTCAAAAAGAGATCGCAGATGGTTTAGCAGCGTCAATGCAAGGTGAAAAAGACCTTGAAATTGCACATGCAAAAGTTACCGATCAACTTAAAGATGCGAAAGGTCAAGCAGCAGATATTATTGAACAGGCCAAAAAGCGTGGTTCAACTATTGTTGACGAAGAAACACAACGTGGTCATTCCGAGCGTGAAAAAATCATTGCGCAAGGACACTCTGAGATTGAAGCAGAAAGAAACCGAACAAAAGAAGAGCTACGTAAACAAGTTGCTGCTTTGGCTGTTGCCGGTGCTGAAAAAATCTTAGGTCGTGAGATAGATGCTGCGGCACAAAGTGACATAGTTGCAAAACTTGTCGCTGAACTATAAGGGAGAATGAGCTATGTCTGAATGGACTTCTATCGCTCGCCCTTACGCCAAAGCTGCGTTCGATTACGCGGTCGAGAATAAAAGCATTGCACAATGGCAAGAAGTGTTAGTTTTTGCTGCTGAGATTTCTAAAAATGAAACGGTTAAGACTTTATTAACGGGTTCATTAGCAGTCGAAAGATTAGCTGAAATTTTTAATGGCGTGTGTGGTGAACAACTCGACCAACAGGGCCAAAACTTAATAAAAGTTTTGGCTGAAAATAGACGTTTACAAGCGCTTCCAGATATTTCTAATTTGTTTAATCAGTTTAAATCTGATTTTGAGAAAGAAATTGACGTTGATATTACTTCAGCAGTCAAACTCAATAAAAAACAACAAACAGATATCAGCAAGTCTCTTGAAACACGTCTTGCACGTAAAGTTAAGCTAAATTGTAGCGTGGATCCTGAATTGATAGCCGGAGTACTTATTAGAGCCGGCGACACAGTTATTGACGGTTCACTTCGTAATAAATTAAACCGTCTATCAGACGCGTTACAAGCATAACGGGAAATAAAGCATGCAACTGAATTCCACTGAAATTGCGGAACTAATCAAACAACGTATTGAGAAGTTCGAGATAGTAAGTGAAGCTCGTAATGAAGGAACTATTGTTGGTGTAACCGATGGTATTATCCGTATTCATGGCCTTGCAGATGTAATGCAAGGTGAAATGATCGAGCTTCCTGGTAACCGTTACGCTATCGCATTGAACCTAGAGCGAGACTCTGTAGGTGCGGTAGTTATGGGTCCTTATGCTGACTTACAAGAAGGCGTAAAAGTAAAATCATCTGGACGTATCCTAGAAGTACCAGTAGGTCGTAATCTACTTGGTCGAGTGGTCAACACACTAGGCGCACCTATTGATGGCAAAGGTGCTATCGATGCAGATGGTTATGAACCTGTAGAAAAAATCGCACCGGGCGTCATCGAACGTCAATCGGTAGACCAACCTATTCAAACTGGTTATAAATCAGTTGATGCTATGATCCCAGTGGGTCGTGGACAACGTGAATTGGTTATCGGTGATCGTCAAACCGGTAAAACTGCTTTTGCAATTGATGCGATCATCAATCAAAAAGATTCAGGTGTTAAATGTATTTATGTTGCGATCGGCCAAAAGGCTTCGACTATCGCCAACGTAGTGCGCAAATTAGAAGAGCACGATGCTATGGCACATACCATAGTTGTTGCAGCTTCTGCATCAGAATCAGCAGCATTACAATACTTAGCACCTTACTCCGGTTGTACCATGGGTGAATATTTCCGTGACCGCGGTGAAGATGCTTTGATTGTATATGATGACTTGTCTAAACAAGCCGTTGCATATCGTCAAATTTCACTATTGTTACGTCGTCCACCAGGCCGTGAAGCGTACCCTGGAGATGTTTTCTATCTTCACTCACGACTTCTAGAACGTGCTGCACGTGTAAATGAGAAATACGTTGAACGTTTCACTAAAGGTGATGTAAAAGGTAAAACAGGCTCTTTGACTGCCCTACCTATTATTGAGACCCAAGCTGGCGACGTATCCGCATTTGTACCCACTAACGTTATTTCGATTACCGATGGCCAAATCTTCCTAGAGACAGATTTGTTCAATGCAGGTATTCGTCCTGCTGTTAACGCGGGTATTTCTGTATCTCGTGTTGGTGGTGCTGCGCAAACTAAAATCATTAAGAAATTAGGCGGCGGTATTCGTTTAGCCCTAGCTCAGTATCGTGAATTGGCTGCTTTCTCGCAATTTGCATCTGACCTTGATGATGCCACTCGTGCCCAGCTTGAGCATGGAGAGCGTGTAATGGAATTAATGAAACAAAACCAATATGCACCACTTTCGGTTGCAGATATGGGACTTTCATTATTTGCTGTTGAGAAAGGGCATCTTAAAGACGTTGAATTAAATAAAATTCTAGACTTTGAAGCATCTTTACACTCTTACATGAACAGTGAATACAGCGAGCTGATGAACACTATCAATACAACAGGTAATTTCGACAAAGAAATTGAAGCCACCCTAAATGAAGCTTTAGAGAAATTTAAAGCAACACAAACGTGGTAATCAATTGGACTGCCAATCTCTTAGTTAAAGAGTTGGTGGTCATTATGTTGAATAATCGGAGATAGAGTTTATGGCTAGCGGTAAAGAAATAAAAGGTAAGATCGGCAGTATTAAAAATACTCAGAAGATCACCAGCGCTATGGAAATGGTTGCAGCGTCTAAAATGAAAAAGGCGCAAAACCGTATGGCTTCAGGCCGTCCATATGCTGAGAATATTCGAAATGTCATCGGTCACCTAGCAAACGCTAACCTTGAATATCGCCATCCTTATTTGGAAGAACGCGAAGTAAAACGCGTTGGTTATATTGTTATTTCAACCGACCGTGGATTATGTGGTGGTTTAAACACCAACGAATTCAAAATGGTGGTGAAAGATGCACAAAAATGGCAAGAACAAGGTGTTGAAGCTGATTTTGCTGCATTAGGTGCCAAGTCTGTTGCATTTTTTAACCGTTTTGGTGGCAATGTTTTAGCTGCTGAATCTGGTCTAGGTGATGCGCCAACTATCAATGAGATTATTGGTTTGGTGCGTATTATGTTAGATGCATTTAATGACGGCAAAATAGACCGTTTATGTTTGGTATTTAATAAATTTATAAATACCATGTCGCAAGAGCCGCAGATCGATCAATTGTTGCCTTTGCCTAAATCTGAACAACAAGAATCACAGCACCGTTGGGACTACATATACGAACCTGATCCAAAACCTATCCTAGATATGTTATTGGTTCGATTTATTGAGTCTCAAGTATATCAAGGCGTAGTTGAAAATGTCGCTTCTGAGCAGGCTGCTCGTATGGTAGCTATGAAAGCGGCTACTGATAATGCGGGTGACATCATTGATGACTTACAATTGATATATAACAAAGCTCGTCAAGCAGCAATCACACAAGAAATCAGTGAGATTGTGAGCGGCGCGGCAGCGGTCTAGGCAATGGTTTTAGAAATAAAGAGGAATTAACATGAGTCATGGTAAGGTCGTCCAAATAATTGGCGCCGTAGTGGATATTGAGTTTCCACAAGATTCGGTTCCAAAAATATATGATGCATTGCGAGTTACCGAAGGTGATTTGCAAGGTTTGACCCTGGAAGTACAGCAGCAATTAGGTGGTGGCGTAGTCCGTACCATTGCAATGGGTTCCACTGATGGTTTACGTCGTGGCCTAGCTGTAGAAAACAGTGGTCTAGCAATTCAGGTTCCAGTGGGTAAAGCCACATTGGGACGCATCATGGATGTATTAGGTAACCCAATTGACGAAGCAGGCCCTATCGGTGAAGAAGAGCGTATGTCTATTCACCGTGAAGCGCCTACTTATGAAGAGCAATCGAGTTCAGTTGAACTACTAGAAACAGGCATCAAGGTTATCGACTTGGTTTGTCCGTTTGCTAAAGGTGGTAAAGTTGGATTGTTCGGTGGTGCTGGTGTGGGTAAAACCGTCAACATGATGGAGCTTATTCGTAATATCGCAATCGAACACAGCGGCTACTCAGTATTTGCTGGCGTAGGCGAGCGTACTCGT
>JAWUXU010000018.1:0-12720 GCA_034111145.1 Paraglaciecola sp.
AATTAGCAAGGATGCTAATTGAGTTTGCCATTGCCGGGAGCAAGTGCAAACGACCTGCTTAATTTACGAAATAATCGGATGAAGAGCATTGCCCTCGAGCGGCCTTTTTTGCTTACTTTTTTTGGCTGTAGCAAAAAAGTAGGTTGGACGAAGGGATTCGTTTGAAAAATGTCATGCGGACGCCGCGCGGGATGACAGTATGCGAAGCATATGCTTGATAAGCGCGGCGCATAAAAGGCTTCGCCATAACAGTACGCTATCAGGACACACATGTTAATTATTGGCGAAGCCATTCAAAACTCTTAATGAACAACAATTAGCAGGACATCCATGATAATTAATTGCAAAGCAAAGCCGATACTCTTGCCCTCCCCTCGACTCAAGGCACACCGATTATTTTGTGAATACATTAGGGCATTTAACATGGATGTTAAATGAGTTTGCCATTGCCGGGAGCAAGATTAGGGGGCAAGTTGCTTGATTAATACGACTTTTAAAGAACCTCTATCGGGACAATCACAATAACATCGGTTTTGAATATTTTATTAATGCGGGTGCAAGGTAAGTATTTGTAACAGAGCCAGGAACTAGTGGCGTGTAAGCCGTCCCAGCAATCGCAGGTTGCGAACAAACTTGTTATGAGTTGGTTTTTCCAGAGCTACCATTTTGAAAAATCATATAACTTAAACTCTGGAACAATTTCATTTTTAGGATGCTTTAAATCTTCGCCACAATAGGGACAAAACTGAATATTAATGGCAACTTGAAATATAGTTTGCCCAACGTATTCTAGATGATGGTTTTCTTCAAGATCTTCCTCTGTAGCTATTTGGTTGATATTTAAGATGTAATTGTCATCCCCAATTTCAATCCAAGACTCAGCCAGAAGCAATGATTCGCAATTGTGACTATCTACCATACTTCAGCTCGATGTGAACGCTATCAGGACACTCACGTTAACTTTTCCATATGCGTAAGGCCCAGCAGGTTCTTGACGGATTTATTACATGTTTTAGTGTAAATCAGCAAAAACTTCTGGATGCTGTTCTGCAATACGAAGCAGCGCTATTGCAGAACCTTGAGGGCTTCTACGCCCTTGCTCCCAGTCCTGTAATGTCCGCATGCTTACACCCAGCAAACCGGCAAATTCTGACTGTGATAATTTTAGTTTTGCTCTGATTATTTTAGGTTTAGATGGTTCAGACAATTCAGTTGTTTTTAGTTGGGCATTGCCACTTTTGAATTGTTTAATATCATCTAACCCTTCAAGAATTTCTAATCCAATATCATGATTATTCATGATCAATTGCCTCCGCTATTTGTTTTAAGACATTACCAGAAATTGAACGCTATCTGGACACTCACGTTAACTTTTCCATATGCGCAAGGCCAGCAGGTTCTTGACGGATTTATTACATATTTTAGTGTAAATCAGCAAAAACTTCTGGATGCTGTTCTAAGCTATCAGGGCACGCATGTTAATTCTTGGCAGCCGGTTACTGTTTACTATTGCCAGTCAATCGAGAAGTAAGCAAAACCACTATGTCTCTCAATTCATGAATAACACCAATAACAGTTGCTTGATCAACGCTCTAAACGATATAGAAAACATAATGATGTTGACATTTTGTGACCAATATTTCTGGTCTTTTTTTTGAAAATTGACGCTAAATAACTTGGTTTTGTCAATAGCATTAAAGGTACTGTTTAGCGCTTGTCGGTATGCTTCCAATTGCTTAGGTCCGAATTTACTGAGGGTATACCGTGCAATCTCCCGTAAGTCTTGCTCTGCATCTTCCGTAATGTTGTATTGGCGCATGATATTTACTTAGCTTTTGCTAATTCTTCGTCAGATATAGAGTCAACGGAGTTAGTCGAAATTTCACCAGCTTTGGCTTTGTCCACACGCGGCCCTAAAAATGCTTCCAATTTATTCAGTGCTTCTTGTTCATTACCCTGTGGTAAGGCACGTCCTAATACATAATTTTTGATGGATTGGCCTTGTAGTGCGGCCGCTGCTTTTAAATGTTGATGCTGCTCTGGGGTAATGTCGATAGATAAACGCATTACAATCTCCTGAATGAAAAATCCTCTTACTTCATCATATAGACAGTAGCAACAAACAGTCAGTTTTGTACAAATGTTGTAATTTTATAAGAGTTGCAATATGGAGCGGATCTAGAAACATGCGCGGAGTCCGCATGGCGATTGCCCCACCAATTAACTGGACAGCCTTGATAATTAGTCGGCTTATTCTTGAAAACAGAATTAACAGGACACACATGTTAATTAATGGCGAAGCCATTCAAAACTCCTAGTCGGTAATGCGCCCGCCGCGCGGCCGATGCTTTTGATTTACCCTCGACTCAAAGCTCGCCGATTATTTTGTGAATTAAGTGGGGCATTTAACATGCCGACGCCGCGCGGGATGGCAGTGCTCGCCAGGGTATAAAACGGCGTATCCACAAAACAAAAAAACGTGCCTAAGCATGTTTCTAAACATCCCCAAAAAGTTTAAAGGTCCTTCAAAACATCTTATTATTTCTACTCAATCATAGGGGTCTCAGCCAAGCTGCGAACCCTATGAGCATATGACTAATATGTGATTGCGGACAAAAACAGGTTTAAGATACAAGGTTAAAGTTTACCCTGATACAACAGATTACTGACACGGTCTCGTATGAATATGACATTGGAATACTTAATTATACCTGTTCAGATTTAGATGATTGAGCCAGCTTGCATGCTGGCACTGAAATATAGGCATAATAAGCTTGAATATATTTTATAAATGTGAAAATTTAAGTATTTAAATTGATAGCAATCAAGGGAAATTTACATTGATAACCTACAAAACATCCCGTGTTATCGGGATCCTACTTACTATTAATTTGTGCATTTTGATTTTTGGTTGCGGGCATAACAAACCTACGCCTCATGTAGAAACATTATCAAGCGCTGCGGTGGCAATGCCTGATAGCTTTAGCGCTGACGTAGCCCAAGGTATCCTACAAAAAGGCGGTAATGCGGTTGATGCCGCAATTGCCGCGCAGTTTGTACTAGCAGTCACCTTGCCAGAAGCAGGTAATATTGGCGGTGGCGGTTTTATGTTGGTATACAAAGATCAAACCTCTGATTTTATTGATTACCGAGAACAAGCACCATTGTCGGCGGATCGGGATATGTACTTAGACGAACAAGGAAACGTGATCCCATATCAATCTCTAATTGGCGTGTTGTCTTCAGGCGTGCCAGGCACTGTTGCGGGTATGTGGTTGGCCCATGAAAAACATGGTAGTTTGCCTTGGAATGATTTATTGCAGCCTGCTGTGACGTTAGCAGAGCAAGGTTTTAAAGTGCACCCGCAACTTGCAAGCTCCATTGAAGACAATATACAACAATTGAAAAAACGCGGATTTGAGGTTAATTTTAAAGACTATTTTAGTTCAGCTAAAGTCAATGAGGTGTTTAAACAACCTGAACTGGCCGCCACCTTAAAGCGGATCCGTGATCAAGGGCGTGCTGGTTTTTATCAGGGCGAAACAGCCAAGATAATCAGTGATTTTATGCGCAAAGAACAAGGTTTGATCACTGAACAAGATTTACTTTCTTATCAAGCAAAGAGTCGACATGCTATTAAAACTGAATGGCGTGACTATGAATTAATGACAGCGGCACCTCCTAGCTCGGGCGGTATAGCAGTCATTCAATGGCTAAAAATGTATGATTTTCTGACGAAAGAACAAACTAAATTGACACATAACTCCGCCCCATACGTTCACCTATTAGCCGAAATAGGTAAGCGTGTTTTTGCAGACAGAGCAGAATACTTGGGTGATCCAGATTTTGTTGAAGTGCCAGTAGATTCATTAATCGCAGACGATTACCTTGCGATGCGAAGTCAAAGTGTTCTGCGAGACCAGATTTCAGTAACTGAAGACATCAAGCCAGGCCTAAAGGAAAGCGAGCAAACCACACATTTTTCAATAATAGATAAATGGGGTAATGCGGTTTCAAATACCACTACGATTAATATAGGTTTTGGTAGCAGTGTTGTTGTTGAGGGAGCCGGTTTTTTACTTAATGACGAAATGGATGATTTCAGCGCTAAACCTGGAGTGGCGAATATATTTGGTGCAGTAGGAGGGCAAGCTAATGAAATACAACCCAAAAAGCGCATGTTGTCATCGATGGCACCGAGTATGGTGCTTAGAGATAAACAAGTAGTGATGGTAACCGGATCACCTGGAGGCACTACAATAATTAGTTCTGTGTATTTATCCATTCTTAATGCATTGGAATTTGGAATGAGTGCTGAAGATACGGTTAACCAGCCAAGATTCCACCATCAATTACTTCCCAAAAATGTCATTCTCTACCATAAAGGCTTGCAAGCTCAGGTCATTACAGATCTAGAAAGCATGGGATACACCATGGAAGAAGGTCAATTTGGCGACATGCATGTGATTATACATAACGACGGTAAGTTAGATGCGGCTTCTGAAGCAAATGGTCGCGGTAAATCCATAGTATTTGAGGACTAAATTGATTGGGAGGCAGTTCAGTATGTGCAAAATCACATCAATTTTTTTGAGCCTCCTGAGTAGCTTGGCTTTATTAAATAATGCTGCCGCGGCTGATATCTTGATAGCATCAGATAACTCAGTCGACGTTAGAACAAAATTAACAGAAGGCAACAAAATTAACAGGACACGCATGATAATTGTTTGAGAAGCCATTTCAAATTCTTAGTCGGCAATGCGCCCCACGCGTGGCCAATGCTTTTGGTTTACCCTCGACTGAATGCTCGCCAATTATTATTTGAATTCAAAGTAATAAAAAGTCATTAAAAGCACACGTATTTAAATTCAAAACTAAAAAACTTCACGGTAACCAGCGTTATTGTGTACAGTGCCGAAAATTAGGGATGCACTGTCTCCCACAAAAACAGCAATGGCAAAACAAGCAATACTTTAGCTTAGGAATTTGATGCGTTTATTTAAAATCGATGCGGTAGATTGGCTCGCCACACTTCCATCAAATAGTGTGGACTTAGTCATTACAGATCCACCTTATGAGTCATTAGAAAAACATAGAAAAATTGGTACAACCACTCGTTTAAAAGTGAGTAAGTCTTCTAGTAATCAATGGTTTAATATTTTCCCAAACGATCGTTTTGAGCCCTTATTTAAGGAAATTTATCGAGTACTCAGTAAAAACTCACATTGCTACTTATTTTGTGATCAGGAAACAATGTTTTTTGTTAAACCTATTGCCGAAAAAATTGGCTTCAAATTTTGGAAAGCCATTGTTTGGGATAAAGTGAACATAGGAATGGGCTATCACTATCGCTCAAGACATGAATTCATACTCTTTTTTGAAAAAGGAAAAAGAAAGTTGAATGATTTAGGTATTCCCGATGTTCTTGAGTGTAAAAGAGTTTATAAAGGTTACCCAACCGAGAAGCCGGTTCAACTTATCGAAATACTCGTTAAACAGAGTTCGTCTAGGGGGGAACTAGTCGTTGATCCCTTTTTTGGGTCTGGTTCGACCCTTCTGGCCGCAAAAAATTGTGATAGAAAATATCTTGGCAGCGATATATCTGAGGACGCACATGATTATTTTAAAAAGCGAGAACAGGATTAACCATTGGCTGAATCATGTTACTTAGTAAAATAACCATCTGACCCTCGAAGGGGATTTATTCTTATATTAAAATGTTAGTAAACGCCGCAAAGATCGACACAATTGCAAAATATTTTATTAAAAAAAACCGACTATTATTATAACAGCCAAAATTTATAACAGCCAAAATTCATTTTATAAGGAATAACTATTCTGTCTTTTCAAATATTTACCCTACGACATCGGCACAAAAATCTACACATAAAGTCTCGTAAAAATTTATTCCTTAAGACTATGTCAATTTTATGTAGGAAAACATCGAGTTTATTTTACTTTTTTATCAAAAAAGCCTTGAGATCAATTCTGCTAGCCCCATCTCATGTCGCAGAACTAAGTTCTAATAAAACAGAATTCTAAGCAGACGATGCGTCTTCTGCTTAATCACAGCCTTTGTATAAAAGGCACATAGCATTATTAACATTGGAATTTTCAGGAGATTTGAGAATGGCAATTCGTCCTTTAAACGATCGCGTTATCGTTAAGCGTCACGAACAAGAAAGTAAATCTGCAGGTGGCATTGTATTAACTGGTTCAGCCGCAGAAAAATCGACTCGCGGCGAAGTTATCGCTGTCGGTAATGGCCGTGTATTAGATAACGGCGACGTAAAAGCAGTCGACGTTAAAATCGGCGACATCGTAATTTTTAACGATGGTTATGGGGTTAAAACTGAAAAGTTAGACGGCGAAGAAGTGCTTATCCTTAGTGAAAGTGACATCTTAGCAGTAGTCGAATAAACCCAATCCACTATTAGATTTTTTGAGGAATAATTATCATGGCAGCTAAAGAAGTTCGTTTTTCTGATGACGCTCGCGCAAAAATGCTTGCTGGCGTTAACGTATTGGCAAATGCAGTAAAAGTAACCCTCGGTCCTAAAGGCCGTCACGTGGTACTAGACAAATCATTCGGTGCTCCTACTATCACTAAAGACGGTGTATCAGTAGCGAAAGAGATCGAACTTGCAGACAAATTTGAAAACATGGGCGCGCAAATGGTCAAGGAAGTTGCTTCCAAGGCCAATGACGAAGCCGGTGACGGAACAACAACTGCAACAGTATTAGCTCAAGCTATCGTAACTGAAGGCTTAAAATCAGTTGCTGCAGGCATGAATCCGATGGATCTTAAACGTGGTATCGACAAAGCAGTGATTGCTGCAGTTGCCGCCCTAAAAGAACTTTCTGTTCCATGTGCTGACAATAAAGCTATTGCTCAAGTAGGTACTATTTCTGCCAACTCTGATCTTGAAGTAGGCGAGCTAATCGCTGAAGCCATGGACAAAGTAGGCAAAGAAGGCGTCATCACTGTAGAAGAAGGTCAAGCTCTACAAAACGAACTTGAAGTTGTTGAAGGTATGCAGTTCGACCGCGGTTACCTATCTCCATATTTCATGAACAATCAAGAAAATGGTACGGTGGAATTAGAAAACCCGTTTATTTTATTGGTTGACAAAAAAGTAACCAACATTCGTGAAATGTTACCTACTCTTGAAGCCGTAGCAAAAGCATCTAAGCCTCTTTTACTTATCGCAGAAGATGTTGAAGGTGAAGCACTAGCAACACTTGTTGTTAACAACATGCGTGGCATTGTAAAAGTTGCAGCAGTTAAAGCACCTGGATTCGGCGACCGTCGTAAAGCCATGTTACAAGACATTGCAACCTTAACTGGTGGTACTGTAATTTCTGAAGAAATTGGTCTTGAGCTTGAAAAAGTAACTTTAGAAGACCTTGGTACTGCTAAACGCGTAGTAGTAAACAAAGACACTACTATTATTGTTGATGGTGCCGGTGAAGAAACAGCGATTAAAGGACGTATTTCACAAATACGTTCACAGATCGAAGAATCTACTTCAGACTACGACAAAGAAAAACTTCAAGAACGTCTTGCTAAATTAGCTGGCGGTGTTGCAGTGATTAAAGTTGGCGCAGCCACTGAAGTCGAAATGAAAGAGAAAAAAGCCCGCGTTGAAGATGCTCTTCATGCTACTCGCGCAGCTGTTGAAGAAGGTGTAGTACCTGGCGGTGGTGTTGCTCTAGTTCGTGCAGCAACTGTTGTTGGTACACTTAAAGGCGACAACGAAGACCAAACACACGGTATCAAATTGTTGTTACGTGCAATGGAAGCGCCAATGCGTCAAATCGCGTCTAACGCTGGAGCAGAAGCATCTGTTGTAACAAATGCCGTTAAAAATGGCGAAGGTAACTTCGGCTTTAATGCGGCTAACGATACCTACGGCGATATGATCGAAATGGGTATTTTGGATCCAACTAAAGTTGTTCGTTCAGCACTACAATTTGCTGCATCAATCGCAAGCTTGATGATTACAACCGAATGTATGATCACTGATGCACCACAAGAAGCTGCACCAGCTATGCCTGATATGGGCGGCGGTATGGGTGGAATGGGCGGCATGATGTAATAGAGTTTTAACTCTATTCTAATGAAGTTCTAAGCACTTAAAGAAAAGCCTGAATAGCAATATTCGGGCTTTTTTATTTTGAATAAACATTCAAATCTAATTTCATGCTTCTATCATGTTTTTGAGGCACAAACCGCCTTGCAAGTTTTGCTCTATTTACCTGTTGAAACTTCCCGATTTACGCTTTTTTTCTTCCAATAAAGAGCGAAAAGCCTAGTCTGCTGCCGTATGTAAATCTTTAAATGTTGGTGGAGAAATGGCGGGGGTACCTTCCTCAATACCGCGCCCTTCAGCAATTCTACCTGTATTTTTGTTACCGGGTAAATGGCCACCTGTTACCGTTTTTGCACCTTGTCCGTCTTTAAAATGAAATGCCTGAACATTTTTGAGTGTAGACTCATCATAGCCAAATCCCGCACTTACCAGCTCGTAAAAATATTTTGAGTTCGCTGCCTGCTCTTCAGGTAACATGCCACCTTATCCTGAGCAAATACCTGTTCCTGGGAGTTCCGCCCCCGTTGCCAGAGCAATTTTGGCTTCTTCAGAAAGCGCCCCAAAACTCATATCAGATACAAACAATGGGATATTGAGTTTTAGTGGCCTTTTTGCCATAGGACCGGTAACTAGCTCGGTATCCACAGTCACATTTTCCATAAGCGGTTTGTTGGCCATTTGTGCCACCATTATCTGTAGGTCATCCCAGTGTGGCAGTTGATAACATGGCACCCCCATCGATGTCATAGGACCATGATGTCTCATCTTAGATAAACCTTCTCGAGCCAGTTGATGAATTAATTCAACTGTTGGCTCTTCCTTGGTTGCGCTAGCAGTCGGAATGTGGCTGATATTAGCCACTTGAATTTGCACACCAGGTCCTTCTTTGCCTACCTGCTCTTTATCAAATTGTTTATGGCTACCATCACAAAAAGGGCTATTGGCCGTATGCTTGCATTGGCATAAATAAGCATCACCGGTTTCTTGGGCAGTAAAGGGTTTGGGTTTAAAGTCGGTTCCTGTATGTGAACCGTCGCAAAAAGGTTGGTTATTTGAACGGCCACAAGTACAAAAGTAATATTCTTCCCCCTGATTAAGACACACTTTTTTGTTTAATAAGAAAAAGCGGGCTCTAATCCAATGGGCACAATACCGTGTGGATTGCGTAACGGGCTGACCGAGTTATAGCCTTTACGATACACATCAAGCTCAATGGTTTTGCCAACATTGGGTAAGTTAACAACATCCTGAAGGTATCGAGATAAATGAGGGTAATCCCTTAACGCTCGCAAATTACATTTGAACGTAGTGAAATACCCCACATCAAAACGTACCAGTGTGGGTAATAAACGCCAATCAGCTTCGGTAATATTGTCACCTAAAAGGTATTTGTTATTCGATAAACGCTGTTCTAGTTTATCAAGGGCTGTAAATACTTTGACAACAGACTCATCATAAGCGCCTTGTGTTCTGGCAAAACCCGTCTGATAAACCCCATTATTAATATTTTGATAAATGTAGTCATTAAGCTCATCAATTTCCTGGGCTAATGCGTCTGGATAAAAGTCCTGAGCGTCGCCAGTAATGTCATCAAAAGCACGATTAAACATGCGAATGATTTCCGATGATTCCGTACTAACAATCTTATTCTGCTGTTTATCCCAAAGTACCGGTACGGTCACACGGCCACTATAATCAGGGACAGCTTTTACGTACAATTCATGTAGGGCCGATAATCCCAGCAGGGTATCTGTAAAGCGAGGATCAGCACTTGTATCATCACGAGTAAATACCCAACCATTTTCGGTGCGTAAGGGCTTAACCAGTGAGAGCGAAATAACGTTTTCAAGTTGCTTAACACTTCGATAAATTAAAGTGCGATGCGCCCACGGACAGTTAAGTGCAGCAAAAAGGTGATAACGATCCGCCTCTGCCTTAAAACCGCTTTCTCCTGACACTCCGGCACTGCCATCAGCGGTGATCCAGTTTCGAAATTGTGCAGTGCCACGTTGAAATCGACCATGGGCAGTTTTATATTGTTGTTGCTCAAACGCCAGCAGTTGTTCATCATTTAACCACTTGCCATCAACTAATTTACCCATGATTTACACTCTTTTTGGTTGTTTTTCAATAGGTAATTGCTCACGACCATGGGCTGTATTAAAATCAATTAATGGCCCTGAAGGTATGATACGCGTAGGATTAATCGTTTCATGGCTTGCGTAGTAATGCGCTTTGATATAATCCATTGCCACAGTGTCAGCAATGCCCGGTACTTGGTACAAATCTCGTAGATAACCCCAAACATTTGGGTAATCAACAATACGGCGTAAATTACATTTAAAATGACCCACATAAACCGCATCAAAACGCACTAACGTAGTAAATAGTCGCCAATCCGCTTCAGTGATAGTATTTCCGGTTAAGTAACGACGGTTTTCTAGGCGTGTTTCTAAGGTATCAAGGGCATTAAAGACCTCAACTACCGCTTCGTTATACGCTTCTTGAGTGGTAGCAAAGCCGGCGCGATACACACCGTTATTAATGGTTGGATAAATGAACGCATTTAATTCGTCGATTTCAGCTAACAATTCTGGCGGTGAAAAATCACCGGGTAATGCGCCCACTTCATCAAATGCTGAATTAAACATGCGAATAATTTCAGGAGACTCATTACTGAGAATAGTATTGGTTTTCTTATCCCATAAAATGGGGACCGATACACGACCAGTATAATCAGCTTGAGCGGCCGTATAAATTTCATGGACGTTTAAGGCATTATGAATCGGATCGGCTACTACGCCTTCACCGGGTGCGAATGTCCAACCTTCGTCGCCCATAAAAGCATTTACTACCGACATTGATATCATGCCTTCTAAGCCTTTAAGCTTGCGATAGATAATGGTGCGATGTGCCCAAGGGCAGGCTAATGATACATATAGATGGTAGCGGCTGGGCTCAGCTTTAAAACCGCAAATACCTGAAGGGCCAGCACTGCCATCTTTTGTTATCCAGTTACGAAAACTGGGGGCTTTACGCTCAAAGCGGCCACCGGTTGATTTTGTGTCGTACCATTGATTCTGCCACTTACCTTCAACTAAAAGTCCCATTGTCTACTCCTAAAATTCTTCGAATATAAAATTAGCTATATGAAGGGCAATAGAAATTATCACCCTTCGTTGATCATCAATTAAACAGATTTTTTGTTAGCACGATTATCAAGTGAATAAGCACCTGCACCATGAACAAATAACGTTAAGAAACCACCTGCAATGGCGACATTTTTCATAAAGTTAGTCATCTCTGCTTGGTTGCTAAAATCGGCATGAAAAAGTATTGCAGACAGCACACTGAAACCAGCTAATGCAAGGGCGACATATTTTGTTTTCCAACCTAAAATAATCGCTAAGCCACCAAGCGCTTCAGTTAAAATAACCAGCGGTAATAAAAAGCCTGGAACGCCCATTGCCTCCATGTAACCTTGAGTGCCTACATACTGTGATATCTTTGTTAGTCCCGACATAAAGAACATGATGGCTAAGAAAAAACGACCTGTTGGTGCGGCAAAAATTTGTAATGTATTCATGATAAATCTCCAAATGTAGTTTACTAAATTTTTTTTTATTGCGGCCGTTTTAGGTATTAGTTAAAACGACTTGCTGGGTTGATGAGGTAATCTTATTAGTAAACTAAAAATGGATAAACATAAGATATAAGAAATCATTGTTTCCATTTGGAGAATAATTTTTTGATGCGGCGGTAAATATATTTGTGATTAAGGCTGATCCCAATAAGGCTTGTCACCAAATTGTTCGATTAGGAAATCGATCAAACTACGTACTTTAAGCGGTAAATGCCTATTGGGTGGGTAAACGGCATAAGCATGCATGGTTTGCAGTTGATACTGTTTTAACACAGGGACTAAAGTTTGCGTTGCCAGCGACTGCCAGACGATAAAGGTGGGTAAGTAGCTGATCCCGTGATTGGACTCAGCTAAAGATTTAAGAAAGTCTCCATTATTAGCGATAAAATGTGGCTCAAGATACACAACTTGTTCTTTACCGTCGGAAGTTAAGAATTTAAGGCCATTTTGATCCGGGCTGCCATATTTAAGTATTTTATGTCCCTTGAGATCATCAGGGCTCTTTGGCTCGCCATGTAATTTTAAATATTCGGGGCTAGCACATAACACATGTTTAATAGGGGCTATTTTTCTAGCCTGCATGGAAGAATTATCTAATTGACCAATGCGAAATGCCAAGTCGACTCCCTGCTCAATAATATCTATTCTTTGATCAGAAAAATTAATCTTCAATTTTAAATCAGCATGCTCTTTCAAAAAAAGATCAAGTGCCGGAGCCAAGTGACTAAGCCCGAATGATAAAGGTACGGCAATATTTAACGTTCCTTGTAATGCTCTTGTTTTATTATAAGTTTGGCTATTTAACTCTTCAACGTCATCAAAAATTAATTTACTGCGTTGATAATAATGTTGGCCAGCTTCGGTAATACTAGCCATACGGGTGGTGCGATTTATTAACTTGATACCAAGTTTGTGTTCTAGTGAGGCTAAACGTTTGCTCACCGCTGATTTAGCAATATTCATTTGCTCAGCAGCTTTGGTAAT
>JAWUXU010000019.1:0-68214 GCA_034111145.1 Paraglaciecola sp.
GTGTCTAAAGCCCGTTGACAAGCCGCATTGAGGCGCTCTTTTGGATAGGTTTTACTGAGACTGAGCAAGCCGAAACAGACTTTATAGCTTTGCTGTGGGTGCGCTTTACTTGCTAGCTTATAGTCAACCCACTGTAAAACGTAGTCGCCGAGCTTGCCTGCCCATTGCTTAAGTCGCTCTGGCGACCATTTGGCATAATCCTGGTGAGCTTTAGGCATATGCTCTACCTGCGTGCTATAACCTCCCAGACGATCCGAACGGAGATGTTGAGCAACACATTGGTTTTGATAGTAAAGTTTTACCATCTTTTCACTTACATGAGCTTCTATTTGCCGCTTAAGCAATCCGTAAGGCACAGAGTAATAATGCTTTTTCACCTCAATATGGTAATCAACATTAACCTTCACTTTTTTGATGAATGTGTACGCGTATGCAAGCAGCGGTAGCGGCTTCATGGCGGGTAGCTCATGGGCGTGATACTCACTTGTCCTGTTCCCAGGAAGCTTTTGAAACGCCTTAGTATTCATCCGCAGCAGTAATTCCCTAATACGCTGATTCAAGTGGGTTAAGGTATAAAAGGTTTCATGGCGTAATACCGCCATGATCCAGCGTTCAACAATCAACACACCATTTTCTGCTTTTGCTTTATCTTTCGGACGAAGAGGTCTGGCGGGAATGATGGCCACATTGTAATGGGCAGCAAGTTGCTGATAAGTGGGATTAAGATCTGGGTCGTACTTACAAGCTCGGGTAGTGGCCGAGCGTAAGTTATCAGGTACGATGATGTCAGGTACTGCACCTAAAAACTCAAAAGCTCGGACATGGCTCATTACCCAATCTTCAAGCTGCTGAGATAATGATGCTTCGGCAAAGGTATAATTTGAGCCACCCATCACAGCAACAAACACTTGCGCACCACGGCATTCTCCGGTCTCTGGGTTAATAATGGGGATGGTTGGGCCACAGTAATCAATAAATAATTTCTCGCCATACTGATGGGTTTGACGCATTGAAGGTTGTTGCCGTGACAGCCATTCCTTGTAGACACGGCACATCTGCGGGTAACTGTAATGATTATCGGCATTTCGCTCGACGTACTCTTGCCACAGCAATTGTTTGGTAACGCCTTTTTTCTTCAACTGCGGGTGAAAGATTAACCAATTAGGCAAAGGAATGGCCGTTCTGGGTTGAATTTTGGTTTGGAGGAAGTGCTTATTGAGTTTGACGTCATCCCACTGAGTTGGCAGAGGCCAATCCTCAATGCCCATCAACTTTGCGCGGTTGATATAGGTTGAGACAGTCCCTGGTGAGACAGATAAGCTTGCGCCAATCTTACGGTGAGATAATTTAACTTCGTATTTTAGGCGAAGTATTTCTTTGAGTTTTCGCATTGAAATTAGCTCTGCTGGCATAACGGCTCTTTAATAGAAAATGGAGCTAGCATTATGCGGTTTTTAACAATGCAAAGTGGCGTGGTTGAAGAGATCATTTTAAGTTGAATTAACTAAAAAAAGTGATCAACATCAATGAGAATAGGTGATCAGCTTCGATGAGAATGAATGATCAGCTTCGATGAGAACAGGTGGTCAGCATCCATGCGAATATGCAACTTTATTAAATTTCACAGCAAAATAAATTTGCCAATTAATTGAATTCACTTAGAGAAAAATGACAGGCATATTCGTCAGGAATAGGCTTGAACAGCTTATAAATAACGTTAGGAGTTAACTGAATAAAGAGCTGTAACTGTCGCTATACACCAAAAGACACCACTTGCAACACTTCAACACTTCAACACTTCAACTAAACGCAAGTCTAAGCGTTGTTGCATCCGCTGTACGAAAGTTTGCTGAATCTGCTGTTCAATTAGAACTTGGTGTTGTCGTTGTAACGAAAGCTGTGCGTTTTAACTGACTAGTTTAGTTTTTATCTTGGCGTGTTTTGAGGGGTAAACAAATGTTGAGATGGCGGCTGATGACCAATCTATTCCGTTCAGTTCAGTTCAGTTCAACAGCATAAAAAATTTCTGAGTCTTGTAGTACTGGTTCAAGGTCATCGACTGGGAATAACTGTAAGCCCAAAAAGCAGGCTGCAAAAAAATGCAGCAGCACACGACTTGCAAAGGGATTTATAAAAAATGAGTTAATAATTTATTATAAGTCAAATAGGATGCCAATCTGTCCGTTTTCAAGTGTATATTTTTTCATATGATAATATGATAGCAAGGTATAAAATAATTTACTGGATAAACCTTTATGATTATTCAACAGCACATCCATGATATACAAACGCCAACAGGTGTTGTGCGCGTTACTATTTTTAGGCCCGCCGGTGTTTTTATGCCCGCCGGTGATTTTAAGCCGGTCACTGAAAGTCGATACCCTAGCATTATCTTCTACTCAGAAATATTCCAACAAACCAGCCCTATCACACGCAGTGCGCAAATATTGGCCAGTCATGGTTTTGTGGTGTTAGTGCCTGAGATTTTTCACGAACTCAATCCACTGGGTACTGTTATGGCATATGACGATGCAGGAAAAGACAAAGGCAACGCAGATAAATTCACAAAGCCACTGGAGCATCACGATTCAGATACCCAAGCTATGGTTGAGTTTATTCAACAGCAACCTTATTGCACAGTCAAAGTGGGCACAATGGGAGTCTGTATTGGTGGTCACCTTGCGTTTAGAGCTGCCTTAAACAAACAAATTTCAGGCGCCTTTTGTTTATACCCTACCGATTTGCACTCAAATACTTTACCTTGTAAAAAGGGCAATGACTCATTAACCAGAAGCGGCGATATCCGCTGCCCTATGGTGTTGGTATTTGGCAAACAAGACCCCCATGTTTCAGCAGAGGGACGCGTACTCATACAGCAAACCCTTAGCCAAAATGGATCTGACTTCAACTGGCACGAGGTCAATGCGCAACATGCCTTTATGCGTGATGAAGGTGACAGATATGACGCAGCGCTAGCCATACAAATATACAAAATGGCGATCGATTTTTTTCACCGCACTTTACATTAATAACCTAATAATGAAACATTCACTCCTATATACCTATATCAAACTAACCATTTACATTGTGTTTTTAGTTCACTCGTTACGAGTCATGGCTGTTACTGAAGATCAGTTTAAAGTACATGGTTTATCTGTTTTTAAAGACGATCAGGTCGAGATGCTGGAAAGCTGGCTAACTCAGGGAGTCAATGCGACACGAGCCACCTTAGGTATTTATCCCACACCACTGTCATTGCACCTCTATCCAAAAAAATCCAATCAACCTGTACCTTGGGCTTATACAAGACGAGACGGCAAAGGCAGCGTACATTTTCATGTGGACCCTCGTTTTGATCTAACAAAATTTGTAGATGATTGGACCATTTATCATGAATTGGCGCATATGGCCTTACCCTATTTAGGCTCAGAATATAGATGGTTTTCAGAAGGTTTTGCCAGTTTTATGCAGTATCAAATCATGGCGCAAGCAAATGTCTTAAAAGGGACATTAGACGAACGTTACCAAGCTAAAATTTCACCCCATTTACGTTGGTTTAATAGTGACCTAACCGCCGCATCCATTGCCACGAGATTAATGGACAACCAGCAATACCCCGCAGCCTATTGGGGAGGAGCATACTTTTTTGTTTATGCGGATCAGTTATTAGTTCAAAATCACAATTCCACTTTGACTGAACTTATAACTCACTATCAATACTGTTGCCGCACAAAAGATAATGACCTGGCTGATGTGGTTACTTCCCTTGACGGTATCTTAGGTGACAAGCTATTTGGCAATTTGTTGAAGCGATATGAAACTGCACCAGCTCGACAGTTGTATCCAGAAAGATTTGAGTGATACCAATCCTATATTCATTAAATTCTAGCCATGTTATTTTTTATCACTCAGTCAATAAGTTCAATGTTCAAATACCAAAACACATATATGATGTAGGTGTTTCAAAAATGTAATCATCGACTCACTATGGTTATAATGTCTTCGCTTTATTTCCTATTTCGATGTCACAAAGATATTTAAATTTATAAGCGACTCTTACATATCACCTTTGATTGAGAATGGCTTAACCTGTAAAGTTAAATGTTGATAAAGCCCTGATAGGAATTAACAAACTAAAAACATGATCTCAATTAATAACTCACTAGATTTCACACATATAAAAAGACAATACGCTGTTGACGACCGTGTTCGCATCGAAAATATTTTCAGCGAAAACTCAGCTCTAAGAACACACAACTCGTTGAATACTGGTACCGCATTTGATTTAGCTTTTATTAAGGATGGTCGCCCAACTTTAGCAAGCGCCAAAGACTTGGCTGCTCTTTCGGCACAAGAACAACACAATATGCGCAAATCAATTTTAGAGCTTGGCTCGCAAGGCATTGGCTACCTATATGGACGACATCAAATTGAGGCTCATTCCGACAAAACCTTTGTTGCCGTTAAAGAATGGCTTAACGACAAGAAGACCCTTGACCTAGTCAAAGATTTAACCGGTATGATGGATATTGAATTGGCTAGCGCACAAGCAACACGGTATATGAACGGGCATTTTTTAACACGACATCAAGACATCCATGAAGTGGAAAAACGCAGGCTCGCCTATGTTCTTAATTTTAGTGAAAATTGGCATCCAGATTGGGGCGGCTTATTACAGTTCTATGAAACAAACGGAACGCCAAGAGATGCTTGGTCACCGATGTTTAACTCCATGACTATATTTGATGTTAGGCACATACATGCTGTGACCTATGTCGCACCACTTGCAGCTAAACCAAGACTTGCCATTACTGGTTGGTTTAGAGCGTCTTAAATCTTGTGGCCAATCAGGATTGAATTGATAAAGAGCCAAACCCTCTGGTTTGACTCTTTATCTTTGAAACTAACCCTTGTGTTGTTCAATCCATCTATCAATTTTCGCCTCAAGTATTGGCATAGGTAAGGCACCGTCGATCAGTACTTGAGTATGAAATTTCTTCACATCAAATTTTTCGCCTAGTATCTGCTGTGCTTTATTTCTGAGCATGCGGATATGTCTTTGGCCTACTTTGTAACTGACTGCTTGCCCGCCTATAGCGATATAACGTTCTACTTCAGCTTCTATATCTGATGGCGCAAGAGACGAATTATCTATCATAAAATCAATCGCTTGTTGGCGGGTCCAACCAAAAGCGTGTAAACCTGTATCCACCACTAGACGCATGGCTCGTAGCTGTTCATCTGATAAACGGCCATACCACATATATGGGTCGGTGAATAAGCCCATTTCTTTGCCTAAACTTTCAGCGTAAAGCGCCCAGCCTTCTGCAAATACAGTGTAACCACCAAATTTACGAAAATCTGGCAAACTTTCTACTTCTTGTTGAATGGCAATTTGAAAATGGTGGCCGGGGGCGGCTTCGTGAACACTTAAGGTTTCCATCAAGTATTTAGGCTGTGCTTTTAAGTTATAAGCATTGATATAAAATATACCAGGGCGAGAGCCATCTGGTGCTGGGCTTTGATAACTTGCTCCTGCAGATGATGCTGCACGAAATGCTTCTACGGCCCTAACTTCATAGTCAGCTTGAGGAAAAACGTCGAACAACAAGGGTACGAGGCTATCAATTTTTTCTTTTACTTGGGTATAACCATCAATTAAGTCTTGCTCTGACTCAAAGAAGAATTGCTCATCGGTTCGCAAAAATTCAAAAAAAGCCGGTAAGTCACCATCAAACCCAACTGTTTCTTTAACCTTAGTCATTTCAGCTAGAATACGTGCCACTTCTTGTTGACCAAAAGTATGAATTTCCTTAGCCGTTAAAGGCAAAGTCGTATTGGTTTCGATTCTATACTCATACCACGCTTTGCCATTAGGCAAGTCGGATAGTCCAAAAGTCTCGCGACCTTCTGCTAGGTAAACCTCAGACATAAATTTGTGTACACGGCTATAGGCCGGCATGATGACATTTTTTATGCTGTCAACATAAGCTCTTTTTATGCTTGTTTTTGCAGACTCTGAAATAACCTCATTATTTTGCAGGTTTTCTAAAGGACCATAAAAAACACTTTGAGTCACATCTTCCAAAACATGCACTTGCAACTGAGGTAATACCTTTTTAATCAGTGGCTTAGGTAATACTACTGATTGTTCAATACCTTGTTGCATAGCCACTATTACGCTGTCCATATAAACAGCAAAGCCATCAGCCCTGTTGATAAAGTTGCGATAGTCCTGAGCTGTATTAAAAGGTTGTGCACTTTGACCAGAGCCAAGCGTGGCGAAAGTAGTATGTGCGCCGCCCATCTGATGAATAGGAATAAGGTGACTCGGAAATTTGCTACCTTCGATGTCTAGTTCTCTGGCACTCAAAAATATCTCATAACTTAATAAATCCTGTCCGCTAAATGTCGATGTATCAATCGTCATCACCTCAGCCAAATATCTCTTTTCAAACGCTAAGGCCTTAGCAATATTCTCATTGTTAATTGGCAGGCTGAACCGATCATTGTATTGATTGACCCCCACGTAGGTCGCATAAATGGGATGCATCTGCATACTTTCGTCAAAATACGCTTGATACAATGCTTTCGCTTTTTCAGACTCTGATGCTATTTCTGCAATACTTTGTTGTGAACTCTCTCCTGTACTCTGAGCAACGCTCTCCTGTTTAACTAGTTCAGCTTGTGGTGTATCTGGCTGACTGCAACCCGCTAACCCAAGTGAAAAAGCAATGGCAAAGGTAAGATATTTTTTATTCATTAGTGACTCTCTGTATTTGGTCTTTATTTGGTCTGTATTTTAGAATTTATGATTGCTGTAAACATCCATATTCTAAGTTATTGCAGACTTTTTATAAGATGAAATTGGGTTTGACGACCATCTAAATAATTGACACCAGATTGATCGAAATAAGCTTCTTCTTCGAGCATAATACGGATTTCTTTTTTCCACTCTGGGATAAAGGTCGCGGCATTAAGTTCAATAGAATAAGCCGTATTAAAATGTAATGCATAATCACCCTGCACTGGAACACCCCCCTGCGAATCCCACATTCCCAGCGTAGTGCCTGCAGCATGTCCATGATAACCAATAGGATGAGTATAAATAGAGGGTTTAATGCCTTCTTTTATAGCTTGTTGGCGTGATAGCTTTAACACTTCGTTGCCCGTGCGGCCCACTTTAAAGTTTGCGGTAAAAATATCCTGCAAACGATTGGCACTAGCTAAGGCTTTTTTCAAATACAGCGGAGCATCAGTTTCATTCGGTTTAAGCACATAAGCATGTTGTTGCTGGTCTGAATGCAGACGCAAATAGGTTAAGCCAAAATCCATATGTAATAAGTCACCTGGCATAATGGTTTGTGCTTTAGGACGCTGACTGAACGCTTTTAAATGATCAAATTTTTCAGTACTCGAACGCTGTAATGACACGGAAGGATGAAACCAAGTTTGTAACCTTAATTCTAATACCTTTTCTCTTAGCCACCACGCTATATCTTCGGTAGTGGTGACACCTGGCACAACAACTTGGTTTGAAAATGCTTCGGCAATGACCTGATGACCTAATTTAATCAAATTAGGATAAACCTGCATTTCCATTTCGCTGCGGGTTTCAAGCCAAGCAATTGCCAATTTCTCCGAGGACACCAACCGAATCTCAGTTTGTTTAGCTAGTACTTCGCTAAATTCCTCATATTCTGTAGCGGTGATCCCATCTGCAAGTGCAAAATGCTGAGATTTATTAATAGCCACCTTCTTGGGCTGTTTTTGCTTAATCATTTTGACAAGACTATCCCACTGATCGGGTTGTTTTTCTTTGTCCCAAGACTTTCTAAATAAACTATCAACCGCGTATCGTGCAACAGCTAAGCGTTCGATCGGCTGACCTTCACCAGGATCAAAAAGCACTAAAATTGTGCGCCTTCGTGCAGATAGCCAGTTTGCAGGAAGCATAGTTTTAAGTATAGGGTCTTCATTATATTCACGTGATATCAGTACCCACATATCAATGCCCTCACGACGCATCAAGCTTGGCAGTAAGTTTTGTAACCTTTCCTCCAGTATCTGATTGATAAGCTGTGCTCGCGCGCGCATGGGCAATACATTTGGTTGCGCAAAACAATTTGTACAAAATATTAAAAACAATAATCCAGCTATCTTATTTTTCATCTTATTCACTTCACTTATATTAATCATATTTATATATCAGTTTTTCGAACTCTAACTTAATGGAATGATTAGTTAATTTCGAGAGCAAGCGTTACAGTAAGCAAAAATAAAACTATGATAACACTATGAAAAAACATATCTATATTGCATATACAGGCGGCACCATCGGTATGCGCCCTTCTTCCCACGGCTTCATTCCTGCTGCTGGTTTTTTAACTGAAACGTTAGCTAATATGCCTGAGTTTCATCGCAGCGAAATGCCTGATTTTACAATCCACGAATACGATAACCTGATTGACTCTTCCGATATGAGTCCGTCTGATTGGCAAAAAATCGCTAATGATATTCATCGAAATTACCAAAGATACGATGGCTTTATTATTTTGCATGGCACAGACACTATGGCTTACACTGCTTCAGCGCTGTCGTTTATGCTTGAGGACTTAGGTAAACCGGTGATTGTTACAGGTTCGCAAATTCCCCTTGCCCAGTTGCGATCTGACGGACAGGTAAACTTATTGAATGCGTTGTATATTGCAGCCAACTACCCTATTGCTGAAGTCACATTATTTTTCAACAATCAACTATTTAGAGGCAATCGCAGCCGCAAGCTTGATTCTGATGGGTTTAACGCTTTTGATTCACCTAATTTTCCGGTGTTGCTGAGAGCGGGAATAAATATTGAGGTTGATAAAAACATACTGGGCATCGACACCAGTAAAAATTTGCATGTTAATCAGATTGAATCACAACCTATCGGTGTAGTGACTTTATACCCTGGCATCAGTACTGATGTGATTAGAAACACCTTACAGCAACCCGTTAAGGCCTTAATATTACTTAGCTTTGGAGTCGGCAACGCACCTCAAAACGCAAGCTTACTGAAACAATTATCCATTGCTGATCAACAAGGCATAATTGTTTTAAATTGTACTCAATGTGTCCGCGGTAAAGTCAATATGAACGGTTATGCCAATGGTCATGTATTACAAGAGGTAGGCGTAGTCTCAGGCCAAGACATGACCCCAGAAGCAGCCTTAGCCAAGTTACATTATCTACTCAGCAAAAACATGCCACCAAACCATATCAAACGCCAATTAATTGCCAACTTATGCGGCGAGTTAACGGAATAGTAAAGACAAAAGCTAACCGCAAAAGATTAGATGATTTCACCACGAGGATACACAGTGCTTCCCTCACAAAGAAAATAATCATCACTATTTTTCTCTATGTCATTTGTGTTTCACATGCTTTATTTACGCTTGCAGTTAAAGGCTGAATTTCAGGCATAAAAAAAGCAAACTCAGAGGTTTGCTTTTTTTGCAGTATTCTAATTATTTGATAATTAAAGTACTACGATGTTATCAGCTTGCGGACCTTTTTGTCCTTGAGTTACAGTGAACTCAACTTTTTGACCTTCAGCCAAGGTTTTAAAGCCCGTACCTGTTATAGCTCGGAAATGAGCAAAAACATCAGGGCCGTTTTCTTGTTGAATGAAACCGAAACCTTTCGATTCGTTGAACCACTTTACTGTACCTGTAGTTGCAGACATAGTTTTTCCTATATTTTCAAGAGTAATTGTGTCTTCTAAGACACGTTAGTTGTGCTGAAGTGTGTTGCAATTACTTATGAGCTACGAGACCGGGTACTGCTATGGAACGTCGAAACAATGTACATAAATGTCAAACTTACTTTCAAGCTCAATAAGTATATCTCTAACATACCGCAGGTCAACAACTATTATTAATAATAAATTTTAACGAACAAGGGTATTTGTTTCAATTAGTTAGTCATAGAGTTGTGATCAATGTGTCATCTTTATTAAGAGTCATTAGCCTTTAACAACTGTTTATATATCAATCAATTTGGCCAAGTGGTTCTGAGCAACTGTAGGCGAGTATTTAATCAAAAAAAATAACCCCGCTGCAAACGCCTAATATCCTGTAAATCACATACGCTTAGAAGAAACAAATACTAGGCTCATCGCGGAAAGACCCGCAGCCATTGCAGCTAGGGTAAAAGTCAATTCAGCGCCTTGGCCTTGCTGCCAAAAATAACCAGTTCCATAAGCCCCTATCGCTCCACCTATACCGAAGCCAACGCTGATATAGATAGCCTGCGCCTGACTTTGAAACTTATTACCAAAATAGTGATGAATAAAATGCATAGATGCCGCGTGAGTCATGCCAAAGCTAAATGCATGTAATGCTTGGCTTACCAATAATATTGCAGGTTTGTTTGCAGCCACAGCCAATAAATACCAACGCAGCGCAGTCAGTAAAATACTGATTACTAAAATCCACTTTACGCCAAATAATGTTATTAATTTTCCTGCCTGCAAAAAAATGACGACTTCTGCCAATACACCTAATGCAATCAGCCAGCCAGTTGTTTGGCCGCTGTAACCTAAATCAAGAACGTATAATGCAAAAAACCGTAATAGGCACCAAAGCTCAGTTGTAACAAAGCGGCTGAAAGTAAAAAAGCATAAAAAACAGGTGTATTAATTTTATGCCAAATAGAGACTTGGTGAGGGTCAGTGCTTTTTTCTTGTGGCGGCTGTTTTAATAATAAAGTGACAGCAAACAAGCTTAACAACACCATTGCACCCACATAAATGGGCGCATCGCTAGAAAACACATCGATCATTTTTCCGGTAAAGATGGTCAGCAGAATATATCCAATGCTACCCCATAACCTTATTCGCCCGTAACGTGAGGCATGACCCAACACACAATTTAAGGTTAGCCCCTCAATTTGCGGTAAAATAGCGGTCCAAAACATCATCATCAAGGCAAAACTCAGGGTCAATGCCCAGAAGCCATCTACAAAAAACACCAAACAAAACGTACCGAAAGTTAGTAATGAGCCAAGTTGCAGAACCACAAGCGCCCTACCCGACTTATCAGCAAGTACCGCCCATAAATTTGGTCCTACTATACGAGCAACGGCAATCATTGCAAAGAGCTCACCTATCTCACTGGATGAAAATCCTCTGCCATCTAGAAAAACCCCTAGGTAGGGCATCAGCACACCAAACTGCCCGAAATAGAACAGATACGTCATAGCGAGTAGAATTAGATTTGAGGTGGAAAATGCAGATTTAGTCAATGTAAATACTTAAGTTTGGGAATTAAAAATCAACAACAACAACAACAACAACAACAACAACAACAACTATAATCTGGAAAGGATGTTATACCTTGCCAGGCTGGACCTGCCGATGCCCAGCCTGTGCAGCAATTATAGGAGTAGAACTTTGCACATCCGCATTTTGTCCGCGATGTCGAAGTAAATGATCCATCACCACTAAGGCCATCATCGCTTCAGCAATAGGCACTGCCCTGATACCCACACAAGGATCGTGTCTGCCTTTAGTGATCACTTCAGCCGTTTTTCCATGCACGTCTATGGTTTCACCGGGAATACTAATGCTTGAAGTAGGTTTCAGTGCCATATGCACCACTAAATCTTGACCTGTTGATATTCCACCTAACACCCCACCAGAACGGTTTGAGGTAAATCCTTCTGGTGTTAATGCATCACGATGTTCGCTACCCTTTTGTTCTACCGTAGCAAAGCCATCACCTACTTCTACGCCCTTGACGGCGTTTATACCCATCATGGCATGGGCTAAATCTGCATCTAACCTGTCAAAAATAGGCTCGCCCAAACCAACAGGCATATTAGTAGCGACTACTGACACTTTCGCTCCAATAGAATCACCTTGCTTTTTAAGGTCACGCATATAGATATCAAGAGCTTCAATCTTGCTCTCATCAGGACAAAAAAATGGATTGGTATTAATAAATTCGTAATCAACTGTTTCAACTTTAATCGGCCCTAACTGTGACAGATAACCATGAATTTCTACACCATAGCGTTGCTTTAGGTATTTTTTAGCCACGCCGCCAGCGGCGACTCTTATAGCCGTTTCGCGGGCCGAGGAGCGGCCGCCGCCACGATAATCACGAAAACCATATTTTTGCTGGTAAGTGTAGTCTGCATGACCGGGCCGGAAAGTATCTTTGATTTTAGAATAATCATTGCTACGCTGATCGGTGTTGTTGATCAACAGCCCTATACTGGTACCTGTTGTTTTACCCTCAAACACGCCAGACAAAATTTTCACTTCATCTCCTTCACGTCTAGCAGTGGTATAACGAGATGTGCCTGGTTTACGTCTGTCCAAATCACCTTGTAAATCTTCTTCAGACAACTCTAATCCGGGAGGACAGCCGTCGATAATGCCACCAATAGCAATGCCATGGCTTTCACCAAAGGTGGTGACGGTGAATAATTTACCAAAGGTATTGCCTGCCATAATCTTAAATCCTGTTGTCTTAACTACGTATCTTATGATGTGACTCGTACACTTATAATAATATAAATTTAATACACATCTACTTTAATGGTCAACCGAGCGCCAGTATTCGACTAGTTCGTTCTTGCTTATAGCAAACACACCGTGTCCGCCATTTTCAAACTCTACCCATTGAATTGGCAATTCTGGGTAACGGGTGTACATGTGCACTTCGCTATTGCCGACTTCAACAAATAACCACCCATTATCCGTTAAGTGGCTTGGAGCCTGACGTAAAATGTTGTCAACTAAATCCAGTCCGTCGGTGCCTGCTGCCAATGCCAATTCAGGCTCGTGAAGAAACTCTTCTGGCAAGTCGTGCATGTCTTCTTCATCTACGTAAGGTGGATTACTCACAATCAAATCATACTGCTGACCTTTCAACTCCCCCATCAAATCAGAATTAATGGGGTATACTCTATGGTTTAATTCATGTTCGGTGATATTTATTTCTGCTACGTCAAGGGCATCTTGGCTAATATCCACAGCGTCTACCTGCGCCTCTTCAAATGCATAGGCCAGAGCGATAGCAATACAACCACCGCCTGTACATAAATCCAAGATATGTTGTGGCTCGCTTTCACCTATCCAATCTTCAAAGTGGTTTTGAATGAGCTCTGCAATTGGTGAGCGAGGTATAAGCACCCGCTCATCTACAAAAAATGGCAAATCACAGAACCACGCTTGGTTAGTCAGATACGGCACCGGAATACGCTCTTCAACACGGCGTTTAACTATTTCGATAATCTTTAATTTTTCTGCTTTGATTAAGCGACTATGAAATAATTGATCGCCGGTTTGAAGTGTTAAATCTTGATGCAAATGCAATAACTGTAAAACTAAACTAACGGCTTCGTCCCAAGGGTTATCTGTACCGTGACCATAGAACAATTCAGCCTGATTAAAACAACTCACAGACCACCTCACCATATCTAATATGGTATGCAGGTCTTCTGCTACTTGTTCTGCGTCTATTTCGGGAAAAGAATCTGTGGTCATGTTATCGCTTAATAAATCTAGGTCCAAAGACCTTGAATACATATTCTCTGCTAGTAAATTTTGTTATGATAAACCTATAGCAGATATGTATTTGTAATGAATGAAAAACACGCCAATTCACCTTAAAAATCAAAAAAATATTGATGAACCTGATCTATTTAAAAATGAGTTCAAAGATATAGCGCCTATAGAGCAGGACAAAATACCGCCTCAACGCTTTTCCAGCAAGCAGAATTCGGGACTTACCCAAAAAAATAAGGCAAATCTAGCAGAAATGAAACAAGCTGCGGCAGCATTTGAGTTTTCAGATGGTTTTGAAGGGCATTTTGACATCGACCAACCCATCAAATATGTTAAACCGGATACCGATAATCATGAAGTCAAACGCCTTCGCAGAGGCGATTATCCACCCGAATTTATCCTCGACTTACACGGTTTTAAAAAAGAACAAGCAAAACTCGAAATCGCTGCGCTTATCCATGTAGCCCAAAAAAAACATGTTTTTTGCGTATCTATTATGCATGGGAAAGGCACCTTCGCGTTGAAAAATTCTATCCCAAATTGGTTGATGCAGCATCCTGCAGTAATGGGGTTTCACCAAGCTCCTAAAGAATGGGGAGGTCAATCAGCGCTGCTTGTATTGATAGACTTGCCTTCACACCACGCAAAGTATTAAGTCGCTTACTGCTTATCCTAACCATTCGACAAACAGCTTATAATCTAATAAATTTTATTCTTAAGTGAAAATGACTAAAAATATGCCATGATACAGCGGGTTGAACGAGTTACTTAGGATGATAATTAACGATGCTGAATGAAACCAATGCCAGTATTTTGTTTGTTGATGACGAGCCAGAAATATTAATGGCCTTAAAACGTTCACTTCGCGGCACAGATATTACAGTACATACTGCCGGTTCTGGTGAAAAAGGCCTGCAGATGATGGAACAGCAAGACATTGACATTGTTGTATCAGATAAAAATATGCCCGGCATGAGTGGCAACGAATTTTTACATCAAGTAGCACAGCAGTGGCCAGAAACTGTGCGCATTATGCTCACCGCCTATACCCAATTAGATGATGTTATTTCAGCAATCAACTCCGGAAAAATATGGGGTTATATGAAAAAGCCTTGGGATAACGAAGAGCTAATACTTATTATCCAGCAGGCTATTAATTATAGTGAGTTATTAGCTGAAAGAAGCCTATTACGACATACCTTGGAACAAGTACAAACCAAACGTAAACGCAACTTTATGAAGTTCATCGGTCAATCAACAGCGATGCAATTTGTTTATGATGCCATTGAAAACTGTGCATCTAGCCATGCATCTGTATTTATTACCGGACCAAGTGGTTCCGGTAAGGAGCTTGCAGCCGATGCCCTGCATAAACTCAGCTCGCGTAAAAACAACCCTCTTATTTGTTTAAATTGCGCAGCTATACCGAGTGAGTTAATGGAGTCAGAAGTTTTTGGCCACGTAAAAGGAGCGTTTTCCGGTGCAGTAGCCAATCGAGATGGCGCAGCAACCTTGGCAGACGGTGGCACATTGTTTTTAGATGAACTAGGCGAAATGGACATAGGCTTACAGGCTAAAATATTACGTTTCATTCAAACTGGTACTTTTAAAAAAGTAGGCAGCAATAAAGAAGAAAAGGTTAATATTCGTTTTGTCAGTGCCACTAACCGAGAGCCTTTTAGATCCATAGAGGAAGGCCGTCTTAGAGAAGATCTTTATTATCGACTTAATGTTATCTCTATCAATTTGCCACCGTTGAAAGACAGAGAAAACGATGCCTGCCAAATAGCTCAATATTTTCTAAATCGTTTTAGCGATATCGAACAAAAAGTGTTTGTTGGTTTATCATCTGATGCAGGTACACTTATCAACAACTACCCATGGCCAGGTAATGTGAGGCAATTAGAAAACACCATTCACAGTGCCGTGGTGATGTCAGAAGGGCCGTTGTTAACAGAGCAAATTTTGGCCCGACAATTACAGTTAAACCAAACACAAATGATTGAATTATTGCATAAAAAAACACCCGCCTCAGGACTTAAATCAACCTCAACGGCTTCTAGGGTTGATCTCAATTACCTTCAAGACATCAGAATAAATGACACCAGCACAGTGCGCAGCTTAGCTGAAGTGGAAAGAGCAGCAATTGAACATGCCATAGCGGCCTGTAACGACAACGTTGTTAAAGCGGCCAGTTTACTAGAGGTTAGTCCGTCCACCCTATATCGTAAAGTTCAGCAATGGCAAGATTGATATTTTAATTTTTGCATCTTGCGAAATAAATCTGTCGCAAGATGCAAATCCCACTCCTCACATCACCACCAAAATAAAAATATAATTATATATTTCATAATGTTATGAATTTTAATTTTATGGACTGCATCTTGTAACACTGTAAATAGTGTTTTTAGTTTAGGCCATAAAACAATGCTTAAGACTCGGCAATATGAGAATAAACAATTACTCAATAATACCTGTTGGCTTGTATCCACTGAAATAGCAGCAAAAATTTCAAGATTGTTAGTAATACTAGCATTAGCGTCAAGTTTGGAAGTCGTCGAATATGGCACTGTGATGCTCGCTCTAGCTTGCCACGAAATATTTAAGTTAATACTGCGCTCTGGTGCAGGCGCACAAATCATTCAATGCTCAGAAAAACAGCTAAAAAAATATGCTAAAAACGGGGCCTTGTTGCAATGGGTGGTTTGTATTTTACTTGCCAGCATACAAGCTGGTTTAGCTCCACCCATAGCTAATTTTTACGACAACCCATCTCTCATTCCTCTGATTAGTTTGATGGCGGTTGTTTATCTGTTTTATCCACTGGTGAGCATTAAAGTATTCCTTATCCAGCGCCAAGGTAATATGCAATTTTATAGTATACGTAATGCAATATGTATCGTTGCTGAAAACATCAGCATTGCATTATTTGCCATTTTGGACTGCGGCATCATGTCGGTTGTTTATGGAAAATGGGTATTCGCACTACTTTGGATAGCCTTATTTTACTCCACGCCAGTACAGAATTTTGGAGTCGGCTTCCAATGGGATGTTTTTTTAAAGTTAACAAAAACATCCGGCCAATTACTAACTACAGAGCTCGTCAGAGCTCTGCGAATGCAGTCAGACATGCTGATTGGTGCACGTTTGTTAAGCCCTGAATTATATGGTTTATATAGCTTTGCCAAAAGTGCCGGTGTTGGCCTCAGTCAATCAATTAACAACGCTTTTAATACAGCACTGTACCCTTATCTTTGTGATAAACACAGAAATAGCCAACTCAAACATCATATCCCTAAGGTGTATTTTTTTACTTGTTTGGTCGGCACATTATTTGTAATTCAAGCCTTGTTGGTACCATTTTACGTGCCCATATTATTTGACCAAGTTTGGCAACAAAATCACATGGTGGTGATGGTGTTATGTTTAGCCGCATTACCAGCGGTATTTGTTGACACTCAGTGCAATATATTGCGCGCCAGAGCTCAATATCAAAAAGAACTATACGTTCGATTATTTTGTTTAATCGTCAGCACGCTCGGCATGTTGGCTGTTCAAGCGACAACACCCAAAAATTTTGCTTTTACCATTTTAGGCTGTAGCGCTATGTGGCTGGTTGCATTGGTTCCTTGGTACAAATTAGAAAATATATTTACATCCCCATTATCTAATAGGAGCTAACACCTGAAAAATCATGCTCACCCCATGTATCTATTGTTATCCAAATGCTTTTAATAGGAGTTTACTCATGAAGAAATCATCTATACCCATATTATCTGTTGTTATTCCGATGTTTAACGTCGGCCAATATATCGAGCAGTGCATACAATCGGTACTGGCACAAACGTTTAAAAACTTTGAAGTAATATGTGTCGATGACGGCTGCACAGACGACACTCTATATAAAATCAAGCAATATTCTGACCCCAGAATAAAGCTTATTCAGCAAGATAATCGTGGTCTGTCGGGAGCCAGAAACACAGGGATCTTAGCTGCAAGAGGTATGTATATTGCCCTACTTGACGCAGATGATTTTTGGGCCAAAGAAAAACTAGCTGGACATATCAATCACCTTAACTCACAGCCACACGTGGGCGTGAGTTACTGCCCTTCGTTATTTGTTGACGAAAGCGGAAAATCTATGGGCATGGGGCAATATCCAAAACTCAAAGATATTAGTGCCAAAGACGTATTTTGTCGCAACCCAGTTGGCAATGGTTCAGCCCCTGTGATCAGAAAGCGACTATTAAAAGAAGTAATTTTTGTTAGCCTTAAAACTGGACGAAAGTGTATATTTGATGAAGACTTACCCCAATCAGAAGATATCGAATTGTGGTTACGCATTGCTTTACTGGGTAACTGGAAATTCGAAGGGATCAAAACACCCCTGACTTTTTACCGTGTTAACGAAGGAGGTCTGTCGTCTAACCTCAATAAACAATACGAAAGTTGGTGTTTGGCCATTAAAAAAAACCAGAAAGGCCACGCTAATTTTTTTAAGCGATACTTACCTTTAGCAAGAGCTTATCAACTAAGGTATCTAGCGCGCCGAGCAATCCGTTCGGGCGATACTTGGCAAGCTATCAAACTAGTGCATCAAGCACTGTTTACCCAACCTAAGATCGCCATTGAAGAACCATTAAGAACCATGGCGACTTATGGCTGTGCACTGATGTCAATATTGCCCCATAACATTTACCTTATAATAGAAAATACCGCCATACGTATGCTCAAGCCCCAACCTATACTCACTATTGATAAGGAGTAACCGAAGTGAAGCCAGTCCGCTCGATTCGCAAAGATCCCGACATTATGAGTTTCCTGAGTCGTTTGCCTCAAGAGACGGCATCAGTGCTTACCGACACACAACTCAGTCATATCAAAGTCGCCATTGGCAGCGGCCAATACCGCAAACACAAAGTAGATATACGTGGCACCTTTCCCGTACTGTTCTTTCCATCACGTATCTACTTTGTATTTCTCATGGGCCGCAATATTCGCAGTCTATCCAGACAAGAACAAAATATTGCATTTACATCAATGCTGCTATTAACAACACTATTCTTGATGTTCAGCACCATCTTAGGTTTGGTTATTGTCTACATAATTAAATCGGCACTGGGGATTAACTTGTTGGAAGGTTACTCACTTGGATTGTGGGATTGGATTGTGGGATTGGATTAAGAGTGTTTGACACGACTTATGTTTTAATTTTTTTGTATACATAACAGATGGCTGATCGGTTCACTGCATCGTTATCAAGAGGTGTGATTTACGTGATAATGTTATTATCGCTTCTTATGCGCGTCGTGCACGTCGAGGGTAGATCAAGAAGCATCGCTGTTACCGACAATAAATTTTAGATAGCTTTTCCCTGAATTAACATAACCAACTAGTATGACTGTGCTGATGGTTCTTTGTGTTATTGATCTTTCATATATAACAGTAAGAGTTTAATAAGGTTTATATATGAATTATTTCACGTTGTTTGAACCAATCAACATAAGTATTACCGCCATGCAAATTAAACAATAAGAGTAAAGAAGTGCCAAAAAAAATACAACTCACCAAAGAAGACCTAAGAAAAAAAAAGCCCACACGAGACGAATACCCATCTAAGCCAAAAATTCCTCTAGTAGTGGTGCTAGACAACGTAACTAATAGCCACAATATCGGATCTTTTATTCGCTTAGCTGACGCTTTTTCTATCGAAAAAGTCATTGTATGTGGTGAGCTAACGATTTCAGAAAAAAAATTGAACAAGGCCTCTAGAAATGAAGCTAAGTGGGTTTGTGTTGAATATAGTGATAGCACCATATTAAGTTTACAAAAATTATTGGAACAGGGGTATACAATTTTCAGTGTTGAGTTGTGCCATGAGTCTGTTAATTATAGTGATGTTACTTACCCGTCACGTTGCGTATTAGTTTTAGGCAATGAACGTAAGGGCGTCAGTGAAGCTTCATTAAAATTAAGCTATCAACACATACATATTCCAATGTTTGGCATGGGTAACTCTTTGAATGTTTCAACTGCTGGAGCAATCGTCTTAGCGGAATGTGCTAATCAAATCAGAAAATTGCCACATACTTGAACGATTTGTCCTACTTTACACAGATATATAGCTTTAAAATCGTCTAAAAAATTAGCTTTTAGAGTGGGACAGACAACTTGACTATGCCCACATTAACTAATTGATTCATAATGTGTAAATATAGGATGCAAAACACTCAAAATATGTAAATATAATATGAATTATTCATTATAATTTATAATGAATATTAATAAACTTGCATGCTCACCAGCAAAAGCAATAAAGGTGTTACATTAATTGAACTCATCATAGTCATTGTTATATTGGGAATAATGGCCGTTACTGCTGCCCCACGTTTCATTGATGTATCAAGCGACGCAAATATCGCTAAATTGAAGGCCTTAGAAGGCACGATTAAAAGCGGCGCGAATTTAGTTCGAGCCAAAGCTATTGTTCAGGGCTTATATAATCGTAATGGATTTATAGGAGTTGATATTGATAACGACGGAAATGGTGATGTTATGATTTTTTCCAGCTATCCTGCTGTTGGTGGGCAATGTCGTTTCTTCATAAGCGGTTTGCCATATTGGATAGACATAAATTTACCCGTAACATGCATAAGCGGTGTGGCATCGTCCGATGATTGGTATGGCATAATTAGTACGCAAACTTTTGACTTTATGCCCGCAGGGATTACTTCAATATCCCAGGGTTGTTACTTGAGATACACTGAGCCTCTTTTTTTTGGTGGAAGTTTTTCGACTTCTTTGATCACGTCGGGCTGCTAAAATGGCTCTGGGGCCAAAGTTTACAGAGCAAGCTGCTTGATTAATAAAGCTTTGTTCAGAAACATCAAAAAGGCAAGCAACACTTTATAATATTCAGTTTCATGTGTGACGGTGATATTATACTAACCTTGACAGATTAAGAGTATAAATATGAACCGTCGTAAAAAGGGCAATCAGATTTTAAAAGCACGCGCCAAAAAGGCGAATGCCAAATTATCCTCCAAAAATAAGTCAAAATATATTAGCAAAGCTGAACGAGAGACATTAACTACTGGTGCCGCTGAAGATCCAAATATCGTTTTCAATAGTGATGCTAAAGAACAAATAGGTTAGAGAATAAATTTGTCATGGTTCACTCATCAGTGAACCACTCCTATTTTTTCCCAAAATTTAAACACTAACGCTAACCTGATTAGCGAAAAGGTATCACCACAAGCGCAACCAGTCTCAGCCCACAAATGACATCAACAAATTCTTTATTAGATTATTGCATTTCCAGCTTGCTGGCACTGCCCTCGGTGAATCGCTTTTAGTTACTGAGCATCACTCTCTTAAGCCAAACCTCGTTTAATAGTCACCGAACTATGCTTAAACGCTAAAAGTGTTTTGCATAAGAGTTTTGACGCTTAATGGGTTGGGTCATCCTGAATATATATAGCTGGCAACAGACTGTTTGTAACGGAAATGTCTACTAGGTTACCAGCGAGATCGATGTGCAAAATATCCTACAAATCAAATAACCTATAAAATAATAGCAATGCGTTTGCATTGCCTTTCTAAGTTTCTAGACTTCTTGTGCAATTTATTTAATGGCACCGACTTTCCTACAGACCATTTTAAAAAACAGTTCTTTTAACGACAACACGTTTTTAGCCCTCCATATAAACCAATATCTGGTTTGGCTGGCGTAGTACATTAATTTGTCTATCGGTAGGAATGTCATTCTTTCCCCCTCTTGATAATAAAAACAGTCTTTAGAGCGTTTTAACCAGTCATCGTCGGATTTGTTTTTAACATGCAAAAAGCTGTAGGGATTACTTAAGCGTATTTTGCGGCGCATCTTAATTTGTTCGGGTGTGCGTTCTGCATAGTGACGACAGATAGGCGACGGATGATACAAGTTTTGACAAAACCGTGGCACTTTACCACTGATATTTTCAGGCCAGCTTTTGAACGGTGAATTCCTAAAAAAACGGGGCTCACGCCAATTTATTCGATAATAGCGGCGACGTTCAGAAACCTTCAATGTTTTGTCTTCCTGATCGTAAACGGCTAAGTCATTATCCGTAAAATAAAACTGTGCCTGCCATACGCGCATTTGGTTTTTATTTCGCTGCATGGCTTTAATTAACATTGGCCGCGGATCTTCGGTAAGCATCTCATCAGCATCTAAGATATACCACCAGTCTGATGCTGAATAACGTTGATGAAACATGTTATATACACGATTTCTAAATTGATTACGGTAAATTTCATCGGTATGGGCAGCAATCACAATACGACTGTCATTCAGCGATTTTTGGCAAATCAGTTCCCAGCTACCATCGGTTGAATCATTATCAAACACATAAATAGTGTCGCAAAACCTGAGGGCATTGTTTAAGGTTTCAAGAATAATGTCTGCTTCGTTTTTAATTATACAAATAGCGTTAAGTTTCATAATTTCACCTTGTGCTAAAATAAATTTGGGTGAGCAATTTAACGATTAACTCGGGTCAGATTTACCATTGTTGAAAATAGGTATTGTGTGATTAGCCACAAGCCAAACAGGTTACGATGTAACGGCTTAAGTTTACTAACAGGGTTTTTTAGTAGCTGCTTAGCAGCGGATAATTGACCTGCGTGAATATTGATTTTTGCTAAGTGACAAATGTGTGCTGCACAATACTTCATTACGAAAGGAGCGACGGCCTTGTCTACGTCGCCAGCGGCTACTTTTGCCAGTAAGCGTTTGGCAAAGGGCAATAGATCTTGGGGAATATGTTTATCACAAGCTCTATTTTCACTATCGGTATGGTATAACATCAACACCAACGGTGAATAAACTAAGCTAGCTTGCAAAACAATTTGCGAAAACAGTGCTTGATCTTCACCCATGGCTTCACCCACTGGGAAACCGCCAAGCTGCTTAAATAAATCTTTAGCTATAACTAAACTTGAAGGCATAAAGGGCAAGTCACCCTTAGCACATACCTCAAAATAATTGTTCATCACATAGCCTGTTGGTGATATATCACCTAGGGCTAACTTAGGGTTTCGATACTCGCCATCTTCAAACACTTTTTGATAGTTACTAGCGAAACATTTGTGCCCAGGAAAGCGCTGGATCAATTGACTCATTTCATATAAAAAAAATGGTGACCATTGATCGGCAGCATCAATAAAGGCGACATGTTGATGTTTAGCTAATCTCACACCATGATTGCGGGCAACAGAGACGCCTTGATTTTTTTGTTTCACTAAAATCACATTTGGAATATCCAATTCAGTTACTTTGGTAGCACTGCCATCTGTTGAACCATCGTCAACCACAATGATTTCTGCTGCAGCAAAGCGTTGAGCACAGATAGAAAAAAGTGTACGGCTGACACTATTAACCTTGTTGTATAATGGAATAACGACTGAAAATTTTATTGTGCTCATAATATTAGCTCCAATTTACGCTTACCAATTAAAAGTAACTATTTCCAATTGAGTAACGCGGCTTGTACCGCTGCATCGGGTTTCATAGTAGGTACAGCAAAGCCTGTGCCAACACCTTTCTTTAGCTGTTGTGATAGCTGTTTTGGATCAATGTCCTGCGCATCAAATTGATAATCTTTAGATACCCCGATCTGCTCACACCAACTGCAACATTTTTGGTGATAATTAATTGATAACGCTGGAGTATTTGCCATAAATGACATAATTGCTGAGTGTAACCTCATTGATACTGTTGCCTTAAAACTGGCAATGCGTTGTAATACTTTAAATGGGTTAGGATCGTAAGTAATGTGGGTCATAACGACATCACTTGAAACACGCGACATTATTTTTTGATGGATGCAAAAATCCCCAAATTGCGAATGATTATTAAAATCCAACAAAAAAATTGGCTCTTGGGTTTGTTGCCAAGTTTGTTCTATCGCAGTCACGGCCATGTCGATACGTTTTTGCTCATTTTCACTGTTCACCTTGCCAAAAGGATCTACGGCTTGCTGGCAAAAATTAAACATAATCCCATTACGTTCTATATCTACTAAACGGTTAGTTTGATGGCAGAGCAATAGTGGTGCGAGATCGAACGTTAACTTTACATTAGCATTAGGTGCGATAGTTTTAGCAATAACTAGACTTTCTGGATCTCTTATACCAGTGAAACTGCATTCGTTAAGAAACTTGGCGCAGGCTTTTTCTGCTTCAAGCGATTCAAATGGGCCAATACCCACACCCACAGCTCGGCTGGATTTTCGCCCTGCTAATTTAAGAAGATGACGCTTAAATTCTATATCTTTGCTGCTATGCAACACTGATCCACCACCAAATATCACTTTCTCACTTTGTAACGCATTCTTATAATGCGAAAATCGCTGATGACCACGAAAACATGACTCAGGCATAGATTGAATATCGCCAAATTCTTCGCATTTAATCAAACCAGCACTGCTGACTTTGTTATGGGTCGCACCCAGTAAATGGTGGCTGGCCCAACGTGTGGCATATAAAAGCGCATCATCACCGGTGTTCTGCATGCCGTAATAACCTGTTAGGTAAGCATGATATTGTTTAAACATGTGATTCACCATTTCGCAAATTTTTAAAGGTCAGGCCAAGCCAGAACAAAGCAGGCCAATAAAGATAGGCAAGAATTTCTAAGTTTTCAAAAAAACTGTAACAGGTGAACACAACTAAAAAACACATAGCAGCACATGCCTGCACATTGTGGGCCGAGAATACAAATAGGTAGATAAGGCTTAGTAACATTGGGATTGCCAAAGCAAGTAACCCAACTAGCCCTTTAACAAAAAGCAAACCATACCAAGTATGGTGTGAGCCTATTGGCATAAATTCGACCAGTTTAGGTCCCGATTCAACCATGCCATGGCCCCATATTAGCGCTTCATCACGCCAGCGTTGTAACGCCAAGTTTTCTAAGGCTGCACGTACTCTGGTTGATGCGGGGCGGGCTTCTTTAACTTGTTGAAAGGCATCCATCACCCCTTCGTAAATAGGTTCACCCAATAACAAAATAATCGGTAACAGAAAACCTAGACCAAGCAATAACCATGGGTTTTTCAACAGACGAGTAAACAAGAACAACGGTATTATCATAATGAAAATTGCCCAGCCTGCTCGTGACTGAGACAACAATGCCATCGTCACACAACCGGCTATACCCCAATTTCTCCATAATATGTCTTTTTCTTGTAAGCAGAAAATCACAAAAATGCAGCTCAAAAATCCAGCAGCGGTTGCCCACGGTGCAAAAAACTGCCAGCGACCAGCTCCTGTCTCTGGGTTTAATCCGTATAAACTAACCATAAAGAAGTTATCACCTGCCCCACCCAAAATATGTAATGGAGAAATAAATAACTGCCCGGGTAAATTCGCCACATATAGGGCAATAGTTATTACACCAAAAATAGCGGTGTGTTTGCCTACAACACATACGGCTCTAATGAGACTTTCAGGCTTAAGATCCACCACTGCCCCTAATAAAGGAAACAAACCCAACAAGGCCCAACCTTTAGCCCAACCCACTGTGCTTTTTATGGTTTGAAAGGTGCCTAGTGACCAATCGGCGTGACCTACCCACAAGCTAATTAACATTACCAACATACCAAGCCCCCATAACCACACAATCATGGGTACTTGTTTGAAGCAATTTTCACCTTCAACAAAGGTCCGTAACACAACAAGACCTAGGACAGTCCAGCCTAATGCTGAGCCAGTAATGTATAACCCACCAATTGCATAAATCGGATAGGTAAATATTAGGGCCCAACAAATTAACTTTTCTTCAAAAGTACCTTGATGATGCGTCTGCGATTGCATAACACTGTCACTCCTGAAGTAATGAATAAGAAACCCACCAAACCTGCCACTAAACCTAGTTCTGTTATAGGACTGTGGATTTCAGTAGGAAGGGAAGGTTGAGTTAATAGCTGTAAAACAGGGTAAGAAGCAAACACATCGGCTTTACCCGCTTCAAGTCTAGCTGCGGCCGAAGTAAATATTGCCTCAGCTAAATCGAACTCACGCTGCAAACGGTCTAATACTGCTGACTCGCGGGCATAAATTTTAAGTTGATCTTTTAGGTGTAATTCAGAACGTTGTAAATCGGCAATCTGTGCTTTGATACCCTGCCCTTTGGCTGACGCCTCTATCAAATCGGCAAACATTTGAGCGCGCTTCGGGTTTGCTTCTAAATCTAGGCTACTAAAAACACTTGCCGCATGAGGTCCAGCGATGTTACTACTACGAGTAAGTAACGCAGAGCGAGCAGCTCGGTAACGTTGTAGCTCAGCAACGACTTTAGGGTGCCCTTCTCCCCAACGAGACTGATACTCAGACAAATGTGAGGTGCTAACGTCTAATTCTTTAAGTAATCCACGAAACTCTACGTCAGACTGTAAGATAAAAGCTTTGCCGGCTAAATCAGCCGATACCCCTAAATTTTTGCCCAAGCCATAAACGTAGTCGCTTAAATTAGAGACGTCTGCATGTAAATAAAGTTGTTTTTCTTTGATGGTTTGTAAGCTGACAACCAACAGATTGAATTGGTCTTGCGACACCAAAGACGAACTCTCTTGAAACCGCAATATATTGGCACGAGCTTCATTTAATCTAATCCGATATTCTTTGAGTACACCTTGAATGCTCTCATCTCGATGTGAGACTTCATCTGCTCGTAATCGGTTTAGCTCTTCCTGTAAGCTATAATAAAGGGCCCATGCTTTTGCTTCAGCTTGTTTAGCACTGGTGCCTGTGATGCTTATGGCCAAAATAGAAGTTTGTTCTGTTAGGTTGATTTTTGGCTGACCAAATTCTTCAGATGATAACGATACACTCTTACTGGCTAGATTTAACACACCAATACTTAACAGCATTTCCTTGTAATTGACTCTTGGGTTAAATCCACCAGCCGAAAATGGAGCACTGGTTTGAGATACCACTTGACCAACATTATCGATAATTACGCTAGACGATGCGCCAGTGCCTGGTAAAACTAGTTCCAAGTCACTTTTATAAACAGGAGCCTTATTCAGATAAAGCATCACCATTGAGGCAACTAACGAATAACCACAAATACACAATACTAAATGTGGCCATTTTACCAGACGATAAAACTGTGACCTGAGTCGCTGATAACTTGTTGGGATGGCAATAGGATAATGCATAATAGTTACCTAAAACAATAATGAAAATGGACTTAACACATCAACAATAGTGCGGGCGACATCGCGTAAATTGGTAATGTCCGAGTCGTAACAAGCAATAGCATCGTTGGGCATGACATAAGGGTTAATATCATCACGGTTGGCCTGTCTCATTAATTGCTCGACAGAACGTTCGATTACTTGTGTTTGATTAGTGATAGGATGAATACTGGCTAAAATCACTTTACGTGAAGCATTAGTCCACTCCTTACCACCCACACAGTTGGCTGAAACTGCAGCTTGTAATAATTTTGTACCATAGGGTAAATTAGTTGAATATCGCCCTACTCCCGCACTTGAATTATTTTCTGCAGAATCAATCAGATTAGACATAAAAACTCTAAAACGCTTAGGTGTAATTTGGCTAGGTCTAACTAAATGGGCTTGAAAACATCCCGTGCTAGGCACAATCACCTGATCGCCATCGATAAGCGGGTAATCTTTGACTGGCAAGCCAGACAATATGCCCGATAAGTCGACTTCAATCTGCCATCCTTGGCGAATTAGGATAACTTGATCGAGCTTAGCATCGGGTCTCGCACCATAGGCTGTTCGAATGGCTTCTGATAAGAGTCTTTTATTACTGTAATCACCTGAAGCAACTACTCTTTGGTCTATTTTCTTATTTTCACGTGCACTGTTTATCCTGACCCTACCCGCTTGAAATACCGCGCCAGTAACCGGTACTTCTATTGCTGCTAAGTGTAAAACCTTAATATGCACTGTGGCGGTAGCAGGACGAAATATGTTGGCTTTGATTAACGCAATTTCTACCCGTTCTGACAATTCTCTTGGCGACATACCAGATGCATAGATGGGTTCAAGAATGGGTAACGTGAGTAAACCTTGGTTGTCTAATACATAACTACCGTTAAATCCTTCTCCATACTCCATCATGATTTCAATCATATCTCCTGGGCTAAGTGGTAATGTGTTTCGTGCAGGGTTCATTTCTGAAGGTAATGGTGCTTGGCTTGGAGCAGAAGACAAAATAGGTTTATCAACACGATAGTTAAGCGACGCCGCAAAGTTTAAACGCTCATCACACAGTAATTGTGTAGCAAATACCTTACCCGGAGCACTCTGCTGAGTGAATAACTCGCCATTTGTGTTTTTAACCCCATAAAAACTAGAAGAAGAGTTTTCGATTTTTTGCAAGCTATGTTGCTGAGCGCAACCTATTAATAAACAAAGAACAAAAAAAATAAAAAAAGTACTCACCACTGTAGTTATTTTAATGTTTTGCATTAAATTGAATAGAATGGACTTCATCAAATACTCCATGACTAACCCCTAGCTTTTATCACTGATGTACTTGACTTTGCAGTAACTAGGCCAAGCGACATGAAATCATAACACACTGTTTTATATGGCTTTATATTTTAATTTCAATTGAAATTTGCATTCTGCAAAGGTATTCGCAGCTATTTTTGACTTGCTATATGCGAATTGCGAAAAAAATTGAGGGATAAAGCGAGGTAAATTTGCGATAAACAGACATGTGCGGGTAATTTATTTGTCGTCGATTTTTATATTAGCAACTAATACGCTCCTTTAGCCCGAATGACACAAGGTAAGGTTACTAGTAATATTTTAATATCATAGCCGAAGCTTTGTTGTTGAAGATAACGATGGTCTAACGCGACTTGGGTATCAAAGTCGGTATCTGCCCTACCTGATACTTGCCATAAACCTGATAAACCAGGCATACCATTAAGACGACATAGCGCTGAGATAGGGTATGCATTCACCTCAATAGCTAAGGCAGGGCGGGGGCCAATTAATGCCATGTCACCTTTGACAATGTTGATCAATTGTGGAAGTTCGTCGATAGAAAACTTACGAATAAATGCACCAACTACAGAAATACGTGGATCATTTTTATATTTTTTACAAATACCGTCACGATCACTACTAATAGGGTCAGGTTCGGAATAACGAGGATCAGTTTTTAAATACATTGAACGAAATTTATACATTTTAAAGTGACGCCCATATTTACCGATTCGGTCTTGGCTAAAAAAACAACTACCACTACTTTCCATTCGAATAAGTAGCATAGCCAGAAGTAATAAGGGTGATAAAATCAATATGCCAATCACGGCTCCTAAACGTTGTATAAACATAGGAATACCGTTATGTTTGCCAGTATTTTTTACTCGCAGACTAGCAGTAAAGTTTTCGTTATTAGCAGTCATTTTTCTGGCATAAATATACTGATCGATAGTTGGACTTAAAATAATAGAATCAATCATGATTAAAATCCTCGACTTGCGCGATTCAAAATAAAGGTACGGATCAAAAATAATGGGTTGCCAATCACGTAACGTTTAAATTTACTTTTTGGCTCTTGTATTAGTCTCCACACCCATTCCATACCCAATTCACGCATCCACATAGGTGCTCTTGAAATATTTTTTGAGCAGAAATCAAACAATCCACCTACTGCTAATGCTGTGCGGCAAGTAAGTTTTGGAGCGTTGTCTTGTAACCACTCTTCTTGGACCGGTGAACCCATAGCTAAAAGTAAAATGCCTGCATTAGACTGATTGATTCGATTTACAACCTCTGTCCCTTCACAACGGTCAAAGTATCCATGTTCAGCCCCAGCGATACGCAACGCTGGGTATTGCTGACAAAGGATTTTTGCAGTGGCGATAGCGACTCCAGGTATAGCCCCAAGAAAGTAGATTGAAATTCCTTGAGCCTGAGCGGCTTCGCATAAGAAAGGCAACATATCTGTGCCATTGACATTATCTTTGATGTTAATACCGAGGGTTTTTGCGGCTAACCTTAAGCCAGAACCGTCTGCAAAACTGCGGTCAGCCTTGTTTAGGTTTACACCAAGCGCAGGATATTTGGCGCTTAAGTTGACTGAGTTAACATTCACAAAACAGCCTACCTTACAGCCCTTAACCTTTTTTTCGGTATTTATTAAGGACTTTTGTCCAGACATGACCCAGTCCACAGCATCATTCATAGTATCGTTGTTAATTTCCAACCCAAATAAATTAAAAGTCGCAGGGGTTGATAACTCAGACTTATTATTGCTGTATAACAATTTGGCTATCACAGCTTTTAATAATAGTGATAAATACCCTATTCGGTTGGCAGAAAATTGCTTTTCAAGTAATACCGTTTTCTCGATGCTGGCTAAACCACTAGCTTGATGCAAAGTAACTGCATCAAATAGGCCCGCAGGAATAAAATAATAAGGCTGTAAACGTGTTGATTGCTGTTTACTCAATTCAATGTCAACCGGCATACCACACAAACTAATGCGTTTGTTCAATACAGCCCATAACATAGGTAACCCCCTAAACAGACCAGAGCTAAAGTACTGGTATTGCACAGGTCTACCAAGACAGTCTTGTTTACTAAAGTATTCAAAAACTGCTTTGCCTTTGACTAGAGATAAAGCAATATTTAACACAAAAATTGGTAGGCTCACTAATAATAAACAAGCGCTAATTGGGCGATTAAGTTCTGCGCCTAAATAACGTTTTTGCTGGGTATCGACAACACGACTTCTTACATGAAGTACAAATGGTTTAGCTGACATATCGTTTTCCCTTCAATGTTGACTTTAATTTACTTAGAGTGTTTTATCTCTCTAAAATCAGCTCTCTTTAGGAGCCGTTATTAGTCACACTGCGTATCTTGTGCCAACTTCAAAAATAATTACAACGCTTTGTTAATAAAGGAATATTTTTTATGTATAGGGGTATATATGAATATAATTTTCATTTTAAAATGCAAATCGATAATCTTTTTTATTACGAGAATACGCTAAAAGTGAGTGAGGTTTGAGGACTTGATTTATTGGCAACCTAATGTGCTGAATGGCTTGGCCTAGTCGAATTTTGGTCGACTAGTATTAGTCAAGCATGCACCCAAACGATGAGGTACTTATTTTGGTTTACTTAAATACGGCGGAACTCAGAATAACGCTGCAACACTGATGCGGTTAGTTTAGTCAGTTTATCTTCATGATAATATAATTGGCTTTTTGTCTTAATAAAGACATCACATTTTCTGAATAATTTAGTCAATCGAGCCAGAGCTTTGTGACTTAGGTTGAGCCATAAGTTTGTGCGTAAAGGTCCAAAACTAAAATGCCGAATGTAGTCGTTTAACTCTAGGTCGTAAGTATTGTTCCAACTCCGGTTTAGGGTGCTCACAAATTGACAATCTTTAGTGTATTGAATTATATGACCATTCTCACCCCAACCAACATCGTTTTCAGCCAATATTGGTTGATGCCTAGCGGTTATAATAGTCTTAAACAATCGACGTACCTTGCTATGATTTTTTATCAATATAACGCCTGAGTTGTATCGTCCACTGTAACTTTTTGCCAAATACAAATATTTTTCAGGCAATAACACACTGTTTATATTGGGCGTATGTGTTTGAATAAATGCATCAGCGTCCACAAACAATACTGTATCGTAACCACTTTCTAAAGCTTCAACCATTAAGGTTAATTTTAACCAACAACACTCCACTCCGATAGAGGTGGCATAAGGGCGAGTGACAACCTGATATGCATAATTGTGTCGATATGCATAACGTTTATGTGACGCTATACAGTCTTTATACAGCCATTGGTAACCGTTCAGTGCAATGCTAAATACCAGTACGTTGTTTTTCATGACTTCACCACTTTGATACTAATTTCAGATGTTTTATATGGTGACCTAGCAAGAAGTAATCCAATTTGCGTTTTGACAAAACAGCTGGAATCAAAGTTATTCTAAGAAATCATCCATTCAATTAGGGATTTATTTTATGTTGCATTGAAAATGCCAATCAAAAAAATTGGTTTCCGACCATAAAATAATACGAATTTGGCGTTATAAACCTTGCAGCAAGCACCGCAAACTTTATATTAGAACATGCAAACAAAGTGTAAATAACGAGTAAAATTACACTCTTTATGCACGAAGATATGTATTAAAAAACTTGTTTGGCTTTTTTAACTTTGACCCATAACATCCCTATACTTCAAAAGATAACATGGCGGAAGTCATTATAAGATTTAGAATTTACCTAGAAACCAAGACGATAATATCTTTAATAACGCGGTATTAACTATCAAATCGATGACATAGAGTGCCAGAGAAAAAATGAACCTGACTAAAACATGTTTTGTTAATAACAATAAGACAGACGGTGTATCTGACGTTCAAGAAAAATGTCCTGATGATTACTGTCGAACACATATTAGCTATGTTCCTAGTCAAGATTGTTATGTGCTTTAGTTGACGAAAACAAGTAACATATCCTTGAAAACTAGGGGTTTTAATTATTTACTTATAATGAAACACCTCTGTGCAGTTTAATGAGATAATCCAGCAATCAGATTTATACTCGATATTTTTTCGAAGTAAGTGGCAATAGATGAATCAAAAAGTAATAAATTTACATTGTGATTAGTTAAAATTAAAAGCCTGTAAAGTACTTTCCTTCGTATATGTCCTCCATATAGAGGTCAATGTTAATAGTTACTGAAAACTGTTGGAGATATTTCAGACATGGCTTTGGAGCGTGTTTCTCGCGTTTCACTTGGACAACAAATCAATATAAATTTCGGGCGTTTTATTATGTCTGGTGTAAGCAATATCAATAAATAATCTGCTTTGGTATTTTTTCTTATAGTAAAAAAATTCATGATATAAACATAAACGCTACATATCATATAAATAATGCCAGTGTAATTGAGCAATATATTAGGTGAAATAAACATTGCATGAATATTATTGAGTACTATTGTTTTTGTACCTCTGATGATGTGTGTGAATATGAAAAATAGACTTTTCTCCTAGTAGAGGATGTTTTTCAACAATATTTATATATTGAGGATAAAAGCGACACGTTAAGGAGATATATAGTGAATGATGAATATACAATAACGAAGTCAACTATGACGGTGCTTTGCGTCGACGATGAATTAGATATTCTTCAATCAATGAAACGTTTATTACATAAAAAAAACTACCACTTGTTGTTAGCCACAAGTGGAGTGAAGGCATTAGAACTTTTGCAACACAACGATGTTCATCTTATCATTTCGGATATGAGAATGCCTAGCATGTCAGGAACAGATCTGTTCAAGAAGATAGCCATATCTTATCCCGACAGTTATCGTATTTTATTGACTGGATATGCAAATATGGAGTCGTCAATAAACGCTGTAAATAATGGAGAAATTCACCGATATTTACAAAAACCATGGGACAACGATGAGCTAATCAGTGCAATCGAAGAAGGGTTAAAAACGTTTGATAGAAGCTAACTAAAACCTATGTTTTGACAGAAGCTGATAATTAGGCTGAAGACTAAATATTCACTGGAAAAGATAAGTTAAAAGTAGTATCTAAGCCTAATTGAGAATCAATAGAAATCTGCGCGTCGTGTGCTTCAAGAACAACACGCGAAACAGAAAATCCTAAACCGATGCCAACCGGGGTAAGCCCAGTAGTGAAAAAAGGAGTGAATAACGTTTCAATAGTTTCTTCACCCATTCCACTTCCATTATATTTAATATGTATAGTCACTCTATGGTTGTCTTCGGTCTGCGATATGCTGAGTTTGCCATCTACTTTCATAGCGTTTGCTGCATTGATAAACAAGTTGACAAAGACCTGTTGAAGTTGCCCTAAATTACCCAAAACTAAGGGACATAAATCGGTCAGTTGATTGTCTACTTGATGTCCCGACTTAAATGCGTTCCCAGTAATTTTTAATGCGTCATCAACACATTTATTGAGGGACATTTGAATCAGCTTGGGATTCAGGTCCTGAGAGAAACCACTTAAATTATCTAGAATAATCCTAATCCTATTTAAACCACCAATATTAGACGTTAATAAGTCTTTGGCATCCTCATCTATATATGTAAGGTCTATTTTTTCACATAGTGAAGTAAAAAACGTCAAATTCAAATTTTTATGAATTGCCAATTCACTTTTAAGTGAATCATGTAGTCTTTTATAATCTTTCAAATATTCTTTAAGTACGTTCATATTTGAAAGAATAAAGGCCACAGGGTTGTTAATATCATGAGCAATGCCAGCGGCTAAATAACCTAGAGAAGCCATTCTCTCAGATTGGATGAGTAGACGCTTGGCACTTTCAAGGTTACTTATTGAATCTTGAAGTTGAACGTTACGTTTTAAGATACCTTCGTCTGATAACCTTCTTTTTATACCGCTAGTAATATGCTCCCTTGCTGTTGCCAGTATAGGAAATATTTCATCATCAACTAAATCCATTTTAATCAAAAAAGCTAGCCAGCCTACTTTACCGTCAGACAAGGTGAAATTCATATAAAGTACCCGACCGAACTGCTCTAAATACTGATAATCATCGTTGCAGACAGCAGAAACAAACCAAGAATTTAATACTTCAGGTTCACTAAGGGGTAAGCTGGTATTGACGAGTTTTTGAAGTTCATTCTGACTATGCCATCCATGCTCTTTACCCCATGCCTCGTCATGCTTCTCGTTTAATCTGACACCATCTTGAGTCACAAAGTAGAATCCATATTGCGCAGCACAATACTGGCAAGTTAATTCAACTATGTTGCTGATCATCTTGTTTAGCGGAAGCTCTGACGCAACCTCCATTGAAGCTTTACTCAGATATTCTAGTTCAGATTTTTTTTTTATAGAAAAAGCCAATGCACTTTTCAAAGACTGATTTGTTTCGTAAATCTCTAACGAATAACGCTCTAATTCATGTTCTGCCAAATTTCGTGCTTTCTTTTCTCTCTCGACCATGTGTTCAAGAACGGCAATGCGTTTATGAAGTTTCTCGACAGATTGGCTATCACTAGTTAGAAGTTCAGACGTCTTAGACTCTATATTCTTGCTCAAACCTTCTCAACCTCTAGCACACAACAACGACCGCTTTCATGTTCACATCCAATCTGGGATACTTTTACTTTTTGACTAGTATGCGTGGCAGGACTAGGCAAAATGTCTTCACATAAAAAACATAACTTACCTGCAGACTGGTAATGGGATAGGATTTTTTTAGGCGTTTCAGACAAAAAAGTAGATTTAGGATGTAAGGTATCTGTATCCAGTTTATCCGCCTCAAGGTGGATAAAACTATGAACCGTATGTGCAGACTCAAATACATCTGTAAAATTATGCACACCTGCAGGGGCAAAAGTATAGAACGCTCTAAATACCCATTTTCCGGATACAAACTGTGCATTTTTTACATATATGATTTTTTTATCTACCCCTAGGCAAATTAGGGTGAATAACTTTTGGTCATCATAAGTACCGAATGTAGTGTAACCCCCTACACTTGGCAGTTCAGCTTCATTTAACAAATTATCCCAAAACTCATCTCCCCAAAGTTCGTTGATAAATTCATTAAAATTTACAAACACTATACCTTTCATAAAACGGTCTCTTAAAACGTTCTTAATTATTATTGGTTACTTTTTTGTATTTTCCAATTATTAATTTCATAAAAATTGAAGTTTTCATAATCTTTTTTAATCTACACTACCCTGGTATATAAAGCTGTGCAGCTCTATAAATATTATAATCACTGCTCATTGGAAAAAAGAAAGTGTCGCGTTCTTGGATTCGTCAAACAGGTTTTTCATATTGCCATATTGGACGGGGTCATTAAAAAAATATAAAAGCTGACTCACAGCACTATAAAATTGATGGTCTCGAATTATTCACATTAGGTTATTTTTACAGGGGATGGGGATAGCAACACTGGCACAATTTTTAATAATCAACATGAGGTTAATAATTTAAGATAAGGAGATAACTCCGACAAAGACTTGAAGTTATAACTGCTTCTATTGCAGTTGAATATGCTGAACAATTTAACTGCAACATGTGATTTTCACCATGGCGCATTAATTACTGATTTAATGATTATCTGCTTAGGTAAAACGTATTCAAAGAACTGCAACCGACTCAAATAATATAACCTCAATCGCTGCTCAAATATTAAAATTGTTTGTTCTAAGCAGGATTTCTATACCATTGTTTGTCAGCTAAAATTCAGGCAGTTATTCGAAAGGGATCAAGTAAACATTCTCCAAAACCAGCCTTTAGACAATTCATCTTCGCAGGTTTTTAACTGAGTTGCATATTTTAAAGAGCGTGCATTTACCATTTTAGCCACGGTTTTTAGCCACGGTTTTTTATGATAGCTGCCACGTTTATAACCCCCCCAACCTTCGTGGTAATTAAGATACTGTAATTCAGCATTCCATTTTGATACACCATTTATTTTATTGGTTTTGTTAATAAACCAGCCCATAAAGTCCATGGCATCATGGAAATCGGTACGATCAGCCCACGAGTTGTCTGTCTCACGTTTGTAATCATCCCAAGTAGGAGTCTTGGCCTGTGAATAACCATAGGCACTACTGACACGCCCCCAAGGGATCAATCCAAAAAACAAATAATCCTTAGGTGGACGGGCTTTTGCTTTGAACGAGCTCTCCTGATACATCATTGACATAGGAATATGAATAGGAACGCCCCACTTTTTTCTCATATCAGTTGCAGTTTCAAACCAATCTCGCTTTTCAATAAAAATATCGCAAATGTTACTGATATTTTTAGGCGGTGTGGCAGTACACGCTCCTAAAAATATGGTGCTGGCCGTAATCATTAAAATAATTTTTAAAAACTGATAGTTTTTTTTGAACTTTTTATCCATAACCTACTCTTAGTTATTGTGTTCTAGTTATTATGTGTTTCTCTGATACTAGCTTTCAAGCCTGATATTTATCAGGCTTTTTTTTGCCTTAGGTTCATCAGTTTAAGCAACCGAAAAATAACTACTTAGAAAGTCATCGAAAGAAATATTATCCTGTTGCTCAATGATACGCTGCTTGTTAATGGACAACTCGGCGTGTTCTGTCAATTCATCAGCATTCATAAATTGATAATCAGAATCTAATAATTGCTGTTTGTAGTCTTCTGCCAAAGCTAAACCCAATGCCCCATTGTCACATTGTTGGCTAATCAATCGTTGTAAAATTTTGGCTGACGGAGTCAGACTAGGTTCAAGTATCTTTTGTTTTTCCAGTTGTAATGCAGTCGAATAATGTGTGGTGTCATTCGCTTGGTCAAGAACCAAAGCTACTTCTTGCATATCAGAAAATAGCTGCAATGCCCAAGCAGATAGACCTATGGATTGTTGCTCATTTAAGAGCATTAGCTCAGGGTCTCGCCCATAGTTCACTACCGCACTTAAATTAGCTTCGGTTTCATCATAATGCTGTGCATTCATCAACTCACTTGGCTTAGTAACGCAATACAACAGAAATACATCAAGAAAATAAAACTGATTTTCCTCAATACCTATAGCACTAAACGGATTAACGTCTAAAGCCCGCACTTCTATGTAACTAACACCTCTTTTATCCAACGCCTCTGACGGTTTTTCTAACGAATAGGTTGGCTGTTTAGGTCTAATAGGTGAATAAAGTTCATTTTCAATCTGCAAAACGTTGGCATTTAGCTGTTGATGCTCGCCTTGTTGCTTATCAGCATACTTTTGGTAATCCGAAGAAGGCTGGTTAATCGCGGCTCTCAATGATGCAATGTAGCTATCTATTTGGTTATAACAAATATTTAAACCAGATTGGGCGCTGTTAGTATATCCCAAATCACTCATTCTAAGAGATGTGGCATAGGGTAAGTAAAAGGTGCCGACTCCCAACTCTTTAAAAGGCAGATTGGTTTTTTTACCTTTTATAAATGAGCTGCAAACAGCAGGAGAGGCTCCATACAGATAAGGTATTAGCCAACAAAAGCGACGGTAATTCCTGATCAACGCAAAATAGGCTGCAGAAATCGCATCTTTATCAGATTTTTTATGGTTCTTCTCTTCAGATGTTTTATTTAACCACTGTTGCCAGAACTCGTCAGGTAGAGAAAAATTAAAATGCACGCCCGAGATAGCTTGCATCATACTGCCGTAGCGGTTTTTTAAGCCTACTCGATACAGTGTTTTCATTTTTCCTACGTTAGACGAACCATAATTGGCGATAGGGATCGCATCTTGATTTTCGATAAAACAAGGCATGCTCATAGGCCATAGACGTTCATCACCTATATTTGAAACCGCAAATTTGTGCACATCATTTAACTGTCCGATAGTTTTTTTTACAGACACTTCAGGCGGCGTGATAAATTCCAATAAAGACTCAGAAAAATCGGTAGTGATAAACTCATGGGTCAGGGCTGCCCCAAGTGCCAGTTGATGAGGGCTCTGTGCCAAACCGCCGTCTGGTTCGATACGCAAGGTTTCACGCTCTATTCCATGACGTATTCCAGTTAAGGTTTGCGCAACTGCTTGGTCTTGTAATACATTTAAACGCTCTGCAAAAGATGTCTGATTTACTTGCAAAATACTATCCAACTAAAAATGAAAAAAACACTAATTAGCTCTAGTCTACCTGCAGTTTATAAATAAAGTAACTAGGGTCTGTTTATCTTCAATATAACATCTACATTTTCTTCAAAATATTCTCAATCAAGTCAAAAGCAGTGAAGGTTGACTATCTCCATAAACTGATATCGATCAAGGTTGGGAGTTTTGTGGGAAACATTCCGAGCTAAGTCATTTTTCAACTACCTTCGTTGCACAAATTTTGTGTAAGTTAAATAAACCTCAAGGTAGCAGCCACTTAATAAGCGTCTTGGAGTTCGAATAACTGGCATCAGTATTGACAGTACATGAAAAGTAAACAGGTCCTCAAAACCAGAAATTTACATCAAGTAACAAATACACCAAATTATTTGTTAGAATATTACCAATAAATTTAGATACCCTCTTTAATAATTGACGACATTGAAGGAAGCACTATTTTGTCTGGCTTTGACTTAAGCATTTTTGATGCCCAATTTGCTAAAAATCAGTTTAGTGGTAATCAATCATTATTGGTGAAAATATTAGAAAAATTCATTCAACAATATCAGCATTTTGATACTTTACTCATTGAAAGGGTACAACAAAAAGATTCCCATCTGGTTGACCTTCAAGTGCATACTTTAAAAGGGGTGAGTGGAAACTTGGGGATGAAGGCTTTACACAGCGCCTGTAAAGAACTTGAATTATATTTGGCTAACCAAGTAACCGAATACACAGTAGAAGAATTCTTGCAGATTTTTAAGCAAACATTATCCTTAGTTCAAAATTACTCAGCAGAAAACGATATTCAAGCAAGTCCTGAAGCTGCCCCTCAACAATATGACAAAACAACGCTAATCGCAGCCTTAAAAGGTTATGAATTTATTTCTGATAGTGCACTGAAAAACTATTCGCAATCATTAGATTTATCGCCTGAAAAACTCATTAAATTGAAACAGGCTGTCGATAATTTAGATTATGCCATCGCCATTGTGCTGCTGGAGAAATAAAAAATTGTCAGCTTCGATAGAAGTATTGTTTGACCATCCTGATTTTGTGGTGATCAACAAACCTAATAATATTTCCGTGCAAAATGAGTCTCACCAATCAGGTATATTGCCACTGCTTTGCCAACAACTGAAGTTTGAAAAATTATGGTTGGTACATAGATTAGACAAAGTTACTTCTGGTCTTTTAATCTTAGCTAAACACCCAAAATCAGCCGCTATTTTTGGCCAGTTGTTTGAGCAAAAAAAAATAGAAAAATACTATCTGGCTATTTCAGCGAAAAAGCCCAAGAAAAAACAAGGGGCCATCAAAGGCGGTATGAAAAAAGTGAGGGATGGGAAATGGATGTTGGACAACAGTGATACTGCTGTGGCCATTAGCCAATTTTTTAGTTTCTCAGTTTCCCCAGGTTTTCGAATATTTTTGATTAAACCTCTTACAGGTAAAACCCACCAGATTCGAGTGGCCTTAAAAAGTATTGGCAGCCCTATTCTCGGGGACGAGATGTATAAAGGTGAAGGCTCAGACCGTACTTATCTTCATGCTTATTGCATACGCTTTGTTTATCGAGAACAACCCATATGCATAATCTGTCCTCCAAATAAAGGTGCTTTATTTGTAAGTGATAACTTTAAGCAACAAGTCTCCAACTTAGCAACCCCTTGGACACTCAAATGGCCAGGTATCAAGTTGACTCAACCAAAATATGCTGGATAAGACGTTACCTAACTTACCTAAAATAGCCATTGTTGGTAAAGGTGCTATAGGTGGGTTAGTTGGTTTTAAATGCCACCAACTCAACTATGATTATCAGCACTTAATAAAAATACAACGACAGCAGCAATCATTCAAAGTCACAGATAATGCTGGTGAGTCGCATAATTTGAGACCAAACACTTCTGCCATAACTAATCCTGCCAAATTTGATTTGTTGATATTACCCGTAAAGGCTTATCAAGTGCTGCCAGTGTTAGAGCAATTGCAACCTTTTATTCAACCAAACCATGTAATAATGCTACTCCATAACGGCATGGGCACAATCGAAAAGGTTAGAGAAAAGCTACCCAACAACCCATTAATTGCCGCCACCACAAGTTACGGAGCATTTAAACCTGATACAAATACGCTACTAGAAACAGGTTTGGGTCAAACTCATCTAGGCTGGTTGGGCAATGTTGATGCAGCGTTAAAGCAATCAATAGAGCCAATACTTTCATCGCTACTCCCACCGAGTCATTGGCATCAAGATATCAATCTAGCCTTATGGAAAAAATTAGCAGTTAACGCAGTGATTAACCCTCTTACCGCTATTCACAATTTGAAAAATGGCGAGCTTACAGATTTACAATACAGGGGCAACATCTCTAGTATTTGTAGTGAAATTGCAAAGGTGATGGGAGCGCTCGATTACTCAATTGACAGCGCCGAACTAGTTGAAAATGTACAGCAAGTGATAATAGCCACAGCAAACAACTACTCATCGATGCATCAAGATCTTAAATTCAAACGTCAAACTGAAATAGCGTTTATCAATGGTTATATTACCTCTAAAGCAGATGAGTTAAATATCAAGGTTCCCCATAACCAACGATTGATTGAGCAAATCAGGCAACTAAAATAATCACGCTGAATACTCTGAACTATCGACAAAATATGACCTAACAACTTAAGCTCAATCGTTATCTACTTGCTTGTTATAACTAAGATAAATATGCAGTTGTTGCATACTCGCTCCCCATCCTTTACCGTGATCAGCGATTTGCTTAAGGCAGTAACTTTTTCTACTGTTGGGCTCCAAGGCTCCCATAAACAAGTGCTAGTGGTTTGGGTATAAATTTAAAAAGGACGCCGAAGCGTCCTTTTTAAAACATAAACTATTATTGTTATTCAGCCGGTACTTCTGGCTTCATATGTGGGAACAAGATCACGTCTTTAATGGTTGGGCTGTCAGTAAATAACATCACCAAACGGTCGATACCTATGCCCTCGCCTGCTGTTGGCGGTAAGCCGTATTCCAAAGCACGAATGTAATCTTCATCATAGTGCATGGCCTCATCGTCGCCGGCGTCTTTTTCTTCGACTTGTTTACGGAAACGAGCAGCTTGGTCTTCTGAGTCATTTAACTCTGAGAAACCATTGGCTAATTCACGACCACCCACAAAAAACTCGAAACGGTCAGTAATAAAACTGTCGTTATCGTTTCTTCGTGCCAGTGGTGAAACTTCCCAAGGATAAGCGGTGATAAAGGTGGGCTGGTCGAGTTTTTCTTCAGCTGTTGCTTCGAAAATTTCACACAAATATTTACCTGCACCCCAAATACCGTCAACTTCAGGCTCTTTTATGTGAAGCTGTTTTGCCATTACTTTGAGCTCGGCCAAATTATTTTCAGGATCGTTGATAGCGTCAACGTTAGCTTCAGGCCAGTATTTAATTACCGCTTCGTTCATAGTTAAACGGGTAAATGGCTGGCCAAAGTCGTAGTTCACTTCGCGAACTATATTGCCTTCAGTATCTTTAGTGGTGTTTTTGATTATGACCGTACCCAAAACGTCCTGCGCCACTTTACGTAACATTTCTTCAGTTAGGTTCATTAAGTCATGATAATCAGCATAAGATTGATAAAACTCTAACATAGTGAATTCAGGGTTATGCCTGGTAGACAAACCTTCATTTCTGAAGTTACGGTTGATTTCGAAAACCCGCTCAAAACCGCCTACAACCAAGCGTTTAAGGTAAAGTTCGGGGGCAACACGCAGATACATGTCGATATCAAGTGCGTTATGATGGGTGGTAAAAGGTTTAGCTGTTGCACCGCCTGGTATCACTTGCAACATGGGAGTTTCCACTTCCATAAAGTCACGTTCGATTAAAAAGTTGCGGATGCCACTAACCACTTTACTGCGAATAATGAAAGTATCACGAGTCTGCTGATTTGTGATCAAGTCAACATAACGCTGACGATATTTGGTTTCTTGATCAGCCAAACCATGGAATTTTTCTGGTAGTGGACGCAATGATTTAGTTAACAATTGGTATTCGGCCATATCCACATACAAATCACCTTTACCTGATTTGTGTAGGATACCTTTCACACCAATAATATCGCCAATATCCAAACTACCGTAACGTTGTTTGATATCTTTTTGGGCATCTTTGGAAGCATAAGATTGGATCCGACCGGTCATATCTTGTAATGACAAAAAGGGGCCACGCTTAGCTAAAATACGCCCCGCAATACTGACTACCTTACCAAGTTCTTCCAAAGCCAGTTTTTCATGCTCACCAAATGCTTGCTGTAATTCATCACTGTAAAATTCACGACGGAAGTCATTGGGGAAACCATTGGATTTGCAATTTTCTCTTATATTAGAAAGTTTAGCGCGGCGCTCTGCAATCAACTTATTTTCATCTTGTGTTTGTTCGGTCATCAACTTTCCTGATATTTCTTTACTGTTTTGGGTATTACAAACCAGATTTTAAACTGGCTTGAATAAATTTGTCTAAATCGCCGTCTAACACGGCTTGTGTATTGCGGGTTTCTACCCCAGTGCGTAAATCTTTAATCCGCGAGTCATCCAGTACATAAGAGCGTATTTGGCTGCCCCACCCTATGTCCGACTTTCCGTCTTCCATGGTTTGCTTTTCTTGGTTTTGTTTATGCATTTCATGTTCATACAGCTTGGCTTTTAACTGTTTCATAGCCTGTGCTTTGTTTTTGTGCTGTGAACGGTCATTTTGACATTGCACCACTATGTTGGTTGGTTCATGTGTAATGCGTACGGCCGAATCTGTTCGGTTAACGTGTTGACCTCCGGCCCCCGAAGCACGATAAGTATCAATTCGTAAATCTGAAGGATCAATTTCAATTTCAATATCATCATCAACTTCAGGATAAGCAAAAGCAGACGCAAAAGATGTATGCCTGCGGCTACCAGAATCAAAAGGTGACTTTCTAACTAATCTATGAACGCCAGTCTCTGTGCGGATCCATCCAAAGGCATACTCACCACTAAATTTAATAGTGGCACTTTTAATGCCGGCTACATCACCGTCAGATACTTCAATTAATTCAGTTTTAAAGCCATGCGCTTCGCCCCAACGTAAATACATACGCAGTAGCATATTGGCCCAATCTTGTGCTTCGGTGCCTCCCGAGCCAGATTGAATATCAATATACCCATGGTTGGAGTCATTGGGGCCAGAAAACATACGTCTAAATTCGAGTATTTCAAGTTTTTTAACTAGCTCAGCAAGTTCAGACTCAGCCTCGTCAAATGTATCTTGATCTTCGGCCTCAACTGCCAGTTCTACCAAGCCTTCAACGTCCTCAGTCCCCCGCTCTAACAGAACTATAGTTTCGACGACCAGCTCAAGAGACACTTTTTCTTTACCTAAGGCTTGAGCGCGCTCAGGCAGATCCCACACATCTGGGCTTTCTAATTCGCGATTAACTTCTTCAAGGCGTTCTTTCTTTTGATCATAGTCAAAGATACCCCCGAAGTGACTCTGCCCGGAGTCTGATATCCGCTAGCGCATTATGTACAGGATTGATTTCAAACATAAATTATAGGGTTTCACTCTATATATAAGGATGTAGATTTTAACGGATTTTACACGCTAATAATAGAGAGAGTCTTAGAATTAACAGACTAGACTTATTCTTTAGTTGCCATGCCTTTAAATTTGAATTTAGCTTTGTCTTTATTTTTTTCAGAATACCAATGTTCCATAAAATCAGCATAAATGGCTTGCTCAATTTCTATCGCTCGTTCAGTAGGGCAAAATATAGTAATTCCAATTTCGGTATCCCCAAGCTCCGTAGTTGAAACTTTAATATGTGGGTCAGGGCCAGCAATAGTAATTTCCAAACGCCTTTCAATCATATGATTATAGCGCACCGCCACATCGTAAAAATCTGCACAATAAGATTTTGCGTTCTCGACTATTTTATCAATAAATACGAAAGGATTGACACTTTGATCACGTGTGATGATGAAATGATGTGTGGCATATCTTTTTAAAAAATTCAGATTTTTGATTGGGCTGGTCATCAATTTATTATTAGGAATAAACAACGTTTTACCTGTGTATTCGTAACTCTGAATATTAACTTCCAGTAAAGTGGTTTTTATCCAATCTGTAGCCGAAACCTCGCCAACAAAATGGTCAACTTCAATCCAGTCTCCTATACGAAAAGGCCTAGTTGAAACTAAATAGAAAAAGCCAATAACACATTGAATGAATTCTCGGGTTGCCAAGACAATAGCCACAGAAAAAGCGGCAATCGAAAAAGCGAATGTCTGCATTTCTTCTGCCCATAAGCTAAACAATGACACTATGAGTACAAGATTTAAAACGTTCTTAACGTTGTTAACTAAGTCTCTTTTATCTTCACCTTTGTTTTTAGCGTATTTGCGAAGTAATTTCACTAGTACGTATTTTGTCAAAAATGACAAAAAAATGATTGTAAAAGTTAAGGCCAGTTTATTTTCAGAAAAATTTTCAAAAATATAATTTATGAATTCCATACAGGATATCTAGCTTGAAATGGTCTAAAAATAATTATTATACACAACTATGTATCAGAGCATATGTTGATTATTTACTTATAAAAAAATAACGTTTTACCTAAAGCTCTGGCTGTAAATAATCTGCAACGTCACGAAATACTAGATATTAAAATTGTGCATATCTATTTTACCTAATACCTAAGCATTATTGAAACCACCACCTGACTCAGGTAGGAAAAACCTTGCCACCAGGCGATGTAAGTTCAGGCAGTAAGATATCTAAGCATAAAGGCACCACTAATACTTATCGGACTGCAACCCTAGCTAAATTTAACCTTTCAATTTGCTTAAGATTTCGACCAGCTCTTTACCAAGAGATTTTAGCGCTTTTTCGGTTTTTTCATCCGTAATATCGCCTTGTTCATCAAATAATTTAAATGCCCCGCCCACAGCTTTTTGATTGGGTAACACCATAGTGCCTATGTTTTCCATCAACATACGCAGTGCACCCAAGACCCGCAATCCGCCTAATCCACCAGGCGATGCTGCCATTATGGCAGCTACCTTACCTCGATAAGCTGCCATAGGTGCCTCATCGCCTGTTTTTCTAGATGCCCAATCAATAGCATTTTTAAATAAGCTGCTGTAGGAGCTATTATATTCAGGAGATGAAATTAAAAATCCGTCATGACTTATCAGTAATTCTTTAAAGGCTTGAGCATCCACAGGCATGCCGTGTTCAGCTTCTAAGTCTTCATTAAAAATAGGCATAGCAAAATCTTCAAGATTAACGATCGTTACCTCTGCTCCGGCTTCTTCAGCACCTTTCGCAGCGACTGCTAATACCTTTTTATTAACTGAATCTTTTCTACCACTACCCGAAAAGGCTAGGATCTTAACCATATTAGTTGTCTCACTTATTATTAAATACTGTTAGATAAACCATACAGGATATTAAGTATGGTTAGTTCGAAATTATTTCATTTAAAATAAAAACAACCCGCCAACTAACAGGTTGTTTGCTTTACTTGTAGTTCGGATCGCGCGGCGATCCTACCGGCTAGTCATTTAACTCTCGAAGCTCGATTTTCTACATTTTTTCCATAGTCTCAATACCTAACAAGTCCAAACCTGACTGTAATGTTTTAGCGGTCAACTGAGCTAACATTAAACGACTATTTTTAGTCTGTTCATCAATGCCCTCTTTTAAGATTGGGCAAGCTTCGTAGAAACTCATAAACAAACTGGCGAGCTCGTATATATAGGTACACAGCACATGAGGTGTAGCTTCGCTTGATACTTGTTTAATAGCTTCAACATATTGCATTAACTTGACTGCTAGCAGCTGTTCTTGAACTTCTTCTAGCAGGATATCGGCTTGTAAGTTCACGTCATCAACATCAGCCTTTCTGAAAATACTTTGTACTCGAGCATAAGCATACTGCAAATAAGGCGCGGTATTACCTTCAAAACTAAGCATGGTATCCCAGTTAAAAACATAATCTGTAGTGCGATTTTTACTCAGATCAGCATATTTCACTGCTCCAATACCCACTTTGCCAGCAATAATTTTACGTTCTTGTGTCGACAAATCGGATTCACGTTTATTGATCAGTATTACAGCTCGTTCAATAGCTTCTTCTAATAGTTCGGCTAATTTAACGGTACCGCCGGTACGCGTTTTAAAAGGTTTACCGTCGCTGCCTAACATCATCCCAAATGGGCAATGTTCGTAACTTTGTTGTGCATTGATAAAGCCTGCTTTACGGGCAACAATTTCTGTTTGTTTAAAATGCAAAGCTTGACGGACATCTGTAAAAATTAATGTGCGATCAGCACCTAACTTTCCACAGCGATAACGAATAGCCGCTTGGTCGGTCGTAGCATATAAATATCCACCCCCCGATTTTTGCACTATGTAGGCAGCGGGGTTGCCCTCTTTGTCGGCCATTTCCTGCAATAGAGCCACTTGTGCACCTTGACTTTCGACCACAATACCAGCTGCTTTAAGCTCTGCTACCGTTGCGGCCAAATCATTGTTGTAAGCACTTTCACCCATTACATCGGTACGTTGTAAACTAACATTGAGCGTTTTATACACTTTTTCACTGTGAACAATTGATAGATGTACAAACGTTTTCCATGAGCTCATACAGAGCTCATCACCTGCTTGTAATTTCACCACATTTTCACGGGATCTGTCGGCAAAGCCGTCTTCGTTATCAAAACGAAGCTTTGCTGCACGATAAAAGTCCTCTAAATCGGATAACTCTGCAACTCCCGCTGATTCGAGCTGATCGTCGAGATGCGCAATCAACATGCCAAACTGTGTGCCCCAGTCAGCCATGTGATTTTGACGAATAACCTTATGTCCTAAAAATTCAACGGTGTTCGCCAAGGAGTCACCAATAATGGTGCTACGCAAGTGACCCACGTGCATTTCTTTTGCCAGATTAGGCGCAGAGTAATCCACCACTACGGTTTGTTGTTTTTCGGTTTCTATAGCAAGGCGACTATCAGCGTTAGCCACTTGTAGTTGCTGGGCTAACCACTGGGGTTTAAGATAAATATTGATAAAACCTGGGCCTGCGACTTCAAGCTTTTCAACTTCGTCATCTAACTCGACGGCATCCACAATTTTTTGGGCAATATCTCGTGGGTTTTGTTTCAGCACTTTTGTTAATGCCATGGCACCATTAAATTGGTAATGTCCAAAACCGACACGGGTACTGCGACTAAGTGGCGCGGCTGTGCCTTCTGGTGCGCCTATGGCAGTAAGTGCGGCTTGAAATCTTGCTAGTAATAATGTGTGTAAATTCATGTTTGCTCTTGTCTATAAAATACTTCAGGCTCTTAATAAATGTGTCTTAGTGCTCTCTGGTAGTGTGAAACTCAATATCAGGATAACGTTCTTTGGCCAGAGATAAGTTTACTCTGGTAGGTGCAATATAAGCCAGATTATCACCGCCATCTAAAGACAAGTTGGCTTCTGCCTTGCGTCTGAATTCGTCAAGTTTTCTTGGATCTTTAGATGTTACCCACTGTGCGGTATACACGTTAATATGCTCATACATGGCATCTACATTGTATTCGCCTTTTAAACGCGCCACGACGACGTCAAACTGCAACACACCTACAGCCCCAACTATCAAATCGTTATTTTGTAACGGTCTGAACACTTGCACAGCACCTTCTTCAGCTAATTGAATTAAACCTTTTTGCAACTGTTTTTGTTTGAGCGGGTCTTTTAATCGAATACGTTTAAATAGTTCTGGGGCAAAATTAGGAATACCCGCAAAGCGAAACTTTTCGCCTGAGGTAAATGTATCGCCTATTTGAATAGAGCCATGATTATGCAGACCAATTATGTCACCCGCGTAAGCCACTTCTAATAACTCTCGATCGCTGGCTAAAAACGTCACTGCATCTGAAATCCTTACATCCTTGCCTATGCGGCTATGATGCATTTTCATGCCTTTTTCGTATTTGCCCGATACTATGCGACAAAACGCAATACGATCGCGGTGTTTTGGATCCATATTGGCTTGTATTTTAAATACAAAACCACTGAACTTTTGTTCGTTTGATTCAACTTTGCGCTCACTGGTTCCACGCCCTTGAGGTAACGGTGCCCATTCAACCAAACCATCAAGCATATGATCAACACCAAAGTTACCCATAGCTGTACCAAAGAATACTGGTGTTAGTTCTCCAGCCAAAAATTCATCATGATTAAACTCGTGAGATGCTCCTTTGACCAGTTCAAGCATGTCTCGTATTTCTTCAGCATAAACACCGATTGCTTTATCTAATTCAGGATTATGTAAACCTTTAACAACACGCAATTCTTGAATGGTGTGACCTAGGCCAGTTTTATAAAGATAAGTTTCATCTCTGAGCAGATGATATACACCTTTGAATTCTTTCCCCATTCCAATTGGCCAAGTGATAGGCGCACATTTGATATTCAGTACTTTTTCAACTTCATCTAATAAATCAATCGGGTCGCGAGTATCTCTGTCGAGCTTATTCATAAAAGTAATAATGGGCGTGTCACGCAAACGCGTTACGTCCATGAGTTTTATGGTACGCGCTTCTACACCTTTGGCTGCATCTATTACCATCAAACATGAATCTACAGCAGTTAATGTTCGATAAGTATCTTCTGAGAAATCTTCATGCCCCGGAGTATCTAACAAGTTTACTGTGCATTGACGATACGGAAATTGCATAACTGAGGTAGTGACAGATATACCCCGCTCCTTTTCCATCTCCATCCAGTCAGACTTAGCATGTTGCCCAGATTTTTTGCCTTTTACCGTTCCGGCTTTTTGTAATGCATTGCCGTACAACAATACTTTTTCTGTAATGGTGGTTTTACCCGCATCGGGGTGAGAGATAATCGCAAAGGTGCGGCGTTTATCAACTTCTTGCTGAAAAGACATGGGATACTCTTAGGTGAACTGGCTACCAGATAATTTGGTCAAGGATTGTATATGACTCCGATAAAAAAGTCGCTGATCTGATGAAACTTTGTGTCTTAGTACACGGTTTTATTAGGCTCCATGCTTTTTACTATAATAAAGGTCGATATTTTCACTATTTATTATTCTCTTTTGTATTTACTCAAACCGTTGTTTAAATTACATTATTTATTAATGTTTTTGTCCTACTTAAAATCTCACGCACACATCAACATATTGTCATCAAAAAAAGATTTAATATGCCTCGCAAAAAATTTTAGTGGCAATCAGGTCATTGCGCAAATAGGCAGGTTACACTCAAGAAGAACGTGCTCAACAAGTAGGTATTAGCCGTGAAACTTTTTATGCTATTGAAAATGACAAATCTGAAAAATAGACAATATTGGGGTTAGTGTGGTGAATAAGTGGTGCTCTATTTGCCGCCAAACAGCGTCCGAACAGACACGTAAATCTTTCTTATGTACCCTTATGGACTATTTCGGCTTTAGTTTATGCTAATTTTCATTTAAGCCTATTAATACTTGGTTATTTCTCCCCAGACCGTCACAACTTTCTTAGGAGGCTTTTTTGTATTTTTTGGTATTGCCGCCTTTGGCACACATTGGCTTTCGATCTTAATTATATAATTTTGTTAATTTTTACGTTGAGCATTTGCAGGACAGATATAAATGTCTTAAATGTCATCATCATTCTAGTTTTACAATTGATTTGGGAAAGTTTAGCCTGGAATACGCTTAATGATGAGAACCTGATTAGGGTGATCTTGTATTTAACTGCTATTTATATAACCTATTGTTTTCGTTATAGCTGCTCAGTAAGTTTTTTTGAGGGGTGGGTGTAAAACTGTAATAACTCCTTAGGCAAACGAATTACACTGATAATCATATTACATAACGCCCAAAATATCACTCCAATCCAATCCATAATTAGGAAACGTGATGCCCGTAAACCCACTACTTTATGTTTAATAGCCTTAGTTAATCTGACCATTAGCTATTTTTTTCACAATACGCGCATTCAAAATAAATAAATAAATCTGGTTATTTGATTATTATAGACCTACCCTTAATCAAACAACATTGCAAGAAGATACAATAGTTTTCCTTTTTATTGAAAGACACAATATTGTTTTTTACTATCTGATTTTTATATAATAAACCAGTTTATGTTTAGAGCATCTTTTTAATAGATAGATATATTAAGAATCATATTGTCTTTATAGGACTTTACGTTAAAAAATAATGTGAATTTATATTTTTAATAATGAACAATTAAAAGTGGAATTTACCTATTGTAAAATTAATTCACCTCGTGGAGTCAAATCCACATTTTTTTCAGTAGTATTAAGTTATAATATAATAGTTAGATTCATAGATATGAAAAATCACTACTCTAGTGCAGTTATAATAATAATAATAGGATACAAAAATGTATATTAATGGTGCCGACTTAAGAATAATGCGTCTTGATGCTGGGTTAACAACAGTTAAAATGGCAAAACTGGCTAACGTGAAAACGCGTAAGACTTATGAAAATTGGGAAAAAAATATTGGTGCACCAAGCATGAACCAGTTTATTGCCATGTGTGTGGGTTGCAATTACAACTCATCTAAGTTTGTAAAATTGGCCGTTGATCGTCAAGACACTGCTGAAATTCTGAATGTGACAGCTGCACGTCGTTAATTTTTATCTGGGGGCATGTCCCCCACCGTTTATTGATAATTTTTCCAATTATCTAGCTCAAAACATACAACTTTTATCCTAAATAACAACACATTATCAAAGCATCTTCTTTACCTTTTGCGCTAGGATAATAATTCTCTCTCTGTTCCACTAAAATAAAACCGGCATCGTCATAAATATTAATTGCTGCAGCATTTGACTCACGCACTTCTAGCCAAATCTGTTGAATGTTATTTTGGTTGCATTGATCCATTAAGTGTTTCAGTAAAGATTGACCTAAACCATTACCCCTATGCGCTGCGCTGACCACTATATCCATCAACGTCACTTCATCTAAAACCTTCATACCAATGTAATAACCTAGTAGCTGTTCATCTTGATTGAGCGAATGAGCAAAATAAGGCTTAGTTAAACAGTCTTCAAATATCTTACGAGACCAAGGTGAAAACTGCCCTTGTTTGTGCAGCTCAAAACAAGAGTCACTATTTTTTGTGGTTAGAGGGGAAAAATGAGGTTTCACCGGATTTATTGATGTCACTGTCTAGTTAAATTTTTTCAAGAGATAAAACATTTTGTAACTCCTGCCAAAGTTGCTTTTTAATGTCTGAGTGATGTAACTCAGATAAATTTGGCGTAATCAATTGCTTGTTATTAAAACGGATTTTTTCGCCTTGGGTCCAACTAAGAGGATAATCTGAATAGTGACTCAGTTTATCGGTTGGAATATGTATTAGTTGCTTATGATCTAGACCTAGAGCAACTAATACATCGGTAAATATTTGAGACTTCGAGTCACTCTTTGAAAAATTCACTAGTACCGAATCTGTGGAGACGCTTGTTTGTGTTTGCACTTTAAGTTGTTTTAACTTGGCTAGGGCATCATCTTTTGATAACACTTGAGGTGAAGTAGCAGCGGTTTTAGAAGCTTGCTTCTCAACCTTTTCTTGTGTTTTTTGGCCAGATAAGTGCCATGATGATATTCCCATCTCATTCAAAATTGCGCGTTGATAAGGACTTGGAACAAGATAAGAAGTATTTTTCATTTTAACAGACTAACATGAATTCAATTTATATGAGTTAGGTTTAAAATAACTGTAATTAATATTTGTATTCAAACAAAAAAGTATTTAGGTATTACATTTAATAAAATTTGGCAGGGGTGGAGGGATTCGAACCCCCAACCATCGGTTTTGGAGACCGCTGTTCTACCAATTGGAACTACACCCCTGCATAAGAGTTGAATTATACTGACGAGAAACAAAAGGTAAAGTGATTTTGCTTTTACTATGAACATCTAATTAAAAACTGCACATCTAATGAACAACTGTACATTTAACAAGCTATATAGGCAACGGATCCAGCGAAAGCAACTTACGTTGACAGCAAAGCAGCCTGATACCAAAGTCTATTGGTTAATTCGACTAGGGGTTTCATAATGCTTACTTTAGCGATCACCTCAGATAATTTTTGTTCGCTATACTGTGCATAATATGCATACAAATTAGCCTCATCTGCAGTACCAAGGTAATTGATCGCTATACATGATGCCAAATCAAAATATGGACAGGAAATAGCGCAGTATTCCCAATCCAAAATCTTGCTTGGTTGAGCATAAGTAACATGAGATAAAGATAAATCATTATGACAAAATACAGATTTGGTTGAACAGGCTTGATACCAGATAGCGGCATAATTATCGAGAGTTTGCTTTTCTGGAAGTGAAGTTGGCGCATCAATCAAACGTATATAATGTTGCCATTGATGAGGTAAATCTAACTTTGGGGCATTTATCTTTGTGTTATGTATTATTGATAATGCAGACGCTAAACTTTTGGTGATGGTTAAACTAGATACGTCTGACTGCTCTAAAGTAGGAAAATCAAGCCATTGGTCAATTTGAAAGTTACGTGACTTTGATAGGTAGATGGGCTTCACTGCAAGCCCTTTACCAGCTAGTTCTAATTGAATGTCGAAAATTTTTTTTCTATCTAGCAATGCAATTTTGTCTGACTCAAACGCTTTCAAAAAATAGTTTTTATTTAATGATTCAAGGCGATAACTACTATTAACTGTGCCCCCGTTTAAATCCCTAAGATGAAAGTCTGAAGAAATAAAGTCCGAAGCGGCTAATTCAGCTTCCACCTTAATCTTTAAATTGTTCATATAGTCTCTTTCTGATCTTCTACATTACTGGGTTCTACACGCCATTGAATAAACCCGTATATGGCAAAGCCTGCATAACATAAAAATAAGACCCCTGTTAACGCCAAATCTTTGGAAAAGTAAAGGTAGCCAGCAAATAGGTTTATTATGATCCAATACAACCAATTCTCTCGCACTTTATGCGCCACAAGCACGGTTGTGAAAACACTGAAAACCGTTATAAATGCATCTAGGTGTAAATAGTTTGTATCCAACACAGTACTCGAAAAGTGACTTAATATTAGGGCTCCAATAGCCAGCCCTGCAATACAAATTATATGCTTAGATATTGGCCAGCTTTGTACAAATAAACTATCCGAATTTTTATCACGCCATTTTACCAAACCGTAAATGGCCATAATTAAATAGTAGAAATTAAGTATTGTATGAAAGGGTAAAGACACACTCCAAAAAAGCCAAGTGTAAATTCCAGTACTCACCAAAGCACATGGCCAACACCATATGTTTTGCCTCGCCGCTAGCCACACGTAAGCGACAGCAAAAGCAACGGCAACACCCTCCATAAAAGATGTGGCAGCTAGTTGCGTAAGAAAACTCTCCATTAGATATCGGTACTCATTTTATCGCCATTTAAAAATTTACAGACAAATATAGCTTGCCCTACTTTTTGGTGACTACGTTGCATCTCTTCGGCTAACAACTGCATAGTGGGAAGATATTCACCACTTACCGTTGTGCTTGTGGCAGTTGTTAGCACCTTTATGTTTTCAAATGTATTCAAACGGTCAATAAATTCTTGAATTGGCTCAATGTATTGCTCTTTAAGGGGGTACATGGATATTTCGGCAACTAATTTCATTTGTTATATGTCCTGAAAGAAGCAAGGACATAAGCCCCTGCAAAAAATGTTATGTGATGTCGTAAATTGACAAAATTAGGTGATAAAATTAAAACTCGTAATCAACATTAAAACCAATCATCCGAGGCTCGCCAAATTGATAATAAGGTTCTGGACTATAACCATTACCAGGGTTATTACCACCTTCATTCGAGAAGAAAAAACCTCGTGTTTGTACATCTTGATCAGTCAAGTTCCGCCCCCAGATAGCGAAGCTCCAATCATCCATCTGATAAGTTAATCTGGCATTAAAGAGTTCGTAAGCATTCGAACGATCATTATGACTATTTGAAAAGAAATATTCATCTTTACCTTCTACCTCAATATTCAAGGTTAAATCTTCAGTTAGAAAGAAATCAGCGCCCAAGGTGAATTGATATTCTGGAGCTTGAGAAATATTTCTACTGTCTAAATTAATAGTTTCACCCAAAGTACGGGCGTCAACATGAACAAAACTCTCAAAGTTTTCAAACTCAGCATTTAACAATCCTAAACTTGCATACAGGTTCACATTTTCGCTTGCAATGTATACAAATTCAGCTTCAATACCATTTGCCATAGCTCCAGCATTACTCAGAAAACTGTCAAATGATGAGTCTTCTGGGTTAAAGACGGATTGACTTACTTGTGCGTTATTTCTGTTTTGATAGAAAATCGAGACCTGAGCTTGCAACTTATTATCAAGCCACTTACCTTTTATGCCTAACTCGTAATTAATCAAAGTCTCAGTGTCAAAAAAGAAGGTACTGCTAGGGATAGAATCGTTAATTTGTGCAGCAGAGATAATTTGACCATTAACACCGCCAGCTTTATATCCACGAGAGATTAAGCCATATAGTAACGTATCATCTTGCAAACGATATTCTAGTACCACACGTCCACCCCAAAGTGTCTCATTTACCGGGCGAACAATATCAGCACTATCAGAGTAATCGGCTTCGCGATACTCAACTCTAAGTCCAGTAATGAGCTGCAATTTGTCGCTTAAACGTGTATCAAGTTGACCGTAAAGTGCAGAATTTTTTGTATCGAATTCATTTGAAAAATTGCCATCAAAAACCAAGTTGTCAAATCGCGTTCGAAGCATATTTTCGTTTTCAGTACGCTGGTAAAAACCTGCTACCCATGAAGTATTTCCACCGAATATATTATGCCCTTCACTTGAAAGAAGGCGCATTTCAAAGGTGACGTTATTTCGTTCTCTGTCATAACGATCTGCAGAGCTGTAAGGAAACAACTCGTCAGGAAATTCTCCAATAAAACTCCAGTCTTCATCAAAACTATAAATACTATCGTTATAAGCAGCACTTAAAGTGATTTCAGCGTCAAAGCTTTCAGCGCCAGTCCAATGGCCTGTTATCGCACCAGCTCGGGTGCGCTGGGTATCACGTCCGGGTTGATCGGCAGTGGTCACTCTAGTGTTGTTAAGTGAAAACGCGTCGTAACCATTGTCGGCATTTAAATAAAAGCCATTAACATTAATAATAAGGTCTTTGTTGACCAAAAATTTTAACTTTCCTTTTAAAGTGCTTTCATCGATATTATTAGTATCATCGCGACCAAGAAAGCTGTTTTCAATAAAGCCATCACTTTTCTGATTTTGTATTGCCAAACGGTAACCAATTTTTTCGCTAATAGGTCCACTTATTACACCATTAAATACTTGCCCACCAAACTCTGAAACTTCAGCACCTAAACGAGCATACAAATGGTCCGTTGGATCATTTGTTTTTAAATTGATTAGACCCGCAAGCGAATTAGCGCCATACAAAGTGCCTTGAGGACCCCGAAAAACTTCTACTTGTTTAACATCTAATGTATTTGCAGCTAAGCCTAAACCAGTAAAATCGATGCCATCAACAATTAATCCGACAGATGCGTTAACTGGATCAATAAACTGGCTTCGCTCACCAATACCTCTAATTTGAAAAAATCGTCCACGGGATGCACCTGCACTAAAGTTCACGTTTGGGGCTAAATTTAGAATTTGTTCAATGTGGTTAGCACCACGACGTTCGATAGTTTCTTGACTGAACACACTAATGCTGTTCGATAAGTCTAACAAATTGGCATCACGGAAATCTGAAGTGACGACTATTCGTTCAATATTTGCAGTTTCTTCTGAGTAAGAATTAGCTGTGAGCAACGACAAACTTATCATGCTAGCTAACAAAGTTTTATTAAATTTCATTAAAGGATCTCTTCAGTACGGTTTGAAAAGATCCGGCAGTACGGCAGGTAAATGGGATGTGTGTCTGACCATTCCTACGCCGGCATTATCCGGATCAGGTATAAGGGTTATAAGTCGAAACTCAAATCTCAGCCAAACGGCTCCCCTTGGTTGCTTAATTCAGGTCATTAGTTATCCAATAAAAAGCGCATGGATTGTAACAGGCAAATAAACCTTCGCAATAGATGAATAAGAATTTGTAAGTGCAAAATAGTATTTATTTCACAACTTTCAGTTTCACTAACTTATGGTAGGAAAAGAAAGAGCTTTCTTGAGTAAACCATACCTCATCATCTGGAGTCACACAGACCCCCTCAACTTGGCCATAACCTTGAAGTTCAAAAAACTTATACAAGGTCAAATCCTTATTAAGAATCACAATAAAGGGAGAAAAGTCTCCCATCCTACTTACCTTATAACCTACCAAAATAAATCGATTTCTTTTACTGTCAAAATCACCACCAGTAATGATCCCTGGTAGTCCCTTTATTTCAGTTACATGTTCAACGAATTGCTCAGGTTGGTTTTTATTGAGTTGATAAATCAATAAGGTGCCAGTATTCCAACTCTTAGAAAATAAAAATAGGCTATCATGCCAATTAATCAACGTTTCTGCGTCAAAGTCATGATTTAGATATTTGTTATTTTTAACCGAGTTATTGATATAAGATAACTTGTATGTAGTGACAATATCTTCACTTTTATTATCTTGTTTAGGCACTGCATGGATTTGGACAAACTTTCGTTTACCATTGTTGTTACCCACGTCACCTATGTAAAAATATTGACTATCGCCGGTTAATGCCTCCCAATCAATATTTTTAGTAGAAACGACTTTTTTGCCTATGATACGACCCGTGTTATCAATATTATAAATAATAGGTTTATTCCCAGAATCATTAACCGTGAAGGCTGAACCAGATCCCGGGCAATATAAACCGGATGTTTCTTTTAATTCATCAGATAATTTGTACTCGCCCAAAACTATATAATGAGGTGTATCCGTGACTATTGAAGTAGATGCGGCTAAAAAAATCACACCAACAATTAAAATGACTCTAAGTACCAATTTTTTTTCCTCTTAATTAACAAATATTTAATTCACACAACGCCACAAAGATAATTACTTCATATTAGATAAAAAACGTCATACTTAATACTATCTAGGTAAAGGACCTTGATTACCCAAAACCACAGTCGTATTTTTGAATGAGTTTGCTTACACTAGCAAGCAATATTAAAATGTTTAAATTAGAAGTTTTTGTGAATTTACCCGAACAACTATTCCATTGGTTTGAACATCGTCAAACAACGTTATGTCATAGACAATTATTGGTCATAACAGGCCAAGAAGAATGGACAAAAAACGCTGCGGTTACATTATTAGCGAAAAGGAACGTAAAAAGTGTTTTATGGGTCGGTGAGTCTCAGATTGCACATGAAACTATTAATGTAAAAAATTATCGCTCTAAATTAGGTCACGAGTATGACTGGGTAGTATTAAATTGCTTTAGTGGATTCAGAGCCAATGCCGCTATGGCATTGAGTGGTACAATAAAAGCCCAAGGCTTAATGATTCTGCTTTGCCCTGAACTTGACCGTTGGCCTGAATATGACGACCCTGAAAAAATTAATCGTATTTCCTTTGGTTTTATTGATCAGGATGTTCACAGCCAATTCTTTCGTTATTTAAGTTCATCCTTTACTGAAGATCACTCAGTGGCAGTATGTACAAAAGACCTGTTTTCAGGTTCGGTGGCGAGTCCAGATGATATGTCAGCCATACTCAACTTTGATCAACAGAATAAAGCGATTGAAGGTATTACTAAGGTGGCTCTGGGTCGCAGAAATAGACCTTTAGTGATGACTGCTGACAGAGGCAGGGGAAAATCATCAGCTTTAGGGCTGGCAGCGGCCAAATTAATGATCCAAGGCACAAAAAATATTTGCGTAACGGCATCACATATTGGTAACACCAAACAGATATTTAGTCACGCCCAGCGAATGTTACCAAAGGCCAGTGCCACTAAGAACGATATCACTTATAAAGATAACATTCTTAGTTTTAAACCGGTGGATCAATTGCTCAGAAGTCAAGAAAGCATAAATCTTGTGTTAGTGGATGAAGCTGCCTCTCTGCCTATCCATGTATTAATTAAATTAGCCAGTAAATTCCCTCGCATTGTATTCAGCTCTACAGTACATGGCTATGAAGGCAGTGGCCGTGGCTTTGAAATGCGCTTTATAAAACAACTTTCACAGCTAAAACCCAGTTTCAAAAGAATGCATTTGTCACAACCAATACGCTGGCATAAAAACGACACATTAGAACAATTCTGGTTCAATACTTTATTTCAAAGTGAGCAACACAGTAGTAAAAACATTGAATCCATTAACCAACCAATATCCTGTCGGCACGTCTCAAAAGTAGAATTGAACAACGACAAACAATTACTAGGGACTCTATTTGGTTTATTAATCGACGCCCACTACCAAACCAGCCAAGATGATTTACAACGTTTATTAGACGCCCCTGAAATACAATGTTTTATATTGACTAGAGGGTCCACTTTACTTGGTGTGGCTCAAATAGTTGAAGAAGGTGGCGATTCCTTTTCTGAAATCGCAGGTAATATTACTGATTGTAATAGGCGAGTAAAGGGACATTTGGTTGCACAAAATATTGCGTCATCTTATAACACTGTCCCCTTCCTGTTATCTCGGCAGTGGCGTATCAGTAGAATTGCTATTGAACCCGAACATCAGCGTAAAGGACTTGGAAGACAACTAGTTGAATACTTAGAGCAACAGGCTAGACAGCAACATATTAAGTTCTTAACCGCGTCTTTTGGTTGCAATACTGACATCCTTAAGTTTTGGTACAGAAGTGGATTTTTGCTGGCTAAACTCAGTGTAAAACCTGAAGTATCAAGTGGTGAGCACAGTGGTATTGGTATTAAATCTTTGACAAGTGAGGCACTAGAGATATCTGAAAATATTTTTAAAGAGTTTTACCAGGAATGGCTTTATCAGATGGACAAAAATTTTCAATGGATGTCTGAAGATATAATTATTCAAATTCTACGGTTTGAGTCAGCCGCAGATTTGGGTGCATCTACAAATGTGGAAATACTGAGGCAATTTGCCTTAGGGAAACGCACATATTCCACCTGTAAGCGTCTATTAAAAGAGTATCTGATAGTTAATCCTGCTTGTTTCCTAACATTAGCAATACAAGAACAAAATCTGTTGGTAGCGGCACTTTTGCAAAATTTACCCCATAAGGACCTTTGTGCAAAATTTAGATTGAGTGGCAAAAAACAAATAGAACTAGCCTTAAAGGTAAGCTTTGAAAAAATTCTACTTGGTCAGAAATGATACTTTAGTTTAAGACCTTTAAAATAGGCAGCAAACTTGAATAATCATCTGTCCATAGGACATCTTGATATTGACCATTGGTTATCTCGGTTTGCCTGTAGATTAAATTGGGTGATTGGATCAATTGACTATTATTTGTCAGTACCACCCACTGGGCATCATGTTCATTAACGTTACCAGGAGTCTCAAACACCATAACCTGCATATTTAAACTTCTGCTATGGTGCATAATGACTGGCAATAGTGACAAATGCCTATTGGAGATGTGCAACGCCATAACACCTTGGCTTTTGATATGCTGCTGATACAATAAAAACGCTTCATGAGTCATCAAATGAGTGGGAATTAAATCTCCTGAAAAAGCATCAATGACAAGTAAATCAAACGCATTTTTTTTGCCTAAATCTAATTCATTTTGCAATGTAACCCGAGCATCACCTAACTTAACATGCACTTCAGCCTTAGCACTGTTTAAGTAACTGAAATATTGATTAGCAAAGTCTGCTACTAATGGATTAAGTTCATAAAAAGTATAATGGTCTCCAAATTTACCATATGCAGCTAACGCCCCCACCCCTAAACCTATTATGCCAACTTGTAATGCAGTGTTGTGACTAGACATCTCTTCAATGACCAGCTGCACGCCAGTGCCGGGTCGATAATAACTCAGAGGCACAGCTAATGCAGACAATGGTAAAGATTGACTACCATGTGAGGTAGTACCATCAATTAACCTTCTCTCGTTAACTTTGCCCTCAGTTATATCTTTGACTGTCAGTATGCCGTAAAAATTTCGTGCCTTGGCAATGTCGTATTGTTGGTATCGGTTGTTGAGCCCTGTGAAAGCCAATAACCAAACCAGTGAGACAATTGCACTTGCGGAGGCCAATATTGAAAGCTGTTTATTAGCAGCAGCATTATACTTGCTAGATTTGGGTGTAGGGTGATGAGGTTGTTTATTCCACCACAATGAAACACTGGCGAGTAATAGCACACCGAGAATTGCCAATGGAAACTCCAAGAATTCATCAAACAGAGTCTTAGCAACAAAAGATACTAAAAAACTACCACCGACCCCACCGGCAGATAAAACCAAATAAAATAAGGTTGTGTTGCCCTGCTGTGGTTTGAGTGAATTCAATTCGCCATGACAAATCATACAGCCGCACAATAAAATCAACAGATAGATCAATAACTGCGTAATGATGTCAAATTGGCCACCTATAAAATAAATTAATAAGGCAACAAATGACAGCAGCATAAAGAAAGGAAGCCAAAAATTTCTTACGTATGTAGCAAAATTACTGAATGCCATCACATAGGTAAGTAAATATATTGATAAAGGAGCGAGCCAGAGAAAGGGAACCGGTGGTATATTTTGTGTTAATGCATTGGTAGTTGATACCAACAAAATAACGCCTAATGCGGATAGCATAAACCATAAAACAAGCCTGAATGAACCCATTTTTTGCTTAACAACTTGTTCGGGAATACAAACTCTGACTATGTTATTTTGTTTAACAGTTATAAAAAATATCCAACCAACTAGAAGCACAAATACACAGTAAATACTGGACCATAATTTAATTTGCCAGTCGAGTGGCATAAAAGGTTCGATGACTACAGGGTAACTAACTAATGCCAGAAATGAACCGATATTTGAGATGGCGTACAATCTATAGGGATTTCGACCATTAGTCTCACTGGTAAACCAGTTTTGTAAAAGTGGCGTATTTGCTGATAATATTAAATAAGGAAATCCTAGGCCTAAAAACAATACCCACAATACAGCCCATGTAGGTGAGCCAGTTATCAAGACATTTTGTATGTCAGCAATATTAGTAGGCAACAAAAACAAGCTAAATAACAGGCATGCCAAATGAAAAACAATCTGATACTTCACTCTCAATATTTTCGTTAATAGATAAGCATATAAATATCCTACCAATAAAAAAGATTGAAAAAACAACATACAAGTGGTCCATACACTGGCACCACCACCAAACCAAGGTAGTATGATTTTTGAAATGATAGGTTGTATTTGAAAAACTAAGAAGGCACTGATAAAGACTGAGATGAAATATTGCATTAATTATTCTAGCATTAACTTAAGATTAAATTTTTATTGGGTGTATTAAATACTATATTCAGGGAGGTAAGCCAATGTTGAATGCATAAAAAAGCTCCCGAAGGAGCTTTGTACACTAAAGTTTAATGTTTCGGTTTTTAGCCTTTTCCTTAATATAAGGTTCCCAGCTTCGCGCATTCCGTGCCGTAGTCTTATCCTTTTTTGCTTCCTTTGCATGTTTATAAGCGGTTTTAAAATCACCATTATCAAAGCTAGCTTGCATCATAGCTAAATGAATAGCTCCGACTTTATCAGAGCCTCCATCCAGAGCCTTTTGTAGAGCTGCTATAGCATCGTCATACTTCTCAACTGCATAATAAGACATTCCTTGCTTTTGATATAAATCAGGATCAGAAGCTAATAATGCAGATTGCCCATAAAAATTAGCAGATTCTAGAAACTCTCTCGATTGTTGGTAGGATGAACCAATACTCGTTAGCATTCGTTCTTCCCTTTTAACTAATCCGGAGTCAACATATTTCTCTAATATTTTAGCCGCTTTAATAGGAATATTATTCATTGAATACAATTGACTAAGGGCTTTTACCTCAGCAGATTTAGTCAAAAAACCCTGTCTATGAGCTATGTCGAATGTAGAGAGTGCCTTCTTGTGATCTTCTACAAGCATGTAAAAGAAGCCAAGTTGAGTCCACTGGGTTTTATCATCAGGGAATATCCGAACTGTTTCTTCCTGCACCTCAATTGTTTCTTTATACATCTTGCGATTATAGAAGGAAGTCATTTTAAGAGCATAGGCAGTTTTATTGGGCTTCTCAGATAAGGATATGGCCTTATTGATAGGTGCAATAATCTCAGCATATCTTTTAGTCTGATAATAAGCGTTAGCCATTCTAAAATAGATATCAAAATCTTGCTTACAAGTTAGATCCAACCAATCTTGATAGTACTTAATTGCAGTATCATATTCTTCTTCCTGAAGGCTTAAATCTGCAATCAACTTGATTGTACCAGCCTGCTCAGAGTCATTTAACTTGTTAGGCGCAACAGATTTTTTCAAATACTCAATGGACAGCTTTCCTTTACCCTTTTGAGTAGCCAGCAAGCTTCCAATAAACCTATCGGAAAACGCCCTGTCAAATTTATTTGAAGTGTCTATCTCATAAAGAATGTCTAACGCGTCATCAATAAGATCAAGGTTGTAAGCTTCTAGTGCTTTCCCAACTTTTTTACCTACTTTTTGGCCAGGAATGTTAGTGGTACCACGCTTATAATCAGGACATACAATAGCAGCAGATACCTGAGCATAAACACTCGTCGGTATAATAACGGCAACAGAGATCACCGAAACCATACATAAATGTTTTAGATGTTTCTTCATCATGATTGATCCAATTTAAAGTCTAATTGCACTGTTAAGCCAAATTGTTTCATCGGTTTGCCATCTTCGATTTTTGGCTTGTACTTCCATTTGCCCAAGGCACGCCTTGCTTCTCTATCAAACACACGTTTAGGGTCTGCATCAATTACCTTGACATCTTCGACACCACCGACTTCGTTTATTGTAAAAGATAGTCTAACCCAACCTTCTTTTCCATCTCGAGCGGCTTGCACCGGGTATTTTGGTTCTATCCTAACAATAGGTGTTGCGTCTCCGTCGCGCATAGCACCGACACTTCCAATATTAACTGAGGCGCCTCCAACATCAACGCTAGGCATACTAAAACCCAACCCGCTGGTATCAACTTTAGCCGTATCGGGCTCAATTGGCTCAACTTTAGGGGGCTGCTTAGGTGGTGGTGGTGGTGGTGGTGGCACTCTTTTTCTTAGTTGTGTTTCATCATCTGGCGTTGCCATAACAATATCAATAACAACTGTATCAGGTCCTTTTTCAGGTGGTCTTCCGGTGTTAGCAATTAATTCTGCCATTACAATAAAAAGTGCAAAAGCTATAACGCCGCCTATCAATATAGAAACTATAAATCGACCCATGTTAGCTACCTGCCGTTGCAATTGAGATACGGTCAATACCAGCCGCTTTAATTTGATCCATCACTTCAATAACAATTCCGTGTTCGGCTTCTTTATCAGCTTGGATAATTATTATATCAGAAGGTTGCTCAGCCATTAAGCGCTCTAAATTGGCACGAACACTGTCCGTATCTATTTGACGTTTATCCATCCAAACTTTTCCATCTTCGGTAACCGCAATGAAAATATTTGCATTTTTTGGCCTAACAGCTAGTAATCCATCAGGTTTATTAACTTCAACACCTGCTTCTTTTACGAAAACAGTAGTCACAATAAAAAAGATCAACATTATAAAAACTATGTCCAGCATAGGCGTCATATCAATTGCTGCATCTTCTTCTACTCGAACTTTACGACCCATAAGATCCTCTCTTTAATGATGGGGCAAGGCATCTACTAACTTTTCTCTAGCAATTTTTATTTTAGACTCAAGACGAGAACTAAAGAAAACACCAGATAAAGCAGCTACCATTCCTGCCATAGTAGGGATAGTTGCCATAGATATACCTGCAGCCATTAGACGAGGGTTGCTTGTACCCTGAGTTGCCATGGTCTCGAACACACCGATCATGCCGGTAACTGTTCCCAACAGACCAATTAGAGGACACATAGCTACAAGGGTTTTGATTAACAACATTCTTGTACCTAGGCCATCTGAAGCTTGTGAAATCCATGTGTCACGGATTCTATGTGCATACCATGAGGTAGTGTCTTCTCGTGAATCCCAGTTAGAGATAATTTCATCTCTCAACTTTGGATAAACTGAAGATAAATACCAAAAACGCTCTATCATAAATGTCCACATAAGAAAGAGCGCCAAGGCGACAACGTATAGTACGCTACCGCCAGCAGCAATAAAATCCCTGACAGACTCCCATTGTTCTATCAGGTATAACATATTAGGCTTTCTCCGTCTCAGCGTGCGTAGCTATTATGCCCGCAGTCTGCTCATCAAGGATATGAATAATGGATTTACTGCGCCCAGCAACAATACTGTGAGTCAGCAAGAGTGGCAAAGCAGCAATAATACCTAATGCAGTGGTTACCAATGCTAATGAAATACTGCCGGCCATCAATTTAGGGTCACCGGTTCCAAACAAAGTGATTTGTTGGAAGGTTTCAATCATACCAATAACCGTACCTAACAAACCTAATAAAGGAGCAATAGCAGCAAATATTTTAATAATACTGATACCACTTTCAATAGTCGGTAATTCTCTCAAGATTGCTTCGTCTAACTTCAGTTCTAAACTTTCTGCATCAGCAGTCTTATTCTCAGCATAAACTTGCAAAATACGTCCAAGAGGATTACTGGTGGAAGGGCTAGAGATATTTTTAAGTTGAGATTTCATTTTACCACCCACTATTGTGAGAGTAACAACTTTATACAAACCTATTATTAGACCGATAGACAACATAAAAGTAATTACATAACCAACTGTACCACCGGCATGATAACGTTCTGTCATGGTCGCTTTTTCTTTCAATAAGCTAAGAATCCCACCTTTCGAGGGATCCGCATAAAATGGAATAAGACCTGAAGTAGCAGCATGAAGAGTCTGAGCAGCAGAAGTTTGGAAACCATCAGGTTGACGACCTAAAGGCCGTACCATTTTGGTTTGATCGTCGTAAACTAAGTAACCTTGTTCACCAATTAAATTGAACGTACCTACGCGGACCACTTCTTGTTGCTGAGAACCACCGTCTAGACTTATCACTTCAGTAGTGAAACGAGAGACTTGTCCTGACTCAGTCATTTCTGTTTGTAATGCAAACCAAAGATCCTCTAATTCTTTAATGTTAGGAAGGCCTTTGGCTTCTTCAGACATACGCTTTAAAAACACGCCACGTCCAGGAAACTCAGCACTAACTATTGAAGTTGAGATTTGACCATAAGCTTCAGCAGATGCTTGACGAACCACACCAAACATCTCGCCTAAAGTACCTGTAGCGGTTGTTAATTCGATCACTTTATCGGCTAAGGTTACTTCGTTATCAGAAAACTGCTTTAAAAGTCCCTCGCCACGGGATGTTTCAGATTTAAGTTCGGCTTGTGCCTTTCTTAACAGCGCTTGTTTATCAGCTCGAGCAGATTGGAACTCTGATTCACGTTGTTTATTAATCCGCGCTTCAGACACACGACTATTCTTAACTTCTTCGAGAAGCCCTTCAAGTGTCGTCGCTGCTTGTACTGAAGAAGCCATTAATGAAATGGCCAAGGCGGCTAATATGGATTTACATATAATTTTCATCAATATTACTCCGAGACTTTGATTGGTAGTTTAAGAAGATTAGCTGGCAACCGTTTATTCGCCATGCGCACAGCTATAACAACTGGATTAATATATTCAGGTCCCAGTACTTCCCAAGCTCTAGCATCATTATCCCAAACCCAAGCATTTTTTTGGTCAAGTGATAAAGCCATAAGTGCAGTTCTACCTAAATTGACAAAGTCTACTGTGATTTCAGTTCCTTGGAAATCCAATGTGCCCTGATAAGGCGCCATGGATTGTCCGTACTGGTTTTCAATTTGATACGACTCGATAACCTGACGGAACTGCTCAGAAGTCGTGACGTTTGAATTAGCCATAACATCGCGCAAACGTTCTACACGCTTTCTACGCTCGTCAAGCTTAATTGGAACATCAAGTTCTATGAATTGTTCTAAGCTATCAATCATTCTAAACATTAATGGAACTACGCCACGTTTAACACCATCAATTCCATCTATCTGGGTTTGCAGTGAATCTATACTACGTTGCTGATCTGCCACAAGTGTTGAAACGTAATCGTTATACACTTTCAGATTTTCCGTTTCGTCTACGACTCCGCGATATTCAATAAATAGTTCCTGAGATTGCTCGTACAGGTTGTTTATTTTCTCTTGGGATTTCGCTGCAGCCGCATGAATTTTAGCTTCTTCTTTGTGAAGTTCATTCAGCGGATCTGCAGAGACGACAGCACTGCTGCTAAGTGCTAAGGCACCTAAGACGGCAGAAGCAATAAGGTTTCTCTTGCTAATTTTGGACATAATTCCCAACCAATTTTCTTGTTTTGATTCCTCGTCGAAGGATATATCAAATCGACAAGGGGCTATTAAGCTTTGTTGTTTAAGGGGCTTAAAGATTTATTACTATAAACAATTAAGACCAATTAATATTCACATGGATGTTAGCGAATTGTCAAGAGAGTACTGTGGGTTTAAATTTACATTTAAATAAAATTAATTATTGATTTTTTCTCATGTTTACGATTTTGCCTACTTATTAGCTACCATGAAGGCTTAGTAGAAGTTTCATTTACGTTTTACCGCGATTTTCTGATAACCTAAGCTTACTGTAAATTTATATTTTTAGGTTTTATATTCAAAATAATCCTTTTACGTCGTGACGTTGATAGATATAAACCAATTCTGTTCTTACCAACACCGTCAAAATATTATTTTTGCTTGTTAGTCACCAATCAACGCATGATATTTGAATTACGCCAACTTATTTCTCAAAGGTGACTTCAGTTTAGATATTGATAATCAAAGCCGATACAGATAATAAAAAAATAAATGTATTTACTCAGCAGGAATAAAAAATATTACAGAATACGAATTAATAATAGTGTGAATGCTGTGTTCCCACTGTTCCCTTATTTGGGAGCTCGACAGATAACTTCGTAATTCACAAAATATTTTCGCTTCGTTAGTACTTCAAAACATCCCAATGTATTTATTAAACCTTTGCCATCCTCAAATCATTTTCGCCCTGATTATTGATGAATGGTAACGCGTCACCTGTCATGGAACTAAATACATCTCTTTCATAGTTTTATAATCGCTCAGGTAGGTTACGTGATTGAGTTTTCTAAGGCCACCCTCGCTGGACTTCGACCATTATCTATAAAGGTCTGCTTTTATGTGACTTGTAAGATGTTTTGTCTTTTACCGCTGAGTAACCCTTCAGCCTATATACCTCTTGATTGAGCTCAACTAAAGGCACTCGCATTTCCTTAATCTAAGCTAGATTATCTTACTCATACGCTAGGGTTTATTCAGGCAGATGATACAAATTGTATAATGAATTTAGGTATTCATAACGATAACAATATTTCCAATACTCATGGCACGCCCCCCCTAAAATGGTGTAATACCAATCAGATCCATGGCGTCATGGCATCTAAAAATGCTCGAGTAATTCCATCATTTTTAAATTTATGATCGTTAAAAATAAACTAGACTACGTTATTAAGCGACTAAGTGACTAAGTACTGATTAGTTACAGTAAATTAAGTACATTAAAACAGCCACTACCCTGGATACATCTTTATATGACCACTTTTTTTCTAACATCACAAGCAACGGTAAGTCGATAGGCCTCTTCTTTGAATGGCACGGTTCCATGCCATAAAAATGAGGGAAACAAAATTAATTTACCAATTTCTGGTTTTATATAGCGAGTAGGTTCAAGCTCAGAACCAAGCTTAATATTGGGAACACCTACCTGAAACCACCCCGCTTTTTTTTGCTCACATTGAATATCTTCAGGTAA
>JAWUXU010000020.1:0-30567 GCA_034111145.1 Paraglaciecola sp.
GTTTTTCAATGTTATCGATGATAGCTACTTGTCAGCAAAGTCAGTTAGCACTGCCGCCTTTTGTAAAGCCAGAATGAAACTATCTAATCAGTCAGTTATTGCGTTAAACGATGACTTAATTCACACGTTCTATGCAGCTGCAACCATTGATTCATGTCAAGGGAATAGACTGTTAGCTGTTGATGGTTCAGTCACACAATTACCTATATCTAATAAACTACTTGAGCATTTTGGTAAAGCTCGCCCACATGCTGCTATGCCTCATGTTCGTCTTTCACAACTTTATGATGTTAAGAATAATATTACCCTAGACTTACAGGTTGAAAGTCATTCAACAGGAGAGCGTGAAATGGCACTAAAGCATGTAAATAAAACCCAAGCAGGCGATTTAGTCGTTTACGACAGAGGTTATCCTGCCGTTTGGTTTTATAAGTACCATAGGCTAAAGAATGTTGATTTCTGCATGCGCATTGTTCAAAGCTCTAATGTGGTTAAAGCCTTCTTAGAAAGTGGAAAATAGAGTGATGTCGTTGACTTTCCTTGTATTGAGAAATCTCTTCGCCTGAAACTTAATTAGGCCACCCATAATAATCTGACTATTTTTTATACTGCACTAAGCTTTGATAACACCCATTGAAATAGCATAAATTGAAAGGAGTCACTTATGCCCAAGCCTCTTTCATCTCAGGTCAGCCTCATCGATACCGCCTATTACCACTGCGTATCACGTTGCGTTAGACGCGCCTTTTTATGTGTTACGGTAGCCGCGCTACTGACGAATATTCAGGTACGAGTTACGAGCACAGACGGGCCTGGGTAGAAGATAAGGTATTGTGGTTATCGTCAGTATTTGCCATGGGTATCTGTGCTTATGCGTTAATCAGCAATCATGTGCATCTGGTGCTGTGTGTGGATAAAGACAAAACCATATCTTGGTCAGATAAACAAGTGGTAGGCCATTGGCATCGGTTACATAGAGGCACATTACTGAGCCAGAAATTCATGCGTAATGCGTTGTTAAGTGAAAATGAAAGTATGAATGCATAAGCTTTAAAGAGACAATCGCTATATACCGTCAGCGTTTGTATGACATCAGTTGGTTGATGGCCAGTTTAAGTGAGCCTATTGCCAGGCAGGCCAATAAAGAAGACGGCTGTACAGGTAGATTTTATTCATTGCCATCCCTGGCGCTCACCCTTTTGGCCAGCTGAAGCTGTTCAAATTTTTTCCAGAAAAATTTGTGGGAAGGGCGTTTTAAATTTCAAGCCTGCTTTTACGTCAAGAAGGGATGATGCAGCAGTCTTATCCTGTATGGCCTATGTCGACTTAAATCCCATTTAAATCAATCGGGGTCAGAACAAAATTAAATCAATTCCAACCCCGGATCATGTTGTGACCGTTCTACACCCTGGTCCCGCCATCCAACTCTAATGTTCTGCCGGTAAAATAATCATTCTCAAAGATAAACTTAGCTGCGTGTGCCAGTTCTTCAACTTCAGCGAGACGTTGAGCGGGGATGCTTTTGATAAACATTTCGCGCATTTCAGGACGCATTTGTGCGGCCATTGCGGTCTCAACAAGACCTGGGGCAATACAACCGGTGCGAATACCAAAACGCGCCAGTTCTTTAGCCCAAGAGACGGTCATAGTCGCTACTGCTGCTTTGGATGCAGAGTAGTTGGTTTGACCGGCATTTCCGGCGCGAGAGACTGAGGATAAGTTCACTATCACGCCTTTGCTTTTAGTCTCAACCATTTGTGCAGCCGCTTCACGGCTACACAAAAAGGTGCCAGTGACATTCACATCTAATACCGATTGGAATTGTTCTAGTGGCATTTTATTAACCACTTTGCCTTCTTTAACTTTAAGCAACATGCCATCACGCATAATACCTGCACTATTGATTAAGCCGTTGATTTGGCCAAAATCTGCAGCGACCTTGGCAAAGGTTTCTTCGACTTGTTTCTCGTCGGTCACATTGACTGCATAACCAAAAGTTTTGACACCAAGCTTTTTGATTTCGCTAGCAGCGGCTTCAACGGCCTCTGCCTGCATATCTAATAAAGCGATATGTGCGCCTTGTTTAGCAAACTCTTCTGCCATGGCTTTGCCCAAACCTTGGGCCGCGCCTGTGATAACAATCACTTGATTTTGTAAATTCATTACGATTTCTCTTGCTTGGAAAATAAATTAAAAATACTGGAGAAATCCAGTTGTCCGTTACCTTGCATACTGTGAATATTGTACAGACTTTGCGCCAACGCGCCCATGGGGGTAGAGGATTGGCTTTTAAGTCCGGTGTCCATAGCTAGGCCTAAATCTTTCTTCATCAAATCCACCATAAAACCGCCTTGGTAGTTATTGGATGAAGGCACGTTTGGTATCACATCAGGGCATGGATTATACAATTCTAAGGTCCAGTTTCTACCAGAGCTTTGCAACATAATATCTGACATCACCTTAGGGTCTAGGCCGTTATCAATCGCCATTTGTAGGGCTTCAGAGGTGCCTAACATCAATACTGACAACAACATATTGTTACATATTTTGGCGACTTGCCCTGCGCCGTGATCACCCGCATGGAATATGTTTTTACCCATTGCCTGCAATATAGGCAATGCCATGGCGTAATCCTGTTTTTTACCTCCGACAATAAATGTCAGAGTGCCCGCCGTTGCACCACCTACCCCACCCGATACGGGAGCATCAATAAAATGGATACTTTTTTCTGCCAATTGACTGGCAACGGCTTTTGAGGTCGAAGCATCAATGGTACTCGAGTCAATCACCAAAGTACCTGCTTTCAAATGGTTAATAAGTCCATTTTCACCAATATACAGCGACTCAACATGTTTACCTGCTGGCAACATAGATATCACTAGATCTGCATCCTGAACCACTTCTGATGCAGCGTTAGCTTGTTTGGCACCAGCCTGTTCAAGAGTGTCCATAGTGGCTTGCACTAGGTCAAACACAGATACGCCATAACCCGCTTTTAACAGATTGAGCGCCATAGGAGATCCCATATTACCCAAACCAATAAACGCTATCTTAGGGTGTTGTTTGTGCATTTTAGTTACCTATTTTGTTGTCTATTTTTTATTACTTATAAATCTGCATCTAGATGTGCCAATGGATGGGTGTCTTGTGACCAAATATTTTCAAAGAAATAATCAATAGTGGCTTTGGGAACTTGGTCAACAGACTTAAAATGCCAGTTGGGTTGATTATCTTTATCAATCAACAACGCTCTAACGCCTTCTTGAAATTCACCAAACTCACCACATTTACAAGACAGACCTAATTCCATTTGAAAGCATTCTGCCAAGGTCATGTTATTGCCTCTTCGCAGCTGTTCAAAAATCAGATTTGCAGTGATAGGTGACCCTGCACTCAATGTTTTCTGTGCTTTGCTTAGCCATTTATTGTCTTCAGCATTGGCTGACATTATGTACTCAGCGGCTTGAGCTGCGTCAGCTTTAGTCGCTAAATTTGTTAACCAATCCTGATGCTCGATAAGGTTACCTTGGGGTAATTGCTCACTATGCAAAGTGTGAAAATCATCGCAAATATTCGACAAAGTTTGGTGTAATAGATCATGTTGCCAATTTGCTGCTAACAGTCTGTCAAAGAGAGTCTGTTTAGCATCATGGGGCACAAAATAGTCGGCTAAATTGCTATATATCGCATCGGATGCATTAATGAATGCCCCTGTCAGTCCTAAAAACAAACCACAACCTGCTGGCATTTTATTTAAAAAGTAGCTACCGCCTACGTCTGGATATAAACCGATACTGATTTCAGGCATGGCAATACGCGAGGTTTCTGTGACCACTCTGTGACTACCACCACTCATCAAACCTAATCCACCACCCATGATGATACCATTTCCCCACACTAAAATAGGCTTAGAGAAGCTGTGAATAAGGTAATCTAGTTGGTACTCTTGAGTGAAAAATTCTTGTAGTGCTAAGGAATTAGACACATTTGGGTTTTCTTTATCGGATACCGAGTTCTGCATCGACTTGTACATAGACACAATATCGCCACCCGCACAAAAAGCCCGTTCGCCGCTCCCGTCTAAAAATACCATGGCAACGTTGGGATCTTGTTGCCATTTTTCTAGTTGAGGCCTGAGCAAGTTGATCATTTGCAAATCTAAGGCATTCAGGGAAGCGGGTTTAGTTAACGTAGCATAGCCAATCTTAAAACCACATTCAGTGGTTAGTTCATCAAAAATAACCGGGGCATATTCATTAGACATACTATTCCTTATTTAACCGTAGAACTGATAAAAAACTAAAGAATGTCGCCAGCGTGTTCTGCCAACAAACGTCGACCAATTATCATACGCATAATTTCATTGGTACCTTCTAAAATTTGGTGTACTCGTACATCTCGCACATATCTTTCTAACGGATATTCTTTGATATATCCATATCCACCGTGAATTTGTAGTGCTTCATTACACACAGTAAAACCAACGTCGGTAGCAAAACGTTTTGCCATGGCGCAATAGGCGCTGCATTCTGGGTCTTCATTATCCAGCTTGAATGCAGCCAATCTAACCATTTGCCTAGCGGCCACAAGTTCAGTCGCCATATCAGCTAGTTTAAATTGTAAAGCTTGAAACGCCGCCAGTGGTTTACCAAATTGAATACGCTCTTGCATGTAAGATTTGGCAGTATTTAGTGCCATTTGTGCGGTGCCAATTGAGCAGGTAGCAATATTGATACGCCCGCCATCTAAGCCTTTCATGGCAAAAGTAAACCCCTGCCCTTCTTCACCTAACAAGCAATCAGCCGATACGCGAACATTATCAAACGTAATTAAACGCGTTGGCTGAGCATTCCAGCCCATCTTTTCTTCGGCCTTACCGTAAATCACACCCTCAGCATCAGCAGCTATAACAAAAGCAGAAATGCCTTTAGGACCCGCTTCGCCGGTGCGCGCCATAACCACCAACACTTCAGTTTCACCTGCACCTGATATAAACATCTTGGAACCGTTTAACAGGTAATCCTTTGCATCTTTGCTGGCACCGTCTTTTTTAGCGGTGGTGCGCATAGCTGCAGCATCTGAACCTGAACCCGGCTCAGTTAAACAATAAGAGGCTAACTTTTCACCCGTGACTAAGCTAGGACACCACTTGTCTTTAGCCGCTCTTGTACCCCACGTCGCTACCATCCAAGTGGCCATATTATGAATGGTCATCATGGCGGTGGTAGTAGTGCATCCCATAGCAAGTTGTTCAAATATAATAGAGGAGTCCAAGCGACTTAAGCCCAAGCCACCTTCACTTTCTGGCGAATACAAACTACAAAAACCTAACTCACCTGCTTTTTGAATCACCCCTTTTGGAAAAATATGTTCCCTATCCCATTTAGCGGCATGTGGCGCTAATTCCTGCTCGGCAAATTGTTTGGCGGCGTCGGCAAAAGCCAGTTGATCATCGGTTAAGTCAAAATTCATAACTCTTTCCTTATTTTCCTATTTCAACGAGATGGTCATATTAGGGCCAGAAGGAATATCATCTTCAAACCAGCGCGCTGTAATCGTTTTTGTTTCAGTATAAAAACGCACAGCTTGTTTACCATAGGCATGTAAATCGCCATAAAAAGAATTTTTCCAACCTGTAAAAGAGAAAAATGGCAATGGCACAGGAATTGGCACGTTGATACCCACTTGACCCACTTCGATTTCATGTTGATACTTGCGAGCGGCAGCACCGCTGGCGGTAAATATAGACGTGCCGTTACCGTATGGGTTGCGATTCACTAGGGCAATGGCCTCTTCTAAGGTATCAACCGTCATGCAGCACAATACTGGACCAAAAATTTCTTCTTGGTATATCACCATATCTTCACTAACGTCTGCAAAAACAGTAGGGCCCACCCAATTACCCTGTTGGTAACCTGCTTGCTCTAAAACAAAACCTGAGCCGTCGAGTAAACAAGTCGCTCCTTCGTCTTTACCTTGTTGAATTAATGACAGGACTTTTTGTTTCGCTTGAGGGCTGATTAGTGGACCATAGCCAGCTGATTCATCATCCCACAACCCAGGCTTAACAGCCCTGAGAAGTTCAGTTAATTCTCCTATCCACTCTTTAGACTCGCCTACAAATACAGCCACAGAAATCGCCATACAGCGCTGTCCTGCTGCGCCTACAGAAGCACCGACTAGGTTATTTATCACCTGCTGTTTATTTGAGTCGGGCATGATAACCGAGTGATTTTTAGCCCCCGCAAAACACTGAGCGCGTTTCATGTTGTCGGTGGCTGTTTTATAGATATGTTGCCCTACCGGCACCGAGCCAACAAAAGACACGGCGCGAATATCGGGGTCTTTCAACAACAGATTAACTTGCTCTTTACCGCCATGAACCACATTTAACACCCCCTTAGGTGCGCCAGCTTGGACAAACAACTCAGCCAATTTCATTGGTGTGAGTGGGTCTTGCTCTGAAGGTTTGAGAATAAAAGTATTACCGCAAGCAATCGCCATAGGAAACATCCACAGCGGTATCATCGCTGGGAAGTTAAAAGGCGTAATACCTAAACACACTCCTAACGGTTGAACATAACTATAAGTATCGATACCTCTGGCTACGTTTTCTGCAGTTTCGCCCATCATCATTGAGGGGATGTTCATGGCTTGTTCTACTACCTCAATACCACGCCAAACATCGCCTTTTGCATCGGCGAGGGTTTTGCCAGTTTCGCTGCTCAAAATCGTAGCTATTTCTACATGATGTTCTTTGAGTAATTGCTGATAGCGCATCATCACTCGTGCTCTTTGTGAAGCAGGTACTTCTTTCCAATCTTCGAACGCTGCTTTTGCACTAGCCACGGCCAAAGCTAATTCTGCTTCAGTAGTGCAAGTCAACTCAGCAATCACTTCATTATTGGCGGGATTAGTCACTGGTATGTTTGGCAATAAAGACGATGTTATCAACTCGCCATTGATTAAGGACGGAACAAGCTGCATAAGTAATCCTAAATAATTTATTTTGTACGAGGTTAACAAAATTTTACCTTTACGTTAACGTAAAGCAAACAATTATACTTATCAATAACTGTCCCGTTAGCTATACAATCTTTAAATCCTTCCTTTTTACAGTTTCATAGCAGAGACTTTGAAAAAATGGTTATTTTTATCCCCTCTGCCTGCTATGCTTCTGAGAATCAGAAAAATAGTCCTATTATATGTCACTTGCTAATGTAAAAGTCGCAGTTGTGGAAGACAGTGGAATGGCACGCGCCAATATCCGTAATCATTTATTGGATATGGGCTTTAGTCAAATAAGCTGCTTCAGTAATGGTCGAGAACTGAAAGCTAATATGAAAGATCAAAAGTTAGATCTTCTGTTAATGGACTTTCACCTTGGTCAAAACAAAAATGGCGTAGAGGTTTTACAAGACTTACAAAAGCAAAAAAAAATCACTAATACTACCTGTGTGATGTTTATTACTTGCGACCGAGTACCGCTGATTATAGGTCAAATTGTTGATGTGCATCCAGAAGCATTAATCATCAAGCCTTATACAATACGAAACTTGGTTAACCATATTGCTAACTGTCTGAACCTTCATCAATATTTAATGCATGTTTACGAGATGATGGATGATGATAACTATCCTCAAGCATTATTCCTGCTAGACCATTTATTAAAAATAAATGCCCAACCTAAGAAAAAAAATGCTCTGATAAAATTGCGCGCCAGGCTATTAACCAAATTAGGCCGCTATTCAGAAGCGGCGGATATTTGCCGTGGAATTTTGCAACAATCCGAAAAAGTCATATGGGCCAGATGGGGATTAATCCAAAATCTATTTTTAGATGAACGCATAGAAGAGAGTGAAATCCTCTTGCAAGATCTCACTCAGTCAGGACTCACCAATGATAGAGCTTGTGAATGGTTGGCACGTATTAGCATAAATAACAATCTGTTCAGCAAAGCCGAAAATTACATGCATCAAATTCGCGAAGGTGAGCTATCTATTTCTGCTACGCGATTAAAAGCCTATATTTATCAGGCACAAGAGCGAGGTAGAGAAGCTATTAGTTTGCTAGAAAAAAAGCGTGAATCCAATCGCTCTATACGCGAACGATATGATGAAATAACCCTTGATCTTGCTCGTTTTTATATAGCTGAAGCAGAACAAAGATCAAAAGCCGAAAGCTCTTCAGATTTAAAAGTTGCCAAGTTTTTGATTGGTGCTGCAGGCAGAAAGCTATCCGACCCTAGTTTAACCATAAGAAAAGATTATATGTTTGCCATGATCGCTTTTATGGAGGGCAATATAGACACGGCTAATGAAATTTTATCCCGCCCGGGTATGAGTGAACTACAAGACGCTGAAATATCTACTATTACCGATGCAATTCAAGCATGGCGTAATGTTGACGATACCGAAAAAGCCAAAGAATTTTTGAAACTCAGTCAAGAAAAACTGAAAGATATTGATGAAGGTAATGAAAAAACTGTTTCAGCGATGCTCATAGCAACAAGTGAAGAGGCCATTGGCGAAAGAAGACCTCAAGCTCTTGAATTTAATAAAGTTGGTTTACAAAAGTATACCAGCAAAAACTATGTCGCAGCCACAGATGACTTCTATCAGGCTTATTTACTCTTCCCAAGAGAGCTGGCTTTCGGCCTCAACTTATTACAGGGCTTGGTAGATGCAGAGTTACTTTCTTACAAAAAAGTGAATACCCTTGAATTTTTAACCGAATTGCAAAATCGTGAACTCAACGAAGGCAATAAAAAACGTTTAGAGGAAATCGTTAGTCGTATCAACAATAAAAAAGGTGTATTTAATTGTTAGTGGCGATCAAGAAAAAGAGAATATCGATCTTAGTGAAATCAATAAAACCCTCAATGCACAGTTAATCAACCGCATTTAGAAACAGAAGACAAACAGTATTAAAAAATAGTGTAAAAAATAGTATTAAAATATTGTGGCTTATTGTTTATTTGTATTCATTATCAAATCACTTCTTTGCTTCAGGCAAAGAAGCTCCAACCTTATCTTTTGATCTGGGGGAAAAAGGCGGCTGGGTGCCTTTTCGAAATGCAGCAAAACGGGTGAGACGAATGTTTTCACTGACTTGACTAAAGCATTGCAAGCTTATTCAGGCATCCAATTTAGAACGGTGAACTTTCCACAAAAACGCGCAGCTAGGGCACTTAGAGAAGGCATAGTAGATTTTTATTTTGTATATCTTGAATGGTTAAAGACAATCACCCTGGACCAGAATTTGACACAACCGAACCTATTTTTGAAATGACTCAATACTTAATCACGTTAAATAGAAACACGCATCTTTTTCCCAGCCGAGAGTCAATGTTTGGTAAGCGTGTTGGTACTATTGCAGGGTATTTCTATTTTGATGACGACAAGTTTATTCGCACAGACTTTCTCAACGAAAGTCAGCTTATGATGGGGTTAAAAAACGATCGGTTCAATGTCATCATTTTAGAATGAGAAGCATCAAAACATTGGGCAAAACTTAATAATACAAATATAGGCTTTGCCGCCCTGCACACTTCTGGATACCTATTGATGAGAGTAAGGAAGGAGAATAACGCACTGCTTCCTAATTTAAATCAAGCTATAAAGGCGATAAAGACCTCGGGAAAATTAAAAGAGATCTTAGATAATCACGGAATTGAATCCACAATTAACTAAGCCTAGATAACTTATTTTATGAACTAAAAATTAAGTAATTATATTTATATTGAATTTTTGTACTTAGCTGTAATTGTCTGGATAAAGGGAATGGCTGCTCCCAAATAAGCAGTCATTCACTTATGTTTTATAAACTAAGTGATTTTTTTCGGCATAAATACCTGAAAACCACATAACGCTGAAATAACAATCACACCCACAAGCACACCCAACCATGGCTCAAATACACTAAATGCCATTGCTGTAATCACCATCGCACCGCGCTCCGTAGCATCTTGCACAAGTGACAAAGCTAACGTAGCACAAGCAAATGCAGTCAATACGAGGGTTACTGCTAACGCCAAAGGTAATAAAGGTTCTAACAAGGTTACTAGGGGCAGTAATATAAACAAAAAAGGTAGTCCAAATGCATAAAAACTACCGATGCTATCAAAAATCGAATCTATCTTGTCCCGTCCTTGTGTCCAACGTTTAAGAAGAACTACCTGAATACCGGTCCACAACACGCCTTGAGTTGCGAAAAAAGGCGCAATGATACCCATAATAATGTTTCTAATGCCCGTTGCCATATGTGCTCGGCTGCTGTTTAATTCGAGTTTTTCATCTTCCCGTAAGGTTTGCGCTTGTTCTATCATTTCATTGCCGGTAACCACATCACCAAAGAACAAAATATAGGTGATTAGAGCCAATGGAAATGAAGCTAAAAAGGTCTCAACAGTTGGCCAACCAATCACAAAAGGCGAGGCCTTTTGCCATAGAGAAGTGGCCGAAGCTCCCACATCAAGAATTTCCCAGCGAATATTGTACTGAAGCTCACCAGTGAAATATCCGACAATGCCCGCTATAACAAATCCGGGTAGTAAACCAAACCCAAGAATTTTCGCTAGCCATTTTTTATCTATCGCAAGGGCTTGTATGGGCTTAGAAAAAGCAAACACTAAACATACCATTACGCCGATTGTTCCTGCTATAGGTGCTGATTGAAATACATTAGCTGCATCACCGTCTTTAGTAACACGTAAAAAAGCGGCAATTGCAGCACCCAATATAATGCCACCTTTAAACACATTGGGCACAACTTTAATTAATTTTGCACCAAGACCAGTCACACCCAGCACAATCAAAATAAAACCGAAGTTCAATGAAAGTGCAGTCATTGCCTGAAATTGGGAGATATGATTTCCTAAATAAGCGGGTGCTGTTATAAACGCGACGACGAAAGGTATTGCCGGTGTCAACCAACCTGGCGCATAAGGGTCACCAAAGAACATCCAAGAAAAAGAAATAAGCACACTATGAAACATCGCCATAGTCACCGCCTCTTCGAAATTCAGCCCCAATAAAGCCATAAAATAAGGTACTAAAGCCAATCCTGTTGCACCAGCTACTGCGAATCCTTGTAGCATGTTGGACAATGAAAAACGTAAATGAACTAGAGGGATCCGCATGGTAAATGGACCCCATTTAATACCAGGTTGAACTTCTCCTTCAGGTCTTATTTTTAGCATATAGTTATTCTCGGTAATGGACTAAAATTAAAAACATACAGACTCATAATATGTCCCTACTTCACTATTCATTTAGCTTAGCTACCAAATTCAGTGATTATGCATTACATCATTTTTAACATAAAAGAACCAAATATTTCACATGTTTACGGAAGGTTTTTTGAATATAATTAAACAGGCTTAAGGGGGCAAAGCAAATGATACCTGCTGTTCCTAGAGCAAAAAAGTTTCAACTCAGCAGACTAGCCAGCTTAAATTTCATTTAAAAAATATTGGTGAAAGGTTCACAACACCGAGGCAGCGATACTGTTAGGGTAGCGTTGGATTAGAGTTACTTGGAAAACTGCATCACTGGCTATCAATTTAAAAAACGGGCCTAATCATTGGCCCATTTTAGATCTAATTTGTTTTCGCTAAGACGTTTGAGGCTTCAGCATGTGCACTCAGACTAAGTTCGAGCAATTCTTTGTGTGCATCTTTCATATGCTGCGCCAGTTCATGTATGTCGGGCATCAGTTTTTGACAGGAAATGACACCAAAGTCGAGCCAGCCATTATAACTCTGTAAGGTAATATTTAATCCCATGCCGTGATAGGGGATCGAAACCGGGTAAGTGCTGACCTGTTTGGCGCCAGCAAAGTACAGTGTAATGCTAGGGCCGGGAACGTTGGAGATCAGGACGTTGGCAAACGGTGGTAAGGAATTGGCAACTCTGGCTCTAGTCAATGTTGAGGCAATGGTACTCATAAACCAAGGTGCACCGATTGATGGGAAGTCAGTAGGCATTATGGATTTCACGTCTGACATCAAAGTCTTGGCATGAGTGGAAGAGGCATTGATTGCCTGAAGCCGCTCCAGTGGATCTTTTATGTTAGTCCCAAGGCTCATACGAGCTATGGACACCTGATTGCTAAGTTCGACGTTGCCTTCTGGCCGAACACTTACAGGTATGGCAGCCAACATCGGTTCTTCGACTTTAAGTCCCTCATCCGCGAAGTAACGATTCATACCTTCGCCTGAAATTGCCATTACGACGTCATTGAGGCTCACATTATTGAGCTTAGCTATTTTTTTACTGTCGGCATATGGTATAGAAAAACGTGCGAAGCTGCGTTGATTGGTGATAGTGGTGTTGAGCGGTGTCTTAGGTGCAAACCAGTTCATCCGCTGGGCATTGCTACCGTCAGGGTTTTTCTTCTTTTTAAGCATTTCAAAGGCTTTACTCGTTAGCTTAGGCACGTTTTTAGTCAATTTAATGGATTGGCTGATGTTATGCATCACGCCTGAGGCCGCTAGTTCAGCAATGCCATAGTTGTCGCCTCTGGCGGCTTCTCTGCGGCGCTTGCGTTTATTGGCTGGACGCGGCACTGCCGACACATCCATGATGGCTTCCATCAATACTTGCCCGCCCATACCGTCGAGGGCAGCGTGATGCATTTTAGAGTAGAGTCCGACATAACGTGTACCTTTTGGTAAGTCTGCGGGTACAGGTAAACCGTCGAGTATATGCATTTCCCACAAGGGACGGCTGCGGTCAAGTAAGCTTGAATGTAATCTTGCTACTAGCTTATCGACGGTATTACGTGTCGCCGGTGGTGGCACAATCACATGGCGAATATGGTAGTCAATATCAATAGCCTCATCCATAACCCAGATAGGGTTGGCTATATCAAATGGCATATTAATAAGTTTGCGCTGAAAAATAGGCGCCATGTGCATACGATTTTGAATATGAGTTCGCACATCATCCATAAAGTCCCCTGAATAATCCGCAGGTAATTCCAATATAGCGAGGCCACCAATATGCATTGGGGTTTCTGGTGATTCTAAGTGTAAAAAGGCTGCGTCTGAGCCGCTGAGGTGTTCCATTTCGTCTCCTTTAATTTGTTGAAAAAGGTTTTAGGTTGGCGCTGCCAGTTGGACTCCATCACACGACTGAATCCCAGCAGTGGTCAAGCGTGCATTAATTTAGCATGAATAAACGTTTTTACAATTATTCTATTGTTGTGATGAAGATACAATAATATGCTTATGAAATAGCCCTTGGCTAAGGCTCAACTTACGTCATACTTTACATAGGTAAATATCTGTAGTTATTACATTTTCAACAGACTAATTGAGAGCTAAATATTTAGCAAAATATGACAATTAATACCATTATAAAACCTTACTGCGCCCTAGTAACACTCTGGGTCTTAACTTTAAAATTTCGACTAATAATAGCTTCTCAGTTGATAGTGTAATTCTGTCAGCTATACCTAAGACCCTTTGATCTAACGGAAGACATTTGGATAAGCGAGCCATATAAAACTGATAAACTGCTTCTTTTGCTGCAGCTAAAACGGGACTCGCTAAAACCAACTTGCCCTGGATAAAGTAAGTGTTGATATCACCTAGTGAGAGCAATACAGGTTTTGGTCGGATCTTAAACGGTTTTAAAGTTTTTTTAGCACAAAACTGATTAATATTAATCGCTGCATGCAATCCCATATCTAAGGCTATGCTGGCTTGTTTAGCCAATGGGTTTGGCAGCGTGGCAGAATCACCAGCAACAAAAATATTGTCAAATTTTTCTGTTTGTAAATAAGCATTGACCACTAGGCCGTTATAGCTAATTTGTGTATGAATGTTTTCAAGATAATCAGGCAGTTTTGTACCTGCAGACCAAATAGTTAGGTCCGATTCGATTGAATTTTTGTCGTTGAAATGAATGCTAGATTTTTTAACTTCAGTGATTTTTTTGTTGAAGTTGAAGCTAACTTGGTAGTTTTTGCATTGCTTTAAAATATCATCTGATAATTTTTCTGGCAAGGCTTGAACTAGTCTTGAAGCCCTATCAGTTACATTATATTGCAGTTTTTTATTGGTTGCATATTTACGTAATAACTCACCCAAAACTTCTATGCCGGTAAAACCCCCACCAATAATATTAATAGTTACGGGGTCTTTTTTGGTCTTAAGCACAGCATCAATGGCGTTATGTATCTGTATTACTTCATCAGCAGTGCGGAATCCATAGGCGTATTTGCTAGCACCTTTAATGTCATAATTTGATCGTGTATGTCCAGATGCGATCAATAATACATCGTAATTTAGTGTTTGTTTGTTATCTAGGGTAACTGTCTGTAAAGCACCGTCGATGTTAGAGACTGTTTGATTAATAAATCGATGCCCTAACCTTGTGATGATGGTTTCTAGATTTAAGCTGAGGTTAGTGTTTTTTTTAACATCTGACAAAATTTCATGGATATTGGGTGTCCACTGAAAATCCTGTTTGGTATCTATGACTGCGACGTCATGGCACTTACTTAGCTTGCTTGCGGCAGTCAAGCCTGCGAAATTAGCACCAATAATGATAATACGAGATTTTTTTTTATTGAGCGTCATAAGGAACTTCCTTAATAGTATTCAGACCTATAGTTAACACTTTTTTAAATAAGATCACCACTTGGAACCCTATTTTAATTCAATCAAATATATAGATTCATTTGTTACTATTTACAATTGGCATTGGCATTGGCATTGGCATTGGCATTGGCATAATGATGTTTAAACAGAATTTATCTAATTTCAATCAACACTTCATTTCTACGCCACATGGGTAAGGTTAGAGGTCCGTTGTAGCTGGCTCTTACTGGTTTGCCGATGCCGTTGTAGCCATTTTCAATCATCCAGTTTTTAAGAATATTGGTGTGTTTAACTACGTTACTGTCACTCAATGTACCGCTAAACTGAATGGCCGCTACTTTGTAGTCTTTTAGCTCACTCACATGTACTTCTGGGTTGGTTGGTTTTGGTGTTGTTGCTAATGTAAAATCTTTTGGCATCACGAACGACATCGAGGAGTTGTCTCCACTGTTATTCATAAAAACAGGTGCAGTCATAGAAATTTCGGATCCTTTTGTTATTTCATTTTTATCTTCCATGATAACCGGTACAGTCATCGCAATTTTATCTGCCCCTTCATTCTCACCTGTAATATATTTAAAAAGTCTTCTAAAAGCGCTGCTGCTACTTTCAGTAGACAGACTAGTAGAAACCAACACCATTGAATCATAATTACGCACTTCAATTTTTTGTCTATCGTCGGATTTTATGAGGGTGTATGGCGCCGTTTCTACATCACTTCCCCCAACCACTGAACAACTTGTCACAAAAATTGCTGCTAGTATTAGAGGAATTAGAGGTATTGATGATATTGATTTCACTTTAAATCCTTAAATAAACTCAGGGTTAGAAAGCGTAGAGTAATCCAAAAAATCCATTAAGTGCACCACTGCCTTCAACGATTGGACTATTTTCTACATCTGAAGAGAGGGTTTGCCAGCGTAAATTTGCCACCAAATTCCATTTCTGATTAATCTGATAGTATCCACCCAACGTTACTCCGGGTTGAACAACACTTCCTAGTTGGTATTGTGAGAATATTGAATTTTGTTGCTCGTCTAAATCAACGCCAAAATAATAGTTAGCATAATCGGCAGACAAATATTCTAACTCTGCACCTAAATTCACCATCCACTTACGTTGTGCATGAGCAAAAAGAGTTCTTTGAACCCCAACAACAGCGCGCTGCCCTTGATGTTTATTAGAAACGTCAGTCTCTAAGGAAACTGACACTGTAGCGAAATCGAACGGATGAGTATAACTAGCGCCAAACATAAATGAAAAATCGCGGTCGTTTATGCCCTCCAAACGGTCGCTTTCATCGGTATCAAGTTGATTGGGTGCTAAATTCAAACTCAGCACAAAAGACGGTTCTCCTCGCTGAACGCCAGTGACTTTGTATGCCAAAGAGGGGCCACGCCAACTGAACCTCTCCCCCTCGTAGGAAATAATTGGCAATACCCTCATTTCAGTGTCCGTTCCCAGATATGGGCTAGATGGAATAATAGTGGCGACACCTCCTGACCATTGCGCTAATAAAGACGTGCTGAACAAAAGGCTAAAAAAAAGAACTAAAATATTTTTCACTTATATTCCTCATAATGTTGGTTGCAAAATAAAGCCCTGCAGAAGAAGCATTCTCAGAACACAATACTTGTTGTTATGTTTTCAGATTTATTTTGTCTGGTGTGATTGTTCTAATACCTAATAATTTTATTTATAAACCTAGATTAATCAATTAACACTCCAGATTGCTGAATTTTCTTATGAGCCAAGATTAAAGCTTGGGTGCGGTCATACAAAAAATCAGCATCACTAAGCAAATTTTCAAAACCTAGGTGCATTAATTTTTCTTTAGTACGAGACTTATTCACTACCATCACTACTTGTGTATCGAGATCTTGTGCATCTTTTATCAAATTTTCTATAGTCAGGGCAATGGTGTCATCTAAAAAAGATACATCACTTAAGTCCACAATTAATGCATGGTGATCACCCAAACTTCCGAGCTCTCTGGATAGGGCTTTTGATACACCAAAAATCATAGTCCCACTTAAATAAAAATAGAGGATTTGCCCCTGAGCTTTATTCAATAGCGCACGTTGTTCTTTATTAAGAGGTAATCGACCGTCTACGTCACTGATAGCTTTAATATTTTTAGCTTGCGAGGCACTGAGTTTTTCAATCGTAATAATATTGGCAATAAAAACGCCAATTCCAACGGCGACGACCAAATCAACAAAAACGGTTAACAATAATACCGCATACATGATGACACTGGTTTGCTTGGATGTTTTATGAGCACGTTTAATAAAACTCCAATCCAGAATATCGATACCAACCTTGATGGCAATGCCTGCCAACACTGCGATGGGGATAACGGAGATCAATCCAGATGCGCCAAAAACAGCCACAATTAAAATGAACACACGAATGAGGCCTGACAATGCTGATTTGGCCCCAGTTTGGATATTCACTACAGTACCCATGGTTGCACCTGCGCCCGGCAAACCACCAAACAAGCCTGACAATAAATTCCCTAAGCCTTGACCAATAAGTTCTTTATCTGATTTGTGCTCACTACGTGTAAGGTTGTCGGCAATAACTGAGGTTAACATCGAATCGATACAGCCCAATATTCCCAGCACGATGCCGTCTAATATCATGGTTTGCAGTAATTCAGGGGTAAAGGTTGGAAACACCAATGAAGGTAAACTAACGTCAATTTCACCAATACGTTTGATATCGGGATCCGTTAGTAGAAACACCGAAATCAACGAAATAACCACAAGTGCAATCAGTTGTGGTGGCACCCACTGTTTAATTTTTCGAGGGGTAAATAATATTAAGGCCAAGGTACCTAGCGCCATTCCCAACTCAGTAATACTAATATTACGTAAGGTATCAGGAAAAGCGAAAATCGCCCCAGTAACACCGCCAGATGGTGCGACTACTCCTACCGCGGGTGCAAACTGCATAATAATCAATATGCAACCGATGCCAGACATAAAACCACTTATCACACTATAAGGCATTAAGGTAATGTATTTACCCAGCTTTAATAAGCCAAAGAGTATTTGTGTGCAGCCCGCAATCATGACAACCGTAAATGCCATAGCTAAGCCGGTCTCGGGGTAGCGTGCAACCATGGCAGTGACCACTGCAGCCATAATAACTGTCATGGGACCTGTAGGCTCTGATATAAGGGTAGGAGTGCCGCCAAATAGTGCGGCAAAGAATCCAATAATAATGGCCCCATACAAACCGGCCTCAGGTCCTGCACCAGAGGCTAAACCAAATGCTAGGGCCAAAGGTAAGGATACAATAGCGGCAGTTAGACCACCTAAAATATCGCCCTTCAAACTATTTCTATTGATGGTGTTAAAAATCTTCAAGGAATGCCCTTTTTTGTACACTATGTTTGATTTCTAAAAATAAGGCATATCGCATAAAGCAAAGTCGTTCAACCGTTGCATTTATATCATATTTTTTTAACTTGGTGGTAGGCTCAGGTGTATATTTTTTAGCAGACCGTGAAAAAAAAACAGCCATTTAATATACCCGACAGAATCAATTTATGCTGGTTTTACAGACTCCATTTTTTTTATCCGGCGCTAATGAAACTGAAGGATCCCAAATTCTATCCCAAATGCGACCAAACTGACTTAAATCAGGCCTATCACTATACTTTTCGAAATTACCCGTAACAATTCCGTTATTTGTTTGCTCGCCTACAATAAAATTGAAAACGTAGCGACATTCCACTCCCATACGCAAATCTGATAACACAACTTTCTGCTGATCCTGATTGACTGAATAAAATCCTTTAGTGAACCATTGGAGTCTCTGTACCCCCCAATCATCTTTAATGCTAGCGAGCAAAAAATCTGACGAGTTATAAACATCTAAGCTCACATCAGATGCCAGATCAAAGACTGAGACATAACCCTCATAGTATTGTCCATCCGACATGACCAATATCCGCCAAAGTAATGTGGACAATGGCGCAGGTGTGCTCAAATAGTGGTTTGCTTTTATCTGTTTATCGTTTAGTGCAATTTCTACTTTTTTGTCTATATAAAATTTTGCTGTCAAAGACCAACATACATAAAGGCAGCTTGTTATTAATGCAACATGATTAACCTTTGATGCATTGGTAGGCTTAATGTAAGGCAACAAAACAACAATAAAAGCGAGCAACAAAGGTAAAGTATAAACAGGGTCAATAATAAACAAATTAGATACAGCAAAAGGGTACTCAGATACTGGCCATAACAATTGTGTACCGTAAACTGTGAAGCTGTCTAAAACCGCATGAGTGGATAAGCAAAGAAAGACCAACCAAAACCAGTGTTTCTTATACTGCGCTGTACTTTTATGGCACGCGGTTATTAGCCATACAATAAGAGGACTTATGAACAAATGCACCAATATAGAATGGCTAAATCCTCGGTGATAAGTGAAAGCCTCAACTTCACCTCCATAAGGTAAAAACACATCTAAGTCAGGCAAAGTCCCTAAAATTGCGCCGTATATAGCTGCTTTACGACCTATTTTGTTGCCAAGTACCGCATATCCAACGGCACCGCCCAAGACTACTTGTGTTAGTGAATCCATACTTACCTTACAAACTTCATCATTATTAATTCTTCATCACAAATTAACCATCAAGTCTAAACCAGTTAATTCATCTATTTTCCAGTTATTTATTCTTTTGTCATCAGCCACAAGCTATTTCAATTTGTAAATTTGCAGCATGATTACATGCCAACTAAAGTCAATTGCCGCTAATGACTTAGATCTGTTACAGCGTTTGTCTCCTATGCTTAAAAAAAGTGGGTCTTAGTGCTATAATCAAAATCGAAGAGTTTTATTTACATTTTATGGCATGTTAGAACATAAGAAATTTAAAATCGACAAGCCCCCCAATAACAGACAATTTCCTATTCCCAGACCCTGTGCATTACCCCACAACTAACCTATATTGCGTTTAATAAGAAAATTTTCCTAATTGTTTACACCCGAGTACCGCAGTCCTCAGTTGTATATGACTAATGTCTAATAAATTGGGCGAAATAAATACTTCAAAAAATTACATTAGTCCAAATAGTGAACTATATTTGAAATCGAATGACTCAATACAATACTGATTGTATTTGAATGTTAAAACTCAAAACATAAGGAGCACGATTTGAAAAATAAATATTTCATTAGATTCCGTGAATTTTTAAAACTCACAGGACATGCATTTAATATAAAAAAGTCATCGATTGTGATCTTAAATTGCCCAGATATCATTTTCATATTCGAGCCAGATGGCGTAGTAATAAAACGCCCACTATTGCCGCTGCGCAAAATTATTTATTCGCGTCTCAATTATGATCGCTTGTTAAATCTAGGTATTCCCCCCACCTCAAAAACGTTTCAACTAACACAAAGACAGACCTAAAGAGTCATTCTCAAGGTACATGGGCCAGAAGAATTTAAATAACCGCTCAACCTTTTTGAGCATGTTATTAATATCCTAAGGCCTTTTATCAGCAACCTAATACATGCTCAGAGAGACCTCTTTTCACTAAAAAATTGTTATGGGTTAACTGCAGTTACAAGCTGTGTATAGTAGCCATTAAAACCAACCCAGATTGCAGAAATAATTTTATTAGCAGAATCAATTAGTCCAGTTATTCACATAACGCGTTAAATTTAACGCAACCAGACTGATAGTGAATATCTATTTATATTTTCGTTGTTTATTCTTCATCTTTATTCTGAATAATCAAATCACTGATACCCCCAAGGTTTTTCACATTTGTGAAACCCTGAGCTTCTAGATAAGTCTTAGCTTGTTTAGCACGACCACCGGACCGGCAATACAAAACCACAGGTTTAGTTTTATCTAACTCAGAAAAACCGTTGCCATCTAGTATTGTAGTGTGTGGCAAGTGCTGTGCATCAGGATGGTGGCCGTCTTTCCATTCATCGTCAGAACGAACATCAATTACTTGAACATCACTTTCAAACTTTTGAAATTGAATCGTTTCTTTTGCTGAAACTGAAATACCCAGAAACAGTGTCATAGCCATTATAGTAGTCAGAATTCTTTTCATAACTTGCCCTTTTAATTTATCAAAATTTTATGGTTGTAGAAATATTTTACCCCCGCAATATCGTATCGTTCATGATGAAGGTCATTTTTAATTAAGTAGATTGGGATGACTTAGCTACAAACAACTTGGAGTAAAATTTGGAGCTATAAGGGTTTGACTTCACAACCCCTTATGGCTGATTTCATTGGGTCAAATATTGGTGTACTTGCTCTCTATCCGCTAATACAAATAATAGAACCACGTCGCCCGCTTTCGCAAAACTCATTGCTTTTTTTGCGCCTTCGAGTGGATCAGCAGCATATTGGATTTTTTCTGAAGGGATCGATTCTTGATGCAAGTAATCACCAACAATTTGTGGAACTTCACCTATCTGACGACCGCGTAAATAGCGCTCTAACTCAGTGACTATATACAGACTTGCATCTAACTCAGTGACTGCAGCGGTGAGATTTCGAATTTCATTGTCACTTCTATCACCAGCATGACTGAACATGGCTATTTTACGCTTAGCCGGTAATTGATTAATGGTTTTAACTACGGCTCGCATACTGTGTTCGTTATGAGCAAAGTCTACCAGTACCTTGATACCGTTCATTTCGTAGATATTGCCTCTTCCTGGGTTATCCTCAGCGTTGCTACCGAAGTCCATTAAGCCCATTCTAATCGCTTCTGAAGGTAAATTGAGGGCTTTAGATAATCCCACAACACCTAAAGCATTTTGTACATTGTGTTGAGCAGCACCATTAAGAGTCATTGGAACTTGATCTAATGATGAAATTTTTTCTTCTTTGTTACCCAAGGCATAAATAATATGTTTATTACGTATAAATACTGCCGCACCAGCAGATCTTAATTGGCTTTGGATCAAAGCATTGAATTCATCTGTGCTGAACCAACAAATCTTTTTGTCGAGTTTTAAACCTTGCGCTATGACTAGCTCATTGTCAGCGTTCAAAACTAAAGTGCCTTGCTTATCCAGCCCTTTAGCGACCACAAACTTGGTCTCCGCTAATTCTTCAACTGTGTTAATACCATATTGTCCCAGATGATCGCTGGCGACATTGGTAATAAGCGCAGCATCAACTGAATCAATAGGTATACCTCTCCTTAATATTCCACCACGGGCGACTTCCAAAAATGCCAGCTCAGTACGCGAGTCTCTGAGCAATATTCTTGCACCACCAGGTCCTGAATAATCACCATTATCGATAATATCGTCGCCTACACGAATAAAATCGGTAGAGGTGACGCCCGCCACAAAACCAGCAGCCTTAGCAATGTGCGACGCCAAACGTACACTGGTGGATTTACCATTTGTGCCAGTAATAAGAGCCCGTGGAATATCTTGATATGTATGCCACTGAATGTCTTTTAATACTGGCAAATCAGCAATAGGCCAAGTTTGTGATGACTTGCCCATGCCTAGGCTGACTTCATCGTCATCGTTTATGCAACTCACTCCATATTTTTGCGCGGCTTCAATAATAGAAATAAGTCCAGGATTGAGTTCTTCGGCGAGTTCTTCATGTAATTCATTTAGCCTTTGTTGCCAATTTGGAACAGCTATGCCTTTGAGTTCTGCGACACAACAATGCCAAGCTAATTCAGCAAGATCGCAGGCACAATAAAGTGCATCCATGGGGGCGCTAAGGGCTAAGTTTGCCCCTTCGCTATGCAGACGAAAGGTAGTTTGTTGCTGCCAACCAAATTGTGTTTGCAACGTTTCAACCCACCTCTGCCATTCATTCACTACCTTATTTTTATCAATACCTTCAATAAACACATCTAGGATACCACCGGGGTGGTCCCACAACAGGTTAGGCCCCGTTAAGCGCCTTGCTTCGTCTAGTTCTAATCGCATTATTCGAATATTCCTTAATCAGAATCTTCGTCATGCTCAACCACTAAACGCACACCTCGTTCATCATGCACCAGTGACTCACCTTCGTTTAATTCGAACTTATGCTCTACGTGTTCAAATAATTTTTCAGGGAAATCTTGAGACGGTGTTTCATCTTGATTGTGTGTTCCTACATCGCTATTAAAATGCACAATTTGTTTCCAGCAGCGGGTAATGTTGTCTCCAAGAATGATCAACAAGTCGCCTTTTTTACAATCTTTTAGGCCTTGCTCAACTGCGTCTTCTTCAGATGGGATGACTTGAATATTAGCTTCATCTATACCTGCATCAAGCAATGTTTTTTTGAGCATTTCCGGCACTTCATCACTACCGCGACCTCTCCTGTCGTCGTCAGCTTTACAAATAAAAGTATCGAAACCTTTTGAGGTAATGTTTGCCACAGCTAACACATCTTCATCTCGCCTGTCTCCTGGCATCGCCAATACGATTCGGCGTTTCCCATTCACATCCAAACGTTTTGCTAAGTCGGTAATGGTGGCTATTGCAGCTGGATTGTGAGCGTAATCAAGTATGACTTTAAATGGCAGTTCATCATAAATATTGAGTCGACCTGGTGCTTGATAGAATGACGTATTAAAAATACGCAAGCCTTGGCGAATATTTTCTAACGACGTGTCAAAACTATAAGCAATAGCTGCGGCAAACATAGCGTTTTGCACATTGTGCAAAGCCTTGCCTTCGACTGTGGCAGGAATTAAGTGAGTCCAAAGTAAAGGTATATGTGCGCCCTTATCATAAATGGTGATCATATCGCCATTGATGCCCTTTTCGAGTACAGCAGCCATACCGCCGCTGCGGATATGTTCTCTTACTAAGCCATGACCTGAGTCCATAGTGATATAACAAATACGCTCAGCTTCACAAAAATCTGCCATCTGTAGACACAAATGGTCATCAGCATTAAGCACCACCACATCTTTTGCTACTTCAACTACCACACGTTTAATTTGCGCCAGTTGTTCTACTGTATTAATACCCCTTTGACCCAAATGATCAGCAGTAACATTCAGACAAGCGCCGACATTACAAGAGGTATAGCCTAAACCACGTTTAAGGATACCACCACGTGCTGTTTCCATAATGGCGAAATCAACACTAGGGTCACGCAACACAATTTGTGCGGCCGTGGGACCTGTCATGTCTCCTTTAACTGTCAAATGTCCGTCAATATATACTCCATCGGTAGAGGTCATGCCCGTGGTAAATCCCGACGCTTTCATAATGCTGGCTAACATACGAGATGTTGTTGTTTTACCATTAGTACCGGTAATAGCGGCAATAGGGATACGCGCATTAGTGCCCGCAGGAAACAACATATCAATGACTTTCCCGGCCACATCTCTGGGTGTACCTTCACTTGGCGCCACATGCATTCTAAAACCAGGCGCAGCATTACATTCACAAATACCGCCGCCAATTTCTTTATAAGATTTACTGATGTCGTCAGTTAAAAAATCCACCCCGCCAATGTCAAGACCGATAGCTTTAATTGAACGGACCGCCATATCTCTATTATCAGGGTGTACCATATCAGTGACATCTATAGCGGTGCCACCTGTAGATAAATTTGCTGTAGAGCGAAGGAAGAAAACTTGGTCTTTATCTAGTACTGTTTGTTTGTTGTAGTCGGCTTCATCCATTAAGCGTTCAGCTTGGCTGTCTAGCTCCAATCGTGTTAATACTTTTTCATGACCAATCCCGCGGCGAGGATCTAGGTTAACCACGTCAACCAGTTCTTCAATACTACTGGTACCATCACCTATAACATGACCGGGTACACGTTTAGCAACCGCCACAAGTTCATTATTCACCACTAACATTCTGTGATCATAACCCGTTAAAAAGCTTTCGATTAAAATAGCTTTACTGGTGCCATGTTTTTGTGCCTCGTGGAATGCAGTAATTACCTCTTCATCGTTTGTGAGATTAATACTTACACCTCTACCATGATTGGCGTTTAAAGGTTTAATCACCACCGGATAACCAATTCTATTGGCTGCTCGTGCGGCCTGCTTTTCGCTGTATGCCATCATCTGTTGTGGAACGGGTAAACCCAAATCATTGAGTAAGTTATGCGTGTCTTCTTTGTCGCAAGAAATCTCTACTGCTATATGTTTGGTTTCACTGGTAATGGTGGCTTGGATACGTTGTTGGTATTTTCCATGGCCAAACTGAACAAGACTGTATTCGTTTAATCTAAGCCAAGGAATATTACGCTGTTCGGCAGCAGCAACGAGAGATCCCGTGCTTGGGCCAAATTCTTTACGCTGAGCCATGCGCACAAAACTGCGTAATTCATCGTTAAAATCAAAATCATCCTCAATATCTGTTTCGATGGCTTGTTGCACATTAGCAGGCATCAGGTGCTTTAATAAGCGCATACCTAACGAGCCGGCTTCTAGTCCTACATCTCTTTGATGATATTGATAAACAACGTTGTAACAGCCTGCTTTCTTCAAACTTCTGGTGCGACCAAAATTTACAGCTGAACCTGCCAGATTCTGTAGTTCAAGGGCCACATGTTCCCAAATATGTCCTATCCAGGTTCCCTCATCTTCTTTCAACCGCTTGATAAAGCCGCCTTCTTCACCATAAGAACAACCGTGGCTTTGTAATGAAGGCAACGCTTCTATCAACCCCTCAATAAATCCCGTGCCTAACTTAACCGAAGGCCAGTGCTCTAATTCACCGATATCTATTTGATAACGAATAACAGGGAAGTTAGCGTAAATGTTAGGGCCAACATACACATTTTTACTAAGAATTTTCATAGGCTAAGAATTCCTTCTTAAATATTATTAAATTAAGGTGACGGATTGGAAATAATGATGGTTTATACAAATGTTAACTTATAGAAAAAAATGGATGAGCGCCATTTTTTTAGCTGGTTAAGGATAATTCTTTGCATAAAATTGGGCAGTACAAAATATTATCTGCCCATTTTATAAAAAAAATTTATTCTATGAAGGCTTTACGATCGTTAATATTATAACGACTTCCGTTGGCCAATATATGTAATTTAAGGTTCAGCAAAGTAAGTGCATCACCACTGCGAGCTTCAGCCATAGATGAATGCTCAATATCCGATGGATCAATGACCGTAATGGCACCGCTACCCACTACAGTAAATTCGTTGTCACTGTTGATAAAAGCAGCGGTATCTTCATCCAGCCCTAGGCCTAATAAAAATGGGTTGTAAGACACCGCACTCAATAAACGTGACAATCTATTTCGTTCATTAAAATGCTGATCAATTACAACGGTATTAATCAGTCCCATGCCAGGTGCTAAATTAACACCGTCTTCGGTAGGCACAATACCGGTATTACCGCCAGTGATCATATGTTGCGACACTATAGCTGCACCCGCTGAGGTACCTGCTACATGAACGCCTTGAGCATTTAACTTACGAATAGATTTAGCGATAGGTGTGCCACCAAGAATAGTCGATAAGCGAAGTTGATTACCACCAGTAATAAATATACCAGTACAGCTTTCAAGCTGTGCGACGTACTCTTCTTTTTTGGCATCATTACGGTCACTGATAGGCAACCAATGAGTATTCCCTGCACCTAACTCTTCAAATAATTTCTGATATCTTTCACCAGTATCTTCGAGCTGAGAAGCGGTTGGTACAATGCAAATATCTGCATCACTGCCCCCGCATAATTCAACAAATTTCTTTAAAATTTCAGGATTATTTATTTTTTCTTCAGCACCACCGATAGGTATAACAAACCCGCGTTGTTGCCCTTTAATTTCTGGAGACGGCATCTTTATTCCTCAAACGTACCTTTCTTAACAACTTGTTTATTGTAGATATGCCATACACCTCTAGCCATGACATGGCTTATGCGGTTTTGTTTATCTAAAACGATTAAATCAGCGTCCATTCCGAGTGCTATTCGACCTTTAGTTTTAAAGTTCATAAGCGTTGCAACATTGCTTGTAAAAAAAGCTAAGCAATCTTCAATTTTTGTCCCTTCATCAACCAACTGATAAAACACATTGGTCATAGCGATAGGGTTACCAAAGTCCATTTTTGTCATGTTACCCTGTTTATCAAAATTAGGCAGACAACCACCGCCATCCGAGCTAATAGTCAGCTTATCTTGAGGGTAATCACTGTTTATAAAGCGTAATAGAGCATCCGCCGGCTCGTAGCCAACATCGCCTGTTTCAAATGCGGTGACATCTATCCAGCAGCCTTGCTTGGTTAACTCGCACGCTTCTTCAAATAATTCTCTGCGCCTATTCACATGAGTGGGGTTGAAGGTTTTAGCGGGTATTTCAGATTGTGCTAATGCTTCACGTACTAACTCTAGTCCCCGTTCACCATCACCTAAATGCAAATGTACTATTCCCGCTTTGCCAGTCATCAAACGCGAAACATGTGCCTCTGACGCAACTTTAAGTAGTTCATTAAGTGTAGGTTGAGAAGAACGGTGATCACTGATGGCCAATTCGCCCACACCAACAATTGGCTCTATGAATACGATATCGGTTCTGATGGAGCCAGTCAGCGTAGTGGGCGGAAGATGGTAACCCCCAGTGTAACAATAAGCTGATAAGCCTTCTTCACGTAATGCGTAGACTTGTGCCAATAATGACTCAGTGCTTCGAGTGATATCATCAGTACCCAATAGTCCAACAGCAGTTGTAACACCCGCTTGAGTAAATTGACTTAAAGGTACTGCAGGGACACGAGTAGAAAAACCTGCTTCTCCCCCGCCACCAGTAATGTGAGTATGGCCGTCAATAAAACCGGGAATAAGCGCTTGGCCTTGCAAGTCTAACTCGTCAACATCAAGTAGCGAGTCCAAAACTGGCAAAACATCATCCATATATAGGATTTCCCCACCACCAATCACAAGATGTTTAAGCCCAATCGAATCTGGAGCATAAACGTTAGCATTTTTGAGTAAAATAATTGAATTTGCTGAGACCACAAATAATACCGATATATAAAAAACTTAATCCTGCGATCCTAAAGCACTAAAGGCTTCTTAGCAAAGGCTTTGTCGGCATAATCTGGGTGTAAAAAAACGATAAGAGCCTCTGAAGGACTGCAATTGGTGTAAATTACGTTTAGAGTAGTACACTGTTTTTCATTTATATTAAATTACCAACATGATAAAAACTCTATCTCTCACATTATTGTTGTTAGCCTCTATGCCTACTTTAGCGATAGGGATTAAAGACTCACCCCATGCAGTAAAGGCTCTAGAAATTTACAAGACCATTATTGAAATACCCACTGTAGCAGGACGCGGCAAAGTACCAGAGATGGCAGCATAAATAATAAACTGGGTATTACCATGCTCTCATCGACTTTTATACGCTTAAAAAAGAAGGCTTTGTGCCTGATAGAGATATCTTCATAGTACTTTCTGGTGATGAAGAAACCAGCATGTTAACAGCAGGGCATGCCGAAAATGCCCTACCTCAATCTGCCACTGCCACTGTTAATTGCCGTATTTTTCCTGGTATACGTGTTGAAGACGTCAAACAAACACTGCAAACCGTGGTTAAGAATAACGCCATAGAATTTGTGACATTAGGCTCGCCAGTAGAAAGTCCCATATCAGAATTGCGTGATGACGTCATGGCGGCAGTTAACAAAGCAGTTCATACGCGTTACCCAAATGTGCACACCCTCGCCTATATGGAATCAGGTGGCACTGACGGCATGCACTTTCGCAAGGCCGGTATTCCAACATGGGCCATATCCAGTGTATTTATGCGTCCCGATGAAATGTTTGCCCATGGTCTAAATGAGCGCCTGCCTATTAGTACCTTCTATGATGGTCTTGACCACTGGAGCATCATTCTAAAGGAACTGACGGGTAATAGTCCTTAACCTGAAAACAAAATCTGACAGTAAACATCACCTAGGTTTTAATCAGAAACGGAACACAACACCCCAAATATGTGTTCCGTTACGTTCATTTCGATTCGATTGCTTGATTGATTGATTGATTGATTGATTGATTACATTGTGAAATCAGCGACTTAAACCTGAAACAATGCTTTTTTTATATGCTCAAAGATACGCGCAAAAATGAGAGATCAATATGACATTTATCAGGTTGTACTTTATGGTTACTGTATGACAACCCTAGATCTTAAAAGTACCCATTCATTGCGCTACAGCAAAGCTCAAACTAAACTTATTCAAGCTACGTTAGACTCCTTAAAGGAAGACCGTGTAGATGGCTGTTCAGTTCGCAAAATTTGCGTAAGGGCTGACATGCCGGTTGGCCTGATTAATTATCACTTCGGTACACTAAACGACCTATTGGCAGCCGCATATTCAGATTTGGCGTTTTCTTTAATGAATGAGGCCATATTGAAGTCTCAAAACAGCGGATTACCCAGAAAAAGTTTATCTGCTTTTATCAAGCAGACGTTCAGTGATTCAGTGATGCAACGTAAAATTTTGCGCGCTTGGGTGGTGTTTTGGAGCATGATTGATAGGGCTCCCCAGATAAAAAAAGCCCACGACTCGTCCAATCAAGCATTTAGGGTGTTTCTCGAACAAAGCTTTTCAGAGTTAGATCATACATATTCTGTTAAACCATCTCCACGACTCGCTGCTATTGGCCTCACCCCCATTATTGATGGTTTGTGGTTAGAGTGGTGTTTATCTAGCGAAACATTTAGTGCAGATGAAGCAGTGATATTGTGTGAACAGTGGGTAGATGCGGCGTGTAAGTAAGTGCGATTAGATACAGTAACTGACATTAAAATTGATTGATCTTCTATTAAACCTCTTTCTAGTTGGAAGTGTTGGCATGCCAGAGCTCATTGCACAAATCATGACTGATCCTTCCTACGATATTTTCGCTGTGGCGGCTTATGATTAACAAATTCTTCGTTACTTAAAATGCCGTCACTATCCGTATCAATCGAGTCAAAAACTGTTTGATGATCGCCATGTGGAAGTTTGTGCGATGAAAATTCGTCAAAATCAATATATCCATCTTCATTGGTATCTATAGACTCAAAGCTAGGTCTTTGTGGAGGGCCATTTCTACTTCGATCATTGTTTTTTGCTTGAACTACACTCGATGTTGAAATGATTAAAGTAATGGATAAAATTAGCGTGGCATAATTGTTCATCAAAATTCCTGTTTATATTTATTTTCAAAATAAGAGTAACAGCAGACATTGCAAACAATGTGCAAATAAGAAGGAAGATGATACAGATTTAACTTGCTACAACTGACTTACAACACTAAACCATAACCGTTGCCATACACCGTTTGTACCCAGTATTTACTATCACTAATATCACTGAGTTTCTTACGCAATTTTTTTAATGTGACTATCAATGGTGCGTTTGTTAACAATACGGTGATCGCAATACATGTTTTGCATCAACAGATCGGGTAAAAATACGCTCGGGTTTATCGGCTAATGGTTTGAGTAGCTGAAACTCTAAGCTTAAATAAAGCTTATTTAGGCCACCCATAATAATTTGACTGATTTTTGTTCTGCACTAAGCTTTACTAACACCAATTGAAATAGCACAAATTGAAAGGAGTCACTTATGCCTAAGCCTCGTTCATCTCAGGTCAGCCTCATTGATACCTCCTATTACCACTGCGTATCACGGTGTGTCAGACGTGCCTTTTTATGTGGTATTGACGAATACTCTGGTACGAGTTACGAGCACAGACGGGCGTGGGTAGAAGACAAGGTATTGTGGTTATCGTCAGTATTTGCCATTGGTATATGCGACTATGCGTTAATGAGCAGTCATGTGCATTTGTTGCTGTGTGTGGATAAAGACAAAGCCATGTCATGGTCAGATAAACAAATGGTAGGCCGTTGGCATCGTTTACATAGAGGCACGTTACTGAGCCAGAAATTCATGCGTATTGAGTTGTTAAGTGAAGTTCTTCTTTATCGGGTAAAATAGTAGTCTCGACTGTAGGATAAAAATAATA
>JAWUXU010000021.1:0-37795 GCA_034111145.1 Paraglaciecola sp.
GCATAAAAGACATCACCACATGCACAAGGTCTATGACTGCGAAGCGTCAACCAATAACTAGCACCGCCGTTTATGGCATTTCATCTATTGGTCGTATTGCCTTCCCCTTCACCCAACAAGGTCAGCACGCTTAAGTGGTGATTTCGCAGCTCAATACTCAGCCTATGGTTTCCCCTGTCAACGCTTAACTCGACACCTTACGGTGCAAAGCCCATGACTCGGGGGATTGGCGGTGTGCTTACCTTACCAAGTAGAGGACTTACATCCGGGGCGGCCTCCGCTCCGATCTTCTACCGATTTATCTCGGCGCACTGGGTGTCCCTGTAAATTTCCTGTAAATTTTTAATTGACGAAATTGAAGTAAAGCCAAGAATGTTAATTTAAGTTGACCCTGCCCCCAGTTTCACTTTAAAAACGTCAGCTATTTTTACATCTCCTAACAAATAGATGAACATTAATATCTCAACAAACTGAAATATATAGCTTTTATTTTTTGGCCTGTTATATGCATACAAGTATACTATGTGGTACTGCATCACTTAAGTAATTACCGTCCAGAAATATTTTTGAAGAACTTAATGGGAAATAGAATGAAAAATTATATTTTAAATACAGCATTGGCAGGGGCATTATTAGCCATAAGTTGTTTATACAATGTGGCAAATGCGAGCATCATCAATATTGATATGGCGACTCAGGCAGGTATATATAAAGGTACTGGCGCCGCCTCCGACACGGGAACCTTCTGGAATGACGCTGGAGTGGTAAATGGCACCTATCAAAATCTGCTTCAATCTGATGGCGTAACGGTGACTAATGTTGGGCTCCAGCTCAGAGGTTGGGGAGGCACATACAACTATTCTGGCGCTAATAAATTGACTTACGATCGGTTCTACGGTCCGTACACTGGTTATGCATATGTCGATATCAACGGATTAAGCGCCAATACTTATTACGATATTTACGCTTACGCTAGTTATTGGAATTCACAGTACAGCGTCGATGGTGCCGCGCCTGCGACCGCCACGGGCAACTCCCTTACCACCGATTGGGTGGAAGGTGACCAGTATGTTAAGCTCACCGGCTTGGCGGATCAAATGGGGGACTTGACACTCACCGTATATGCTGGCGGCGGCAGCGAATGGACGACCATTGCCGGGTTGCAAATTAGTGAGAGCGGAGCTGCGAGTGATAGTGTAGCTGCGAATGCTGTTCCAGAACCCTCTACCCTCGCTATCTTCGCGATAGGTTTAATGGGACTGGCATCACGTCGCTTTAAGAAGCCAGCTTAAATCGTTCTTTTCAAAGTTGAATCTGACCGCTTGGTATTAACTTTAACTACACATATAGCTTTTATTAAGCTCGGATAAGGGGACAGTCCTAAACCTGACCCCGCAGGTTTTAATTTAAATTGACCCTGACCCCGATAGGTTCCGCTTTTTATTTCTTTTTACCCATTCAAAATAATGTAGCCAAAGAGAGACTTTAGGTTGCACCGCGAAGGTGTAAACAGTAGGCTAGAAAAAGTGCGAAATATTTTAGGCGCTGGATCTCGTGCGTTAGCTATGCGATGCAAACAGGACATAGCGGGACAGGCACGATAACTGAACGTAAATTTAGTTGTTTTGAAAGCTGTTATCATAGTTGTCCTGTTAATTTCGGCAACCACTACGTTTCAACATTCTTGTCCCATTAGTTCGAGTAAATAGAAGGGTTAATCCAAATTAAACTCTGTTTCGATTGCTAAGCTCACTTAGTGGGACATCACTACTCAAAGGAAGAGGGAATATGAGAAATATAATTCGACCGGTGTTGCTCTGTTGCATCATTGGGAGTTTGGCCGGATGCGCCACGATGACAATTGAAGGTGACGGTCAAAAAACAGCCCAATCAAAAACAGGAACTCATACCGTACACGGCACATATTACAACCTTGTTTGGTCGCAGCCTCCGGTGGATAAATGCGATAATAATAGAGGCCTCTACCGTGTGCGATACCATACCAACTTAGTATATGCGTTAGTGTCGGTTGTCTCTCTGGGACTCTATGTGCCACAGACTGCCCAATGGTGGTGCGACGGTGCATCGGTTCTAGCGGGGGATGAAGACGTTTATATCCCGGGCCAATAAAATAATTTTAAGGAAATATTAAAGTGACTAAAATCCGGAATTTAATTATTGGCTGTGATGGAACCTGGAATGATACAGATACATCAGCCCTCACCAATGTCGCAAAATTGTTGAACGCATGCACGGGGAAAAATCAGCTGACACATTATGAAGAGGGTGTCGGTACTGCACATTGGGAAGCCCTTCCCGGTGGCATTTATGGTAAAGGGTTGGATCGGCAGATTCTGGGAGCATATCGTTTCTTGAGAAAACGGTTTGCGGACAAAAAGTGGAAAAGAGAAGAAAATAAAGTCTTTATTTTTGGTTTCAGCAGAGGCTCTTATGCCGCCCGTCGCTTGGCCGGTTTGATTTCATATTGCGGTATACCAAAAAAAGCAGGTGATGTTGAGCTTGCCTGGCAGCTTTATCTGAAGCGTGACGTTAGCAGTGCTGATGAGTTAAAGAATAAAGGTATTTTTTTCGATATTCCGCTGGAAATGCTGGGTGTCTGGGACACAGTGAAAACCACCACCGATGAAGATTTTAACGACCAAAAACTACCTGCGTGCGTTGTTGCCGGTTACCACGCAATGGCAATCGATGAAAAACGAAAGTTTTTCCCCGTCCTAAAATGGCTTAACGAATTGCGTGTTAAGCAGGTGTGGTTCTCCGGAGTACACGCAGATATCGGTGGCGGGTATTCTGAATGTGGGCTGTCTGATATCCCATTGCAATGGATGATCGATCGTGCCTATAAGCATGGCCTGAGATGTAAAAAGAGTGCCGTTAAACAACTTAAAAGTGACCCTTGCGCAGAGTTACACAATTCATACGATGGGATCTGGAAGGCTTTTGGTTCAAAAAAACGTTCAATAGCCCAATCAGCTGCAGTGCATTCTTCAACCCAGAAGCGTATTGAGAACATGGCGGCGTACAGCCCCTCTAATTTGCCTGCGGAACCGAACTATGAAACATAAGACTTAGGGGTTAAATAGGGTCAGATCCAAATAGGGGTTAAATGGGTCAGATCCAAATTAAGCAGATTTTATTTTTTTCGTCATCTGAATGGCCTGCCCCTGCTCCCTTCCTTTAACCTTTTTCCTCTAAGTACTTCAACCTCTTCAACATCACCAGCGAAGATCACTTGCCAGTTGTTACCCCGTTGAATATCGTGTTGTGGCATACCAACCACCGAGGCCATTGGCTTTCTTGGCATAAGAATGACTGAGTGGAGGAGTATCAATTTTAATTTGGATCTGCCCCCGATAGTTTATAAGTGTTAGCGCATGTTTTAACTCTTTGTAAAAATAAAGACACGCTTCGCGCCATCATCCCGCGCGGCGTCCGCATGATGGTTTTTGACTTGAATCCCTTCAAGCCAGTTACTTTTTTTATAAAGTACGTCCTGTACTTTACCTTTCAGGCCAGCTAAAGCTGTTCCATATTTATCCAGTAAATATGGTCAACAGCGAAAAAGAGTATCCAGACAAAATGGTAGGGAACCATTTTGAACATCTGCAAGATGGCCCGAAGGGCAAAGTATAAGGATGTACTTTGTAAAACGCCGCTCGCCGCCAAAGTTTTTAACCGCACAAAAAGACTTATTTTAGGGCCGTTCCAAATGTGTCCCTCCAACTTCCACTCAAATGGCATCCATGCCATTTGCCCCTAAAATAAGCCTTTTTGTGCTGAAACTTTAAATGCGGGAAAAGCAGTGGCGGAGCCACCAAATATGGACATCGGTAAAGCCGATTATTATTAAACAGTCACTATAGTGACTGATGAGAAAGACGCTCCCTAATACGGCGTTTATACAATATATTTAAACCAATATAATCAAGGGTTTAATGTTATTTATTTTATGGTTTTATTTGTAGCGTATTTGTCACAGCGTGAATGTGTTCTGAAAACTGCCTTTACGTTTGCAGTACAGCGTGTATGGGTTAGGTGCAAGCAATGTACGGCTTGCTGAACGCTTAAACTTAGCACTGAGGTTAATATCAATATTGCTTTGTTAAACCAGTGACAGTTAACTCAAGCTTGAATATTCTAATATAAATATTGATTCGACAAAGCGATAGATTGACGAGTGCGTTTTGTACATTGTATGTCTTCAATGTGCCAAAAGGGGTCATTGGAGCTTTTGATAAATCAACGTTACTGACCTTATCGATTTTGTCGATTTTCAACGAACCCCGCAGGTCCTTTACAGGCAATAAAAAGCCCTCACTAGGAGAGCTGTAAATTAGGAGTACTGTTTATGCTTTCTTACGTTTGGACCAGCCAATGCCAGCAAGTCCAAGCCCGAAAAGGGCGAGAGTGGCTGGTGCAGGTACGCTTTCAACTGCGCTGTATTCGAGCGTAGCCTCGGCCACAGAATAAGTAGTGTCTCCACCTGAGATGAGTGTTCCGAAGACAGAGAGTGTATTCAAACCAGTGGTTACCAGAGCACTGACGTCATAGGTTATATATGCGGGAGTGCTAAAATAGGCCGCGGTCGATACCGCAGCGGGCAACAACGCTGAACCGTTAAATGTGAAAACCAAATCAATTTCGGCAGTAGGGCCGGACCATTGACCGAAACGCAACGAAAGGTCTGCCGGTCCGCTCGCCGGTCCCGCGATTGTAAAACCGGCCAAATCAATGGATATACCGGTCGACAGATCATCGTAAAACACGGGGTCTGTAATTATGTTTGCCTTTGCTGAAGTGACATATAAGACACTGAGTACAAATACTGCGGCGATATGCTTGAGCATAATAAATTTCCTTACTGGGGTGAATTATTAGTGAGTATAGGTAAAGTAAAACGTCATCTTTCATAAAATAAAAATACATTAACCCTCATGTTCATCATATCTAGTTGCCTGAGTTACCTTACCCATAATTAGCACTGCATAATTCAGGCCAAAAAAATATATTCAAGTATATCAAAGGCTTGGAAATCGTAATTTTTTTGTTTTTTTAATATGTAAAAGAAACTGACACTTAATGCTTAAAACTACTACAAGTGAGTTACTCGAAGATCCATTGGTGATCCAAAAGATACTCAGCCACCTTAATACAAAGAATGACGATGTCGTAGAGCTATTACCCCACAAAGTCGAGCACCGCCTCAGATAAGTCTGTTTGAATAAAAGCAGTTCGACCTGAGCAAACACTACTTTATCAACTTGTTGAACGTCACTATGACGAATTTCTATCGCTGCTTGCAAAGCAGGGCACTCCGCTGCCGTCATATGTTTGTAAGGAGTTTGAAGCTTTTCTTAAATGAGGCCTCCTTCAATATGGTTTCTTACGGGTACAATGCGAGCGTTGTTATCACGAGCGCCTAGTGGCATTTAGCTGCAAGAAACGCGGCTTTTGTCCAAGCTGTGGTGCCCAACGGATGGCAGACAGTGCAGCACTGCTTGTTGACGGTTATGTGCCAATTGCAGAAGTTAAGAATAACCGAGGTGACAAGCCGCTATCTTGGGCATAGCAGTCGTTCGGCAGAGGTAGATCGAACGACCGCTTATCGCTCATGGACTAAACCGCTAGCGCGCTAGGGGGGATCCACTTTAGCACCTGAATAGTTTCGACATTGCCACTCCCTTCCTATCCTAAGTATAGGGCATTTCGCCCTGAATTTACTTAGGAGCAAGATCATGACGCAGAATACCCAATCTGTTAGTCCCCTTCGTCAACGTATGCTAGATGATATGTGCATGCGTAAACTCTCACCCAAGACCCAAATCGGCTATATCCGTGCTGTTGCAAGGTTAGCCGATTACCTTAAACACTCACCCGCCAGCGCATCGGCTGAGGAGTTGCGGCTGTTTCAGCTGTATCTGGTTAAGCAGGGCACATCCAGCATCACGCTCAATGCCACCCTAACCGGTTTGCGATTCTTTTTTTGTCAAACCGTTAACCGGGCCGATGTGGTGGGGAAACTCAGCACCGTGCCGGTACCACGCAAACTGCCAACGGTACTGAGTTATGATGAAGTAAAACGGCTCATCGCCCCGACCAACCACATGAAATACCGCATGGCATTATCACTGGCCTACGGTGCAGGGTTGCGTATCAGTGAAGTGACAAGACTGAAGGTGACGGACATAGACAGGGAGCGCATGGTGTTACATATTGAACAGGGCAAGGGACACAAGGATAGGTTGGCCATGTTATCGCCTGTCATGCTGACGTATCTGCAAGATTGGTGGTATTACGCTCAGGCACAACACTTAATGCTACACGGAGGGTGGTTGTTTCCAGGCCAACAAGCCATTGCTCCTCTCAGTACCCGCCAATTAAGCCGTGCCTGTGCGGCAGCAGCCAAAGATGCTGAGATTGAGAAGCATGTTTCTATGCATTGTCTGAGGCACAGCTTTGCGACCCACCTGCTGGAAGCGGGAGTTGATATCCGCGTGATCCAGATCTTGCTGGGTCACAGCAAACTCGAAACCACAGCCTTGTATACCCAAGTGGCCACCAAGTTGCTACATGAGGTGATAAGCCCCCTAGATGCATTAAAACTGCCCCATTGAATCGCGACCAATGGCAGGCTCATCACTGGAGGTGGCCGATGTCTTTCGTCAGCATGGTGCGTATTGGCGACAGACACAACAGGGTCATCTTAACCTTAATCAACTCAAGGTCATGTCGGCCATTGAGCGCTGCCGCAGTGCTCAGTTAGGTGGACATAAATTACATTGCCAGCATTGTGATACCGATGTCATTGCCTACAACTCCTGTCGTAATCGTCATTGCCCCAAGTGCCAAGCTTCTGCTGCCAAACGCTGGCTTGACGCTAGGCAAACACAATTATTGCCGGTGGAGTATTACCACGTGGTGTTTACCTTGCCTGCGGCCATTAGTCAGTTGGCCTTTTACAACAAAAGTCAGATGTATCACTTGTTGTTCAAAGCCGCATCGCAAACCTTGCTCACGATTGCCCGAGATCCCAAACACTTAGGCGCACACATTGGCATGACGATGGTGTTGCATACCTGGGGCTCAGCCATGCCCCATCATCCACACGTACACTGTATTGTGCCAGGCGGGGGGATCGGTTTGGACAAGGAACATTGGCAAGCCTGTAAAACTAGCTATTTTTTACCCGTTAAAGTCTTGTCTCGTTTGTTTCGCAGAGTCTTTGTTGAAGGTTTACGCCAATTGTTTACGGATGGCAGTTTACTGTTTTATGGTGAGCTGAGTGGGCTTAGCACACCTGACAGCTTCGAGACCTGGTGTGCTGAGCAACAAAACCGAGAATGGGTGGTGTATGCCAAACGCCCCTTTGCAGGTCCTGAAGCGGTATTGACCTACCTCTCTCGTTACACGCATCGGGTGGCCATCGCGAACAGTCGACTGCTCGCCCTTGATGAGCGCGGCGTCACCTTCAAATACAAGGACTACCGCTGCAAAGGGGGCAGCAAACAGAAAACCATGGCCTTGCAGACTGACGAGTTTATCCGCCGTTTTATGTTGCATATATTACCCAGCGGGTTTCATCGCATTCGCCATTACGGCTTACTGGCCAGTCAAAGTAAATTGGCAGACGCACGCAGGTTATTGGATGTTGTACCGCCCGATGTCGAGCCAACAGATGAGACTGCGACAGATGACACTGCGCCGTTTCATTGCCGTCAATGTGGTCGCCCTATGCTCGTTGTCGCGCTGCTCCTTCAGGAATACCTGCCCAGAGCACCGCCCACAGTGGCATTACAGACATGACACAACAAGCTATGAGTTACGTTCAACGGCACATCACATCACCGCCAAAATACGGTGACAGGCCGGTTATGGCCAAAATGTTTAAAGTCAGTAAAAAGTACCCGAAAACCGACAAATGTCACAGAAAAATCGGGGATACTCATGACTAACCTACGCTCAACAGGCTACTTTAATTCCCCGTGTGCTGAATGTTACGCAGCCACCCGCCCACCTGCCACCGAAATCCCCATAGAACCCATACATAGCAGTTAACCCCCCGCGGTTTTCTCCATGAGAGATTATCCGTCGCCTGTCCGCAGGCACTGTGTTGTGGGCCATTTGTTTGAATGACAGGCAACTGATAATCTAAATCATCGCAGCCGTTCACAATAAAATGATATCTGACTCAACCGAGCAAATACCGGGCAGTCCACAGCATGACTGACATGCCGTCAAAGGCCACCCTTTCACCGCCTTATTTGGCAAACCAAGTGATGGCATGGCCCGAGAATGGCAGGCACAGCCGACCTGACAATTTAAACCGAATGGATGTGTCAGGGTTTTTCACACACATCCATATATTAACAACAATAGAATCCATCTAACACTATGTATTATATGGAGTAATAATGTCTGGCATGAAAAATGCCGATGCTTGGGTAGGCACATTAAGCTCAGTATCAATATATTGTACCTAATATATAGGGTTAGTCTGTTGTTTATTCAGCAAAACAACGCTCATTCACTTTACATCATGAGAGTTGATTAATAGGTAGTTGTTACCTCACACCTTGCAAGTTACTCAGTTTACTAAGAAAAGCTCAGGACGCTATGGTTTTTTTCCAACAGTGTCCATGAATTAAATTAAGTAGTGTAGGAACCGTATAATCGGGTAGCCGGTGGTCTCTAACCTCCAGCCCCCAAACCACCCTGCATGCGGCTCAGCACAGGGCGTTTCCTAAAGATGTTCAAATCAAGCTGGCTGATTACTCCAACTTGCTACGCTCTTTGTGTCGGCTTATTGGGGCGTTATATGCCAAAGGAGTTATGGTGAAGTATTTTCTATTAGCAGTGTTCTTCATTGCGTTACAGGCGCTTGGAAAAGCTCCAGTACAAGATTCTTTCACGTTATCTTCATATGGTTTCTCTGAGCCATGGGAGCATTACAAGGTAGCAATTTTCCCTGACGGAATAACCGTTTTGATAATTGAAAACGAAAATGCTGCTACACGCTCTTTCCGAATCGGAAATACAGGTGATACATTCAGTAAAATTTTAGAAGTGCTCGATAACTTCCAATTCGATGATTTTGCTGACAGTTATGGCTGGAATAATGGTAGCGAAATAGACCCCAGTTATAAGGAGTTACTGAGTCACAGTAATGCTAGTGTTCTGGTACTTCAATATGCAGGCAAAGTAAAAACTATAAATTATAATCACGGCTGTACAGGTTTTCCTCGTGAGGGCGAATTGAAACAATTAGCTAAAAGAATCAAGAATATTTTAGGGCTTGGCGACTATGTTGGCATATAACAAAAACATCATGGTGGGAATTTTACTCGCTGGTAAAGCGCTCCAAAATCCCCATATGTTAAGCGTTATATTTTTAATCGGGAGTAGTATTTGTGGATAGAATTGAGCAATGGATTGACCAAACCAATATCAAATATCAAATATCAAACATTCAGAACAACGAATATGCTGTTCTAATTTCTTACGTGACTTTAAGGGCTTTTATAAAAAGCCTTTTCTCAACAGAGCTTACTTTGTCGTTGTCGAAAACATACCTAAACCTGACTTTCCTAAACTTCGCCAAATGGGGTTAGGTGATTTTATAAACTTGGATGTCGATGGTATTACATACAAAGATACGTATTATATAAAACAACATTGCGCTGACAACCTCAGATTACACTTCCATGAACTTGTCCATGTAGCACAATGGAAACAGCTAGGTGCAGTTAATTTTATTCAGCGCTATATCAATGAAATTAATTATTACGGTTACTCAAAAGCACCACTAGAAGCAATGGCATACCTTTGTGATGCTCACTTTTCAAAAGGCGGTGATAAAGTTGATATACCAAGTTACGTGTCAAAAAAAATATAATAAACAAGGATAGGTCGCGAGAACAAAGGACACGCATGCAGTGTTCGGCAGCGTCTTATAAAATATTACGCATTGATTGGAACAACTTACTACTTTAATATGTTGAAAAACCGACCAAATATTCTATAAATGCAAAACATATGCTAGAAAAGATGATCACATCCACAAAAACACTAATTAGAAAAAGACTAACGGCAAACTTTAAGTTCACAAAGATCGACCTATGAAAATCAGTAGATTTTTAACACATGACCTGCGACGCAGACTTTTTGCCATAAGAAGTCGAACTGAGTACAGTAAGTTTCAAAATAGTAGGCAAAGTTTACAAGGGCAGTATTCATTTAAACCTTTTGACGACACTAAAACTATATTTATTCACATACCAAAGGCAGCAGGTATGTCAGTTTGCATGAGTCTATATGGTCATCTTGCCGGCGGCCACAACCCCGTTGCCCGTTACCAGTACGTATTTTCAAAAAATGACTTTTACAGTTATTTTAAATTTACATTTGTTCGTAATCCCTGGGATCGACTTTTTTCCGCTTATACATTTTTGAAAAAAGGAGGAATTAGTAAGCAAGACGCTGATTGGGCAGCAGCAAACATAGCTAAATATAATAACTTTGAACAATTTGTAACCGAGTGGGTTAATAAAGAAAACATAGGAGGTTATACGCATTTTATTCCTCAAATGGAATTATTATGTTTACCTGGTACTGACAAAGTCCAGGTTAATTTTTTAGGCTATTTTGAAAATATGCAAAGTGATTTTGAGTACGTAGCAAAAAAATTTGGTAGAGAAATTACACTACCACACATCAATAAAACAGATGGCCGAACTATAAGCTATATTGAGGTATACAATAAGGGCATGATTGATATTGTAAGAGAGGTTTATAAGGCTGATATTGATATGTTTGGATACTTTTTTGATAATTCTACACTTAATCAACAGTTGAGTAACCGTTCAAAAATACAGCTCACAAGCTAGCTACTTTAAACAATGATTTGCAGCGAATGAAGTCAATAGTCCCTGGCCAACTGTTGCTATTCGGATAAGTAACTGCCCAGCAACACCACTGCTTTAATAAGGTCACGCTCCCTTTCATCACGGGCTTTCGTATGTCTTGCTTCTAGCACCGATTTTTGATCGGGTTTGAGGAAATATCAATCATATGTATACCCTTATCCTCAAATCAGACAAATCAGACAAATCAGACAAATCAAGCATTTCCATTATTCACGGGTACATATATTGTCCCAGGGGACTAATCCTTATAACTTTCCTCATTACTAAGACAGTCATGAGGGTGTTTAAATACAGACAAGAATGAAGGTCCATATTTAATATAGAATAATACTGCGTAGCAAACGTGCCGAGTTTTTATTCTGAATGATGCTTTTCTTAGCATCCAGTACCAATGTTTAATATATAAACGCCTTAATTTTCCATGCATAGTATATTTAAGCATGCATGCGGCATTTCCTCTATCGTACCCTCCCATTAGCTTTGTTTCTTCTTCTAGTGTTTTTCTTCCATGGTGATGAAAAACTGTGATCGCAGGATCATATACACCTTTATACCCAAAAGCAGAAAACCTTCTTAGGATGTCAGTGTCTTCTCCTGATTTGAATTGAGTGCCCGTCCCGAGTCGCTCATCAAAGCCTTTAAGTTCAAGAATTGTGTCTCTACGAAAAGAAATGTTAGCCCCATGAATTAAACCTGCTGCAATATACGTAAGAGGCTCTAAAACTTCGTAACTATTTTTTTCTTGGATGGTAATACGCCTATCGCTTTGATCAAACAATAAAACACGCCCCCCAGAATATGAAATAGTTTGATCTTCAAAACATTTAGAGATTGAGCTAAGGAAATCTATTGTGGGGTAACAATCGTCATCAGTGAATGCAACTATATCGCCTTTTGCATGACTTAAACCAGCATTTCGTGCCCTTGAGAGGCCTGCCTTTGCTTCATAGATGTACTTAAAAGGAGCTGTATGTTCCTTAATAAACTTTGCTATAACAGTCCTTGTTGAGTCTGTAGAGCCATTATCAACCAGTATTATTTCATATTTTTTTGTATATTCTATTTTATTAAGTTCGACCAAAGCTGCCGTTAGTTGAGATGCTCTGTTACGTGTACAAATGATTAAGCTTATGAAAGATTCTGTAATGATAACCACTCCTTTCTAATCTATTATTCCATGATAAAAAAATTAAAATAATGCTTTTGCATAATATTCACCAACAACATTTTCAAAAAAATAATTTTTAAACGTTATTTTTTATTAGCTACTTGAACAGCCTACTTAGTTTGTATACCACACGAAGTAAACCAATGACAAAAAAAACATCTACACCAGCAAAACCACCTGGCAAGCAAGACGCATTAAAATGGAAGAGAACCACTGCTATAACTGCAATGGCACGGAGACCATTAATATCTGTTCTAAAATGCATAATGCCGCATAATCTTAAGTCATAAATATGTGGATTTTCTTAGCCATAAAGGCAAGGCAAAGATGCTTTGTATACATCAGATAGCAAAAAAACGTCCAATAGACGGTTTTCTGTAATATGTTAGCGTTACTTGGACTCGGACCGAAAAGCCGTTAGGCCGTGCATTTTGAATGTACTGAGTTTACCAACTTATCTATGTCGCCATTTTTATACAACTTCTTATAGTTAACCTACATTATGTAAAGGCTTTAATTACTGATATTTCATTATTCAATTTATTCAGTTAATCTATAGAAAAGTGTTTTATAAAGCTCGAATAATGCATTTTGTGTATATAATTTTTCGAGCTTTATTATCGCATTGATATTTATATCATTAGCCATTGCCTTATTTTCACTCAGTTCAATAATCGCTTGTGCAAAGTTTTTGGGATTATCTGCCAGAAGAATCTCTTTTTTATTAACTAAATCTAAACCCTCAGCACCAATAGTTGTTGAAATTACCGGTCTCCCAAACATAATCGCTTCTAATATTTTTATGCGTGTACCACCGCCTGTTAGTATGGGAGCAATCACAAGATCAGCTTGCTGATAATAAGGCTCAACTGAATTAACGCCACCATGTACAAATATGCATGGATCTTTTGCAAAACTTAAAATTTCTTCAGATGGGTGATAACCAACAATATCTAAAATAAATTTCTTTGATGATAAAGTAGATATAAAAGGAAATATATTTTTAACAAAATGTATTGCTGCTTCATTATTGGGACCATATTGCATTGTGCCAACAAATAACAATCGTGTTTGAGTCGTATTTTCCACAATACTGAGAGCGTTTACTTCATCAACTACATTAGGAATAATGACGAAATTGCCTTGTCTTTGTCGTTTTTTTAATTCTTTCTGGTCTGTACTAGAACAAATCAATGTGTTGTTGAAACAATTAAAAGCTTTAGATTCTATGCGCCTGAGTTTTAATGACTCTATTAATCCCATTAGGAATAATTTTGAGCCTATTTTCTTTTTACTTGCTAGGGCAAATCGGTATCTTGCTTTACTTTCAATATCATCTAAATCGAACGTTTTCTTTAAATCTTTAACAAGATCAAATATTTTTGAATTTTCAAAAATTCTTGCGGAATTTAATTTAAAAGCAAATATGTGTTCAGGCTCAAAGCGTTTTATCGCCGTACTAACAACGTTTACTTCTTGTTCTATTGATGTAACCGCATGAATAGGAGATGAAAAAGGGAGTGAAAACGTTGCATGTTGTTGATGCGAAAAGCCAGAAATATATTGAATACATGAAGATTGGCATAAACTACCAATTGCGTTCTCTAATTCGACTTCTTTTGTTTCTCTTCTCAGTATAACTAAATTTATGTTGAATAAAGTATGTAAAGCAACAATATGCCGAGCGCATCTTCTTTGTGCACCAGTTCCATTAAGGGAAGGCACAACTCTTGTTATGAACAACATTTTTGTCTTGGACATAAAAACTCAACAACGGGTTAATTCTAATTATCTTAGGCGAAATTTTTCGAATAAACTGAACTTAAAATGGGCTTGGCGACACTACCTTTGTTTTGATTCTAGGTAGAAAGAATCTATAAAATCACAGATGCAAATATCAATGTTACAAGATTTTCAAGCCGATGAAAAACAATTGCTAGTAAACGAGCTAAGCTAGTAATTGGGGGAGATTGTTGCGTCTGCCTGCCTCTTTTCATCAACAATTCCGGTGACATATAAAAGACGCCTAATGAGTTTAATGGATGCGACGAATTTTCTTATTGTAAAGCGAAATAACCATCGGTTTGATAAGGATTCCTAGCTCTTGATGCCAAATTGACTTTAACCAGATTAACAACGAAATAAAGATTGAAACCATTAATAGTGCCAAGCTGTCTCGCCAATTAGAATTGACCGCATATAAAAGCGCGAATACTGGCGTAATAACCAATAAAGTAGTTTGAACAGGTTTTAGCATCCAACTAAGGAATTCTGTCACACTTATAGCTAAGTATTTTTTGATCATGTGTAAATAAATAACCGTTCTCACCATCCCAACAATTAAAGTCATTGCCCACAGCATAGTAACTATGCCATAAGTTACAAAGAATAAGACCACTAATATTTGTAGTAGATTTAACACTATTTGTATTTTCATCACCTGTTTGGCAAAGCCTATACCTAAAAATATGGCATTAATAGGTTTAAATGGTGAAGAGACAATACTGCCAATACAGATTATTTGTAAGTAAGTGGCGGCTATAAGCCATTGTTCACCATATAAAACAACCACTGCAGGCTCGGCAATAATGGCTAACATGGCATAAAAAGGCCAAGCAATGCTGAGTTGTATTTTGGTTAATTTTTTTAACTTCGGCGCTAAATCCTGTTTTTCTCGGGTTATGCGCGAAATGTAAGGGGTGAGTACTGGGTTTAAGCCCTCCGTAATTAAACGGTCAAATAAACCTGCAGTATTTCCTGCACGATCCAGTTGCCCAACACTTTCCATATCAAAATGCTTACCTACTATCAGATCCCTCGATTTGCTGCCTAATTCTCCAATAATAGAAGCGGCACTGACATATTTAGCATAATTCAGTATTTCTTTAATTTTACCTATACCAGGAAGTAACGGTAAATTTTTAGGGCGGTAAAGCTGTATAAATAAGAAATTAAAAAATGAGAAGGTTATTGCACCATATACCAAGGTCAATTCTTGTGCGCCTTGGTAAGCAAACCAAATCATGGTGCTAATACTGACTACTTTACTGGCAATTCCTACTAATACTATGGGTTTAAAGTGTAAATCACGCCTTAATGTAGTGGTGATAATCGAGCCAAAAGGTGAGATGAAAATATTAAAAGATAATAATTGCAGCATTAATACTAGCTTTTTTTCATTATAAAAGTCAGCAACAAACGACGCTGAAAAAAACAGTGCAGCGCCAACTAACGTTGAAATTATAATCATCAGTGAAAAAGCGCTACGCAACTTTTCATTGGTAAGGGTTTCTTCTTTAATTAGGTAGTTAGTTACGCCGAAGTCTCGCAGAATATTGGCAATCATAACGAAAACAATGGCGATAGTGTAAATACCGTAGTCTGTAGGCGATAGGATACGAGTAAGTATTATCATTGAGCCAAACTGCATGACAATACCCAAGTATTTTCCCATAAAAGAGAAGGCAATGGCTTTGTTAAAACTACTCATTAAAATCCTTACGTAGACGACAACAGAAATGCAAACTTTACAGGGTAATATTGCTACAAAGCATTATTTACATATTTGTTAATAAACCGACTTTATCCCAGATCATGTTTTGCGCTTGTTCTCAATGTTTTTTGTGCGCCAATACTTATCGGCTTGAGCGGCAGTGTCATCGGTAGAGCCATCATCACAACCTATAATATCATGAGGTAAAACTGTTTGTGTTACCACCAACTCCAATGCACTTATTATCATGTTGCCACGATTAAATGAGGGGAAGACCAAGGTAAATTGAGGATGATAATTTTGCATATTTTTAGTAAGTAATTTATGTAGGGTAATAGGATATCATCGCTACCTGTAAAAAGTTACTACTCGATGCTTTTTTGCAAAGCAAACGGGTCTAAATCATACAGTTAGGCTGCCAACATTTAGTAATTTCATCATGTAGTTGTTATCCCAGCCCGCCTTGAGTCGCTTGCTCTTCAACCCTGTATTGGTGTTTTTTTTATTTTTGAGCAGGTGCATAGCCAATAGAAAACAGCTATGAAAAAAGAGAAATAAAACGGTAGCGACTGGTGAATATAATTGCCGTTAACCGGTCAAGATGGTTAACGCGCTAAAGCTTCTTTTGTTTAGCTGATTGACTGAGGGTATTATTAGTTTTACTGTAAATGGAGTCGTCGAATAGCCAGTTTAATGTACAATTAAATTTACGAATATGATACCCACTTCCATTTTATTGAGCCATTGTTGATGAAGACTGTTATAAAAAAATTTGCAACATTAGCTGGAGTAGAGAAAATAGTCGAGCAGCAATCTACAACGCTGCGGGGGCAGTAAGACTTAGCATTACACTTTTTATATTCGGCAATTTTACAACAACTTAGCCGCACCAATATTGGTTGAAAATTGGTGAGTTTAAGGGGATAGTGGCATAGGTGGCAGCGGCTTTAGTTTTGCCGATTTAGCTTCGTATTAATCGGATGAATTAAAAAGGATTTTCATGTTATTCCCGACTTTTCAGTTTATTTTCTTATTCTTGCCTATCACTTTATTGGCTTTTTTATCCCAAAAGAAATATGGCAATAGATTCACTGTTCAAATATTACTTTTCGCTTCTGTAGTTTTCTATTTATTACCCAATTGGACTGATGGTTATATTATTGTAGGTTCAATCATTGTTAACTTTTTATTATCTAAAAAAATTCAAAGTACCCAGGGAGTGATATCTAAAACTTTCTTAACACTAGGTATTTGTTTCAACCTTTGTGTAATTTCATATTTTAAATACCTGTTTTTCTTTTCTGAAGTGTTATCTGGCGTAATAGGGTACGACTCAAGTATCGAAAAACTTATTTTGCCTGTGGGGATATCTTTTTACACCTTTCAACAAATTGCCTATTTGGTTGACTGTTACAAGTACCGTGATACCCAATACAATTTTCAAGAATACGCACTTTTTGTGACCTTTTTTCCACAGCTTATTGCTGGTCCCATCGTTCACCACAAAGAAATAATGCCACAAATATCTAATTTGAAAGCGACACCATTTGACATCAATAAATGCCAAATAGGCATTTTGATATTCATAATAGGACTCAGCAAGAAACTGGTGCTGGCAGATAATTTAGCATTATTAGCTAACCCTGTTTTTGACCTTATTGATAAGTCACAAACGGTAGATATTGTTTCAGCCTGGGTAGGCTCACTTGCTTATACATTTCAGCTTTATTTCGACTTTTCTGCTTATTCAGATATGGCTATTGGTTTAGGACTGATATTTGGACTTAATTTGCCTATCAATTTTAACTCGCCCTATAAATCTACATCAATTACTGAGTTTTGGCGACGTTGGCATATCACCTTATCCACGTTTTTAAGAGACTACTTGTACATTCCTCTTGGTGGTAATAGAAATGGCAAATATAAACGCTACCAAAACCTTATGTTAACCATGCTGTTAGGTGGACTATGGCATGGCGCAGGTTGGAATTTCATGATTTGGGGTGGCTTACATGGGCTTTATCTTGTTATCAATCAAGTTTTTAGCAACTTTTGCAGCAAAGTAAAAATACAGTTACCAAACTTCATTGGAGTTTTGCTGACAATGTTGGCCGTTATAGTTGCTTGGGTATTTTTTCGAGCAGAGACGACCCAAGAAGCTCTCAGTCTCCTGGGTACCATGTTTGGAATTGCAGATTCTGACACCACATTAGACTGGGTTTCAGTCAATTATTTATTGATTGGTCTAGCTGCCTTGATTGCATTTTTTGCACCTAATACCGCTCAACTATTTAGTTATCAAGGCTGCGCTACAAAACCCACATGGTCTAAACAAGTTTCCGCTCAGTTAGGGATCACAAGGGCTAAATTGTCTCCAGTTTATATTGGGTTATTGTTATGTTTATCGTTGTTATTTATGCCGCAACCCACGGTATTTTTGTACTTCAATTTTTAACGGGAAGAAAAAATGAACAAGGCAAAATTTTGGGCGTTACTGATAACGACTTGTGTTGTGTCTGTGGCAATACTCAGTTGCCTTCCACATAATCCTTACTTGCGGTATCAAGAATTAGATGTTGGCGTGTTTAAGAAAGACACATGGATCTATGAAAGAACAGTATTCGACCCGACGCCAATCGACATTGCATTTTTTGGTACATCACATACTTTAAATGCCATCGATAGCACATTAGTAGAAGAGCAAATTAATATCGACAGGTCTTCAAAAAAGCGTGTAGTTAATTTCGCATTACCACAATTGGGCAGAGATATGCATCAAACCTTGATCAAATTATTACTTGAACATAAACAGCCAGAGGTTTTATTTATTGAAATTAGAGAAACTGAAGCAAGAGACCAGCACCCTGCCACCTACTATTTAGCTAATTCTAAAGATATGCTGGAATCGCCATTATTGGTCAATACTAGGTATTTTGGTAATTTAGCTCGGCTACCTTTAAGGCAAAGTAACCTTTTTCTAAAAACTCAGTTTCCGGATATGTTTGGAGTTTCTGTAGAATTTGACCAACAAAGCTATGCTGGTTCACATCAAAATTATGCGCTTGCTTTTCCCGATGGCAGATCTAGAGATAAAATACAAAGCGAAAAGTTTCTGATAGAGAAAAGGCAAAATTGGACTAAAAATAACGGACATAAATTACTAAGAGACAACAAGCTAAAGAACTTTATCAACTACAATGCAAACCTCACCATACTGCGCAATCTGATATCTTTGGCTAAAAAGCAAGGGATAGAAATTTACTTTATTTATTTACCAAACTTTGGTTCACAAGCTAAACCTGTAGATGAAGATATATACGCGTTAATGGCACCTATTTTATATGTAGAGGACCCTTCAATCTTTGGCAATGCATATAACTGGTATGATCTTGGTCACCTTAATGCTCAAGGGGCGATGAAATTCACAAATTCAATATCCCAAATAATAAACGACAAGGTGCTTTGATTTAATAAACATACTGGTTGATTCTGAAACCACTCTACATTTAAACTTCTATAGCGGTTGCCGAGCGTAACTGATAAATGGAGTTTTCTCCTTGAAATCCACTCCTGGCTGACATTATTGATAATTTTGACTTATCTGTGACTCAATCAAAGCATTGATTCTAAGTTGAGCCAATATAATAAATAGCTAGAAGTCGCTATTTCATCACTTTTTTGCTTTAATATTTTTTCTAATTCTTTCGATTGGTCTTTCTACAGCTAGGGATACTAGCCATGATAAAATGAAAAGCAATGGGATTGAAATAACCATTAAACTCAAATCTGGTCGTATTAATTCAATGCCCAAACTGTCTAAGACTACTATGACTAAAAGTCCTACTTGATAATGAAAAAGATATATTGGGTAACTAAAATCACCCAACCAGCTATCAAACTTTTTACTAATAAATAGTAAAGATTTTCTATTTGATAATACTGCGACCAATAAAGCGCAAATTGCGAAATTCATGTAAAAAAACACACCTAGAAACGCTTTTAGAAAATAAGCCGAAAGCCAGTTTAACATAAACAAACAGCTTAAACACAATGGTAGATGATTATACAATTTTCCAGAAACGAATTTAATTAATTGCGAAAGTTCTAATCTATGATGAAAGATCAATGCACCTGCAGAAAACGGTAATGAAGCTGCAAAGATAGTGAAATAACGGTCACCTCCACCGAGTAAAAACACATAAGCACCAATGTGATATAGAATACTAAAAAAGAACCAAAGAGCAGTAATTCGTTTGTTTTTTGACAGTCCGAATCCTATCAAGATATAAAAAAATATTTCAACCGTAAGAGCCCATGCTGGGGGCGTTAATCTAGTGGGTTCTAAAAATGGAAAGAAAATCGCCACGTTTGTAAAAATTTCATAAAGACTACTAGGCAAAGCCATATTACTTTTATAATTCGAGGTGAATTCGCTACCTAAAGACCAAATTAAAACCAATGTAAAAAGAATTGAAATCCAATAAATAGGATACAAACGCAAAAATCGATTTAAAGAATATTTCTTGAATCCAGACACTGAATAACCATAGTTAGTTTGCATTATCAAAGTCATTAAATATCCACTTAGACAATAAAAACCGAAAACTGCATAAGTTCCAATTGCAGGTATGCCTCCAATGTGAGCCGCTACGACCATTAGCGCTAATAAAGTCCTGTATGTCCCAAACATTAATTTCTAATCCCTAGATTTTGATTTAAAAAATTAAACAATCAAATATAGCATGCGTTGTTTGTGCATCCCTAACTTAATTTGCTTGTATAATACCTCTACGTTAGCATGAACCCTCGTACTAAGGCCGCGGCCCATGGACGCCCACATTGGAAAAATGCCATATATTAAACCTTAACTACAAAAGAATGACAAGTGCTTGACTGGGGGGTTGGTTGGTAATACGTCACTAGTAAAACCGCGTGCTGATGAAGACCTGACGTTCACAAAGAACTAACAAAGTAAATCATGAATTGACATCACTGAGACATTGAAAAACTGGTAGCTTCATGTGAACAATTTTACATAAAACCAAAGTTGGGAATCTAATTTTTTACAATTAAGAAAGCATTCGAGTCCATTTAAAGCAATTGAATAAGTAGTCTATTCAACATCTTCTTCATATCGTTGTGTTCTTCGATATTCTGGGGTAGTTTGGGTAAACATGCTAATTACTGATAACATTAATATTTTTAATAAGGGTTAAATTTAAATATGGTTAAAGATCTTTGTAATTATATGTTTATCGTTGGCAGCCCAAGATCCGGTACGACTTTTCTCGCCTCACTAATGGCGCCAACTAAATACGGTGTTCCAGTTGAAACTCATTTCATTACTAAGTTCTATAAAAAGCTGAATTCTTATGGTGATATTAATCAATACGAAAACTTTAAGAGGCTTGTTGAGCATATATTGAAAGAACGTCCTGTCCAACAATGGAATCTTAGTTACGATATCCACGAAATTTACAACGACCTTATCGAGAATATGAGTTATGCAAATATTTGCTCTTATATAATTCTGAAGCGATTCAACTCCATGGGCAAGGAACACTGGGGAGATAAAACCCCAATGTATATAGATGATTTAGAAATCATCGTGAATCTCTTTCCAAAGGCAAAATACATATACATTGTTCGTGATGGTAGAGATGTAGCTTTATCTTTATTGGAGAAGGAATGGGGCCCAAATAACGTATATGCATGTGCAAAGTATTGGAGCCACTCTAACCGCGCAGAACAGCGAATGGAGACCATGTTCGAAGCAGATAACTTTTTATCGTTAAAATATGAAGATTTACTGGTAAACACTCAAGCAAAAATAGAACAAATCTATCAGTTTTTGGACGAACCTTACCCAACTGGTGATGCTGCAAAATTAATTAATACAACACTTAAAAATAACGCATTTAAGTGGAAGTCTCGTTTATCTGAGAGACAAAATCAGGTCTTTGAACATGTTGCTCGTAAAGAACTATTAATTCACGGTTATGAAGTTGTCAATAAGACAACAACGCTAAACGCTCTGCAACGATATAGTTACGCGATGCACGATAAGTTTTTACTCGGTATACAACTGTTCAAACTGAACGTGATTGATGGAATTAGAATTAAATATTTTGGTATGCAACCTTTTGCTGACTAAATTGTATTTATTCAAACTTTGAACTGGAACTGATAGTTACGTGTTTTTTTTAATCGGTGACTGTCTGTTTTGTTTAAGTTAAATTATTCATGTTCAGTTGAATTTTCGATTTATCAATGACATACACTAGGTGTTTACTAATCTAATTAAATTATACTTTCCTTAGCCATAGCTGTTCAATTTTAGGCTAAGGTAATACATGGTTTAAATTCTGCTTGGGCATAAGTAGTCTTTTTGTTACCTGATTTATTGGTGATTTTGGGCTGAATTACATTTTTTTACTTTTCAATCTTTTCATACGTATTAACACGTTTACTCTCATAATGCTTCAGCACATAAATATTGTATGCACATGCTGAATATAAAATGCACCAATACAAAATATCAGCCCTTAAACGATTTAAAAAAGTCATAGTGACTATAAACGCTAATAGTGCTCCCTCAATGGCTCTTACTTTAAAATACTCATCTATTTGATTCTTTTCTCGTAAAACTTTTCTCGCCTTAGACATCGTCATAAAGCTAGTCACTATCATGGCAATTAAGGCGAAAAATCCTAGATAACCAAGTTCAGATAAAGCCTCAAACCAAGTGGAGTGCACTGCTCTATTTCTAGTACGACCAGTATTGACATTTTCATCAATATAATCTGGTGCATAAAACTGAAAACCTGCAACTCCCGCACCCATTGGATGATCTTTTGCCATCTCCCATGCGGCCTTCCAGTATTCTATTCGCGTTGAACCTCTTTCAGTATCTTCAGAATCTTGCTCAACCGTAATGCTGGCCATTCGCTCAATAAAACTTTCATCAACTATTACTGCAGTACCAATTAACCCGAAAATGACTAAAGCAATAACTGTTATTTTCTGATTTTTTCGCTGAAAACTGGAAAAATACATGTGAAAGACAAAATAAACCATAGAAACCGCCACACCTAAAAAAGCCCCCCGGCTATTTATTAATACAATAGCATTAGCAATAAACACCCCGGCTACTGCTAGTGCAGCCTTAGCAAACATATTTTTACTGACCCAAAAATAATAAAAAGCCAAAACAAGTGCCGGGGCTATAGAAGCAGCTGCACCATTTGCGTCAGGAGAGTCTACTGAGCCTATTCCTTCTACTCTATCCCCTGCATTTCGACCAACTTGAAATGCAACAAAAGAAATATACCAACTACCAAAGATATAACCCCATAAAGCAATATTTAGTTCACGATCTCCCAATATTAATTTGTAAGCAATTGACATGATAATGGCTAGTTTAATGAAATAAATCATGGCGTTTTCATGAATAGCTGGATATATAGCGTAAAAAGAAGATATTACATATAATAAGACTATTAAATAAAACCATCTAAACTGTGGCACTGCTAGTAACTTGTTTTGAAGAGAATCCTTAAAGCAGACAAGTAACCCTATAGCCATTAACACTACCGTATAAAATGAATAGGGTAGATCAGGTACCATTGATCCCCACCAGCGATTCTGTGGATAAAAGAAATAAACAGCTTGGTAAAGTGCAAAGGCGAAAACTGGGGTCGAAGCAAATGTTAGAATGACACCGCCCAAAAAAGTGGAAAAAAACATTAGAACATTAAGCAATGCGTTTCCTTTCTAATCATAAATTAGTTAACAAGAATCAAACTTCTATATTTAAAAGTAGGTAAACTAAACCTATTATAAACCACAAAGCCGTGCAACATAAGCATAACTTAAAGAGAAAAATGCTGGAACCATAATATGATTTTTAAACTACGTAGTTACTCCATTATCAGAAAATTGTCATTAACGGCAATAATTTTAGTAGGGATAATTCACAATGGTCATGCTTCAGAAACAACTGACCAATTGTTACCTGACGACTCAACATTTAATTTCGAATACTTAGGAGCATTCCGGTTTCCTATAAAAGTCTTTGGTAGCTCTCGGATGTCGTACCCTAATGGCTCGTTTACTCTAAGTCCTAATGGAAAAACTATTTTTGTTGCTGGGCATGACCACTATCAATCAATAGCTGAATTTTTAATTCCAGAATTACGTCTTACAAAAAACCCAAGTGAACTATTAATTGCTGCAAATGTTCAACCATTCCATCCCTTTTTGAGAAATACTAAACGACTTAAAAACCCACAAAAATTGGATAGGATATCTGGAATGGAAGTTATTGAGGGTGAACTTTTTGTAAACGCGCTTGAATTTTACGATGCTCCAGCTGACAACACACACACAACATTTATTGTGCGAGATGCATACAATTTAGCAAGTGCAAAAGTAGACGGCTTTTTCACATTGAAAGGCCGCGCGCACTCAGCAGGATGGATGTCAAAATTACCTAAAAAATGGCAAGAGATATTTTCTGCTACATATTTAAATGGGTACGCACCAAACTATGCTATAAATTCTAGGCTTAGCATGGGACCCTCTGCATTTGTATCTAATCTGGATATTTTTGCCGGAGTCGACGAACCTAGAGGATTGATCCCAACAACAAAGCTTATGGATTTCTCAGTTAAACACCCAATACATAAAGATGTATATAATAAATCAGGAAATAACAAAGTTTGGACTGAAATTTCAGAGGCTTTCTATGGCTTTATTTTACCCAATAATGACTTCTATTTTGTCATTGGAAATTCAGGTGGTCATGAAAGTAAAATCGGTTATAAGGCCACGCAAACCAATGGAAATAAGTGTGGCGGGCCGTGCGCTTTTGATCCAAAAGACTATTATAATTTTTATTGGATTTTTGATGTAAATGATTTTGTTGCGGTTAAAAATGGAAAAAAGAAGTCCTATGAATTATTACCCATCAACTATGGCAAATTGCAATTACCTTTTGCACCTAGCAACAAAACTAGAAACATTGTTGGGGCCGACTTTAATGAAAATAGCGAAACTTTATACATCATGCTAAAAGATGTTGACCACACTCAAAGCCAATTTGAAAGAGCACCTGTGATGTTAGCGTATAAAATTAAACTTTGATGTAACCAAATTTAAATCTTAATTGATTACTTTATTGGATTTTTATCAGTTCACCCTTTTGCTTACTTCTATTTATATGTAAGCATTATCTTAGTAATTATGGGCAGTGCATTTTTATTTCAACAGGTATATAAGTACGTGTTTTCAAAACTATTAATTGCTAGTATTACAACAAGACACTTTAGCTAAATAAAAAATCTCAAAAACATAAAAGTTGAAATACAAGACAATATGAAAATATCAGTAGCAATCCCGACATATAATCGTGGTGACTTAATTTGCCAAACCATAGACTCGATACTTAACCAAACTGTCAAAGTTGATGAAATAGTTATTGTCGACGATGGTTCAACTGATAATACTCAAGACTTAATAGCTCCGTATGGTGATAAAATTACCTATGTAATGTTACCAAATGCCGGCCCAGCTGCAGCCAGAGCCTCAGCTATAAACTTGTGTTCTGGAGATTGGATCGCCTTATGTGATAGTGATGATTTATGGTTACCTAAACATATAGAAAACTTTATTAGATTCAACGAGTTGTATTCTTCCGCAAACGTTTGTTTTATGAATTTTGGCATACTAGATGAGAAAGATACTGACAAATTTTCTGAAGCTCCAGATAATTGGTGGGAAGGAATAACAAAGGAATTAAATGAAGACAATCACTATGCACTATTAAACGACGATACTTATAATTACGTCCTAAATTTTCAACCCATTTTTCAAACTGCATTGTTTTTCAAACGGTCCTTATACAACGAAATAGGCGGTATATCTTCAAAAATATCTAGAATGAATTCTGAAGACGCTCATCTTACAAGGCGATTAGTGGCCTTTGGAATAACAGGTTGCTGCAAAGAAATAAGTGTTCATATTCGTAAGCACGAAGGTAATTACTCCAAAGATTTTATTGAAAATCTTAAAGGTAGAAAAACAATTCTTGAATTTTTAATAGCACATAATGAAATACCAAAACGCTTCATTAACTCGACAAAAATGGAAGTAGAACTTGCCAATCTAATTATTTTTAGAAATTTATATTGGGCGGGAAAGTTTCAAGAGGCACAAAAAACATTTGTTTATATCAACAAAAATCTTATCAAGCCCAAAGATATCATTCGTTATCTTAAAATTCGTTTGTCAAATATTCTAGCTAAAAACAAATTTGAAAATAATTAAACTTAATTTTATAAAATGAAATCATATTTGAATCATTTTAGATAAGGAGCTTGGAACGCTATGACGCAACATGTTCAATCAAGAATTTTTTTTATTGGGTGGCTTAAGAGCAATTTTGATAAAGTGTTCAAAAGAAATAAGAAAAATATTGTTCTTAGCAGCAAGAGTCAACTTTTCTATTTTTGAATTTTTGAACGAATAATATTACGAAGTTTTTCAATATTATCATTCACAACTTTATTCACTAAAATAGAAACTAAAATTGTCAGTGATAATCCCAAGCAAAATACCCAAATTTTATTATCGTTGGATGAAATTATCCATGACGCCAAACTAGCGCCAGACCAGTGAAATATATAAACAGGGTATGAAAGGTCACCCAAGAAACGGTCGGTTCGTTTAGCAAGGTATTTACGACCATGCTCTAACAATAAAATAGTCATTAATCCACTGAGAACTAGGTTAAACCAGGTACCTATCGCATTAAAAAACCAAAACTTTTCACTCCAAACATAATGACTAACTACCACTATCAAAATATTAATTGTGAACATGGCTAGAATAGGGACAATGCCAACTTTGTTGATAATATCATTTACTATGGGTTTATAATGATAAACCAAAGCTCCCAATGAGAACGGTAGTGATGCGACAATAATATCACCGTAACCGATGCCCCATTGACTCATTGAAAAGTTAGTCCAGAGTACCCAAGACAAACTTAATAGAAACCAAATTGTAGTCAGTTGTTTGGACTTAGAAATCCCCAACCCAATAGCTAAGTAAAAGGCTAACTCAATGGTTAAAGCCCAGGTGGCTGGCGCTAACCGAACAGGGTATAATACTGGTTCAAAATTTGGGTACACCATGAACAAATTCGCCATCCAACTGCTAAAGCTATTAGGAGTTTGCATGGTGGGGTGAAAAGCTAAAGAAAAGTCCTTACCAACAACCCAGATGATACCGATAGCGATGGCTAACAAGGCCCAATAAACAGGATAAAGTCTAAGAAACCTATTAATCGCGTAACTCTTTGTGCCTTTTAAGCTATAGCCATAAGTTTCTTGCATAATCATAGTCATCAAAAAACCACTTAAAACAAAAAAACTATAAACTGCATAGGGGCCGATTGATGGAACACCTAACAAATGATAAATGACTACATTTACTGCTAAAACAAACCTAAAAATACCAAACATAACACTCCATGTAGCGATTTTAATTAGAATAAGTGTACTATGTCTTTAGTAAAAGGTTAAGACACAGCGGTATAAATTTAAGATTCTCACAAATGCAATCCCGTGCAAGATCGTTGATCACGAGTTAATAGATACAGCTTAAAACTATTCCCATTTAGTGAAAAACAGAAATCCAGTACATTTGAATTTAGCTCTTTAATTGCTTAAACCACTTTTAAATAAATTAAGATCCAAAAAAAAAATTGCAAGTGTTGTTAATCGTGCCCCGATGTGTATATTATTGATTGAGCATGCAGTGAGTTGTTCAAGGATGTAGAAAATTGTAAAAACCGCCTCAAAACGGATTATTATATGGATATAGACATGATCACCAATAGACAGATCGTTATACAAGCATTAGAACTCTCTAATCAGTCCAGAAGTGACGATACCCAAATCCCCCTTTCAGATACCAGCATATTGTTTGGTTTAAATGGCCATCTAGATTCCATGGCACTTGTCGCAATGCTTATGGATATTGAAGATGCGTTCCAAGAACAAGGTATAGATATCTCTCTGAGTGATGAAAAGGCCATGTCTTTATCTCGCTCCCCCTTTAAAGACATTCCCAGCATGACACAATATATTCACGACGTTATTGCAGCACAAGCCTAATGCAAGCCCGTAACATCATGATTACCGGGGCAAGTCGTGGCATTGGTAAGGCGCTAGCTCAGCATTTTTTGGCTGCAGGTGACACAGTTATAGGCGTTTCACGCTCCGAGTCGGGCATAGTGTCAGACAATTATCACCACCACTTAGCCGATGTAACTGAAGAAGCGGATGCCAAACGTGTGTTTGCCCTTGTTAAAAAGCAATTGGGCGCTTTGGATGTGCTAATCAATAACGCCGGCATTGCCAGAATGAATGCGTTCGCACTTACTCCTATTAGTAACGTTCAAGAAATTATGAATACTAATTTTCTGGGTACATTTATTTTCTGTCAAAAAGCGATTAACTTACTTAGGAAGTCTCCTAATGGCCGAATTATCAACTTAAGCACAGTGGCGGTACCTTTAAATCTAGCGGGTGAAGCAGCGTATGCCGCATCAAAATCGGCGGTGGAAATGCTCACCCGCATTATGGCTAAAGAAATAGGCAGCTTTGGTATTACATGCAATGCAATAGGCCCCTCGCCTATCGCCACGCAACTCATTAGCGGAGTGGGGGAAGACAAAATCAATAAACTCATTCAACAGCAAGCCATTAAAAAAATGGCGAAAGTTGAAGACGTTACCAATATTGTCGATTTTTATCTGCAACCAAACAGCCACATGGTGACTGGTCAAATTCTATATTTGGGAGGCATATCATGAGTATTGATTTTTTAAAGGCAAAAATGCAAGCCGCTGGCGCGGCAGATGCTGTGGCAATAGGCGAACAATGTATTAGTTATAAAGTCTTAAGTGAACGATTAGATTATTGGCAAGCTTTTTTACAAAACTCCGTATTACCAGTAGGCGCTGTGGTGTCGATCAAAGGGGATTATTCGGCCGATGCTATTGCCTTATTTTTAGCTTTGGCAGACTACAAAGCCATTATCATTCCGCTATCAAACGATTCAGCCACACAGTTTGATGAGTTTAGCAAGATTGGCCAAGTAGAATATGAATTTGTGGCCATAAACAATGAGTACCAACTAAACCCCACACAAACTCAGGCCGACCATGCCATTTATCAGCAAATTCGGCAAAGAGGCACCCCAGGATTAGTGCTTTATTCTTCAGGGTCAACCGGTAAAAGCAAAGCCATAGTGCACGACTTAGCAGTCCTGTTAGCCAAATTTACTTTACCACGCAACACTATGCGCACTGTGTTATTTTTGCAGTTTGACCATATTGGCGGCATCAATACCTTGTTGTATACCCTTGCCAACCAAGGCATGGCTATCATTCCTGAAAACCGCAGGCCCATAACAGTGTGTAAAGCCATAGAGACACACCAAGGTGAAGTGCTGCCTACATCTCCCACATTTCTTAACTTGTTGATGTTATCTGGTGCGGCAGATGAATGTGATTTAAGCAGTTTAAAACTTGTCACTTATGGCACTGAGCCTATGCCTTCAAGCACACTTGAGGCGATGAATAAACACTTTCCACAGATTAGAATGTTGCAAACCTATGGTCTGTCAGAAGTGGGCATATTGCGCTCTAAATCACGTGATTCAAATTCCCTGTGGGTGAAAGTAGGCGGAGAAGATTATCAGACCAAAATAGTCGATGGAAAACTGTGTATTAAAAGTAAATCTGCCATGCTGGGTTATTTGAACGCTCCCTCACCTTTTGATGCAGACGGCTATATGAATACCGGCGACCAAGTAGAGCAAGACGGAGAGTGGATAAGAATACTGGGCCGTGAAAGCGAGGTGATTAACGTTGGCGGTGAAAAGGTGTACCCCGCAGAGGTCGAAAGCGTGGTGTTACAACTTGACGGCGTTGAAGATGCCGCGGTTTACAGCTTAAAACACCCTATCACAGGCATGACAGTGGCCGCAGAGATCAAGATAACCACGAGTGAATCTTTAAGTGAATTTAAAGTGAGGTTACGCAAACATTGCGCAAATTTAATGCCTGCCTTTAAAGTGCCTAGCAAAATCACCTTAATTGACCAATACACTCACAATGCCAGATTCAAACGAATGCGCAAACGCGAAGCCTCTTAGCCCGTATGTTGAAACCATTACCATAGCTGCGTAAACCCATAGAGAGACCACAATAATGAGACAGCTGATTAAGTTTATTTTAAATAAACTTTCACAATTATTATCCTTACCTTTTGCAGCAACATGCTGGCTTGAATCCATGTTGAGTAAAGAATCTGAAGTGATATTTGTGTTCTGGAGCAACCTATTTGCATTAGTACCTGGATTACCTGGCGCATTCTTACGCCGCGGCTATTACTCACTGACTTTAAACAAATGCTCAATGAATTGTCATATAGGCTTTGGCACCATGTTTACGCATCGTAGCTCCACAGTAGAAGACAATGTTTACTTAGGTAATTACTGCAGTATTGGCTCAGCACAATTGGGGAAAAACAGCTTAATAGGCAGTCGAACCAGCCTGCTAAGTGGTAGCCAACAGCATAAACATAATGACGACACCGGTGAGTGGGAAGCTTTTTCGCCAGATAATATCAGGCAAGTTACGGTAGATGCCAATGTGTGGATTGGTGAGGGCGCAATTATCATGGCAAATATTGGCGAAGGCTGCCAAATTGCAGCAGGGGCAGTAGTAACTAATGATACTAAATCATTTGTAGTGTTGGCTGGCAATCCGGCAAGGTTTGTTAAAAATTTGGCGCCTCCCGTCGGCACTGAGCACACTTCGACTATAAACACAGACAATAAAAAAGCACCGCTAACAACCGAGTCTGCAAGTGCAAAACAGAGTTGATTTTATTGATTGGCTAAAGGCCGTTGGCATGTTTTTAATCGTGTTTGGTCATTATTTCGGTGAGCCCTTCGATCAATTTACCCAACCTATTTATCCTAAACAACTCGGCGTCGCGTTTTTTGTTTTTGTGATGGGCTGGGGGTTGGCCAGTGAAACACGCCCCAAATGGCAAGTGGTTTATAACCGTCTATTCCCTATGTACTTTTGGGGAGTCGCCATAGCCATTTTTATTAGCCTGATATTTATGCTTACTAAAGGCCACCCTGCTATCACTAATTACTTGCCATTTTTTGCAGGCATCAATGTTTTAGGTGACTTTTTCCCGTCCAACCCCACTACTTGGTATATAGGCACCTATCTGCACATCCTTATGTTGTGGGCATTAGTGATGCGAAAAGTGAAAGTAACCTTACCATCGATACTAGTGGTTTTATTCTGTGAAATAGCCATCCGCAGCATTTTTATGGAGTTTGACAGATTATTCACCGGTTACATGCTTATTACTAATTGGTTAACTGTATTTCTGCTTGGCATGTATATGCATCAGCAAAAAGATAATCACAACTCGTTCAAAGCATTAATGTTATTAATGGTGTGGGCAATATTCCTATTTACATGGGCTAGCGCACTAAACCCACTTGATATCAGTAAAAGCTTTCCTTTTAGGTTAGCAGTTGAGCACTCTACATTAACAAGTAACATACTCATATCGGTTGCAATCTCCCTTGTTTATCTAAGCAATACATTATTAGCAGTAAAATTATTTAGCAGTATTCCAGCCAATCGAGTGGTACGTTTTTTTTCTCGCAATACCATTTTCATTTTTATAGGTCACATGCCCCTATATGACGTTGCAGAACCTATCGCCAGAATATTTGTAGAAAGTGGTTGGGGTAAGCGAGCGATTATTGTTTTTATTATGTATGTGGGTTTGGCTGTGGTATCTCAGATGTTGCACAAAGCTATGGATATTAATAAATATAAGAAGAATCTTTGGGGAATAATCGTTTATCTTACATTTACTTCCGAAAAAAAAAATCAGTAAAGCAGGTCACTGGCATCATATTAATATTCCTATTTAGCTATAACCTTATAGCTGATTATTAGTGGGGGGGTATCATAACTGCCTATTTTTCCAGCACCACTAAGTGCTAAGTACAGAATGTTTTTTTCGTCGTCGTATGTACCACCTATAATACCATGTGCTCCATTTTTATCGTAAGGATGACTCCACTTGCCAAAACTGACAGGTTTAACTAACCAAGGTTTATCTGCATCTAGCATGTCATTAATGTCGAACAACCAATAATAATTGTATTTATCACTGCTATCATACGAACATGGACCACCGCAAACATTTCCATTGCTTTGAGTTATTTTGTAACCAACACCACTGTGCAAACCAGAGTTTTTTCCAACAGCTAAAAAGTAAGTAGTACCAGGAATAATAAATCCATAAAAAGCTTGCGATTTTGGTCCCCAAATAGGTGACACATCAAAAGAATATAAATTTGAATCCTTAACCATCTGTTTATCTTTAGAAAAAGGGAAGTACATAATTGGACTCGACTCAATTGTTCGATTTACTGTAACTACTGAATCAATGGCTTGTTCTGGATTGAATTTATATAAACTAGGACCTTGAGAATACCTCGAAACTATAGCATTGTTAGTTGCCCAGCCTGTTATATATTCAGAGCCGATTCGCTCTTGTAAATCAGCAGGCACTTTAAACATATAGCCAGCGGCTTGAGCTTTTCCCTCTAACTGTAGCATTCCCGTATAAGGCGACGAATTGATATCAAGTACGTTAGAAAAAACCTGTAAATTGTCTGCATTACCTGCACTTCCGTCATAATAAATCTCGGAGCTCACCAATAAATTTTGGTTATGATATAAAATCCCATTAATTTTGTTTGTTGAATTACCTACCTCTTTTTTGTTCAAAACTTTTACGTACTGCTGCAACACCGCAGCTTCTGGAATATTTTTGGCTTGTGTTTCGAACGACAATGAAGAGGGTATTGCAAACTCGGCAATTGCATTGTCATGGCTATGGCCCGCCAAAAAAATACTATTGTTTTCAGGATTAAAACCTAAGGCCCCAACTGCATAGTTTGAATTTGATTCCCCACCTGCCACCACTCTAAATGCACCTGTGTATTCAATATCCAAAGCAGCTTGCAAACCTAACGGAAGATTAATGTCATCAGGTTTTGATTGGTGAATATCTTCAGCAATGTCTTCTGCAAACAACACTTGAATGACCTCTTTGGGTGTTTCGATGATTGTTTTTGAAGTGAGGGAAACGGCCCCAGCAGGGAGCAACACTTCATCATTAGAGCCTCCTGAACCACAGGAAAACAAAAATACCCCCAACCCTGTAGTAATTAATATTTTCATTAAATATTGAAAATTGCCCATGACCTTAACCCTGAATAACTGTTTATAGTGCTAGAACTTCATATTAAACATGTGAGCAATAATGTGGAGTATCACGTCGATACAAAGGTATTCTAGGATATACAGTTCCATAGGATTTAGACGTATTGAAGTGTGTAAGATGATTGGGTTTTCATCTTAAAAATTAGGTAAAGCTAAAGTAAAGATTAATAATGTCTCAGGTGTATTAAGTATAATTAACTGCATGTTATTTTCTGGCGTATTGCAAAGGTTATAATCATTTTCTAAACGTTGTTCTGGTATTCCTAGCCCTCAAAAAATTGAATGGGGGAAATGCAATCATCTATAAGGCCATCAATTTAATATTGTGACGACTGACTCGTGATATAAATAAGCAATATGCTATTATCTTTTTTAAATTAGAACAGGGACTTGAGCCACTAACACTGTGAACATACTGCTACTTACTCACCGCGTACCTTTCCCCCCAAATAAGGGTGAAAAAATACGTAGTTTTCACCAACTTAAACACCTCAGGGAACTTGGTCACCACGTTCATCTGTTTTCGCCATACGAAGACAAAACAGAGTTAGCATATTTTAATGAGCTTCGAGAAAGCTGGTGCACATCCGTTGAAGCGACGCCCCTTAAACCTAAAGCCATACGTTTGTTAACTGGGCTTATCAAAGGTCAATCCATGAGTGTGGCCAATTTCTATGATAAAAAGCTGCAACAAAAATTTGATCAGTTTTTATTAGTCAATAGGGTGGATGCAATCATATGCAGCGCTTCTTCGGTGGCTGAATACATTTTTAAATCTGCGGCACTTAGCACACTAGATAAAAAACCTTTGCTCATAATGGACTTTATGGATGTGGACTCTGACAAGTGGGGGCAGTATCAACAAAGCAGTTCATTCCCCATGAGTAGGGTGTACGCCAGGGAACAACGGCTTTTAGCAGAATACGAAAAAAAAATAGTCAAACAGTTTGATGCTAGTTACTTAATTGCACAGGCCGAAGTCACGCTATTTGCTCAAAAAGTGATACTAAGCGAGAAAGTCCACGTGATGGGAAATGGACTCGACACCTCGGTGTTTTATCCACCTGCAGTCAAACAGCTAATCCACGCCCCGGTGTTTCTGTTTACTGGGGTCATGGATTACAAACCTAATGAAGATGCCGTCATTTGGTTTGTAAACACATGCTGGCCGTCAATCATTACTCAGCATCCTAACGCCAGGTTTGTCATTGCAGGCATGGATCCCAGCGCAGACATTACTCGGCTTGCAAATGATAAAAGCATTGAAGTGACTGGTTTTGTCGAAGACATTCTGCCCTACTACCATCAAGCTGATATTTTTGTTGCGCCTTTCAGATTGGCTCGCGGTGTGCAAAATAAAGTATTACAGGCTTTTGCATGCGCATTACCTGTTATATCGACCCCAATGGGAGCAGAAGGTATTTTGTGCCAAGCAGACCAAAATATATTAATCGCCTCAACCCCAGACGAATTCATTGCTCATGCATATCAATTAATTGCACAACCCACACTTGCTAAATCCATAGGGCAAAGCGCACTGCAAATCATTCAAAAACATTATTCATGGCCAAGTCAGTTGCAGCCATTGGTTAACTTACTTGGCTTAGAGGGTAAACAATGAAAAAGGTCATAAAACAACTACTCTTTATTTTATGTGCATTACTTATGGCACCTATTACTTTGCTATATTTTGTATTTTCTTGGGTTTTCAAAAAAGACGCGGTGTTAAGCAGTTATAGTCAGTTATTAAGTTTAATACCGGGCAAGTTAGGTGTGTATTTAAGAGCAGGTTTTTACCGATTTGTTTTTACTCATTGTAGCCCTGATGCGGTAATTTCTTTTATGGTGTTATTCTCACAAGCAGACACAGAAATTGCCGAGGGGGTTTACCTTGGCGCTCAATGTAATATTGGCCGCTGCAGCATAGGTAAAAACACATTGCTAGGTAGCAGCGTGCATATTATGAGTGGCAAGGGCCAGCATAATTTCGATGATCTTAATGTACCGATTAAGGATCAAGGTGGGGTATTTACAAAAATTTCCATAGGTGAAAATTGCTGGATTGGTAATGGATCAATGATCATGGCAAACATTGGTGATGGTTGTGTTGTCGGTGCGGGGTCTGTAGTCATCAACGATATACCTGCTCATTCAATTGTTGCCGGTAATCCGGCAAAGGTGATAAAAAGTAGATTGGACTAATTTATGAAGAAACAACTGAATAAACAACTGAATAAATTATTTGGCGTAATGCTAATTTATGCTGCCTTTACGGGGTTAATAGCAGCGGCCCCTTCTTTGCAGACCATTCATGTCAACAATGCAGCGCAACTTTACAAGGCAGTACACAAAGCCAACCATGCAAAAAGCGCCACTAGTATTGTGCTGGCAAATGGCCGTTATAATATTACCCAAAGGCTGAGTTTTACGGGTTCACATATCCACTTAACCTCACTGTCTGGCGACCCAAGTTTAGTTATCTTGTCGGGCCAAGGTATGAAAAAAAGCCCCTCAGCAGAAATATTAATTGATATCAGTGGCTCAAATACCAGTTTGTCGGGCTTCACGTTAGAACAATCTGCGAATCATCTTATACAGGTACGCGCCGAAAAAAATACTGATAACTTTAGTCTGAGTAATTGCGTGTTGCGGGACTCCTATGAACAACTGTTTAAAGTGTCTTCTTCATCTTCTAGCAAATCATTTTCAGACAATGGCACTATCAAAAATTGCCTATTCGAATATAGCGCTGGTGTGGGGCCGCAGTATTATATTGGCGGGATAGATGCACATAGGTCTCGGAATTGGACAATAGTGGGTAATACGTTTAAAAATATCGCCAGTCCTTCTCAACATGTGGCGGAACATGCGATTCATTTTTGGCGAAAAAGCGCCAATATCACTGTGCTTAACAACACCATTGAAGACTGTGACCGCGGCATAGGTTTTGGCTTAGGGAATGATGTAAACAATCAAACCATTGGAGGGTTAATTGCTAATAACAGCATTTCTAATACTAATCTGTCACATCAATTTACTGATACGGGGATCATTTTAGAGGCTAGCCCTAATATCGAGATCAGTAACAACAAAATTTTTATAAAAGGCAACTACCCTAATGCTATTGAGTACCGCTTTGTAACGACTAAAGATGTTGTCATCAAAGATAATGTGACAAACAAGGCTATTGTATCCAGAGATGGTGGTCAGGCAGAGTTGTCAGGTAATCAACAAGCAAACCTATTGAGTCGGGTAAAACAAAATCTTAAATATATTATTGATCGCCTTTAGCTTGTCGAAACTCTGCCCATAAATTGCTAACACTCTTACCAATTAGTCTGGGTATCAAGATAACCAGCATACTGACGTAAGCGCCGCAAAATAGTATTCCTGATAATAAAAAAAGCGAGATTTGCCCTAATTCAACTTGTTTAGTCAACCAGTCTGTCAGGGTGATAGCCATGCCAGACATGGCAGTGGATAAAACTAAAACGCCCGCAATCTGCATAGTCTTCAATGGCACAATAATATGCAAAGCGATACCAATCAATAAGGTTGATGCCAGCCCAATTAACACCCGTAACCACAGCATATTATTTAAATCATCATATAGCTGCAAATACGTTAATAACGTGCCCACAATCACTGCCAGGCTGACGACATCAAACATAAAAATAACTTTGACTTTACCCATTGCTGTTAAGGCGCTTTCGATTACCAATAAAAAGCAGTAGTAAAAAAACAATAACGACATCACTCCCAAAATCTCGCCAGCGATTACCCACTGTGAACCAAGTAATACATCAATAATAAGTGCCGGATAAAATGCCATATAGGTAGTGATAGGCACAACAATAAAAGACACCATGCATAATACTTTGCTGACGCGATGACCTAGTTTAGTTGGATGGTTCTTATAATCTTTAAAGTCAGCCAAGAGCGGCTCTATGGCAGGCCCTAATATATTATATCCTGGCAACATAGCGACATCTCGGGCCATATGATAGTTACCTAACTGCGTGCTAGTAAAAAACTTTGCAACCAGCACAGTATCAATCTGCGATCTCAAATAACCCAAAATACTCTTACCTAAAAGCCATTTAGAAAATAACCACTGTTCACTCACTTTTAGTAAACTAAAGGCTGGCCGAAATGGCTGAATTTTATAGGCACCCAATGTAAAAACTAATGCCCCTACTATGTCGGCAATCACAAAAGCCCAGTAACTCTGCCAGTTAAGTGCCACAAAAATAACCGTTACAAAACTGGCTATTCGCTGCACTAAAGACAAATAAAACACCTTCTTATAATCTAACTCTCTTCTTAATAGCAACAGGCCAGGATTTTTAAACGCATTAATAATAAGTGTGACGGAAGCAACTTGTATGGCAAAACTGAGGTGGACTTGCTCAAAAAAGCTAGCAATTAAAGGGCCGATTGCAATCAATAATAAACACATCAACGACTTTAATAATATGTCTAGGGTCCAGGCAGTATTTAAATCACCATCAAACACCTCAGACTTTTGCACTATGTATTGTTCTGAACCCGTATGCGACAAAATATCAAAGAGGTGTAATATAATCGCAATAATAGCAATCATCGCAAAATCTGTTGGCGTAAGTATACGCGCTAGAATAAACGTACTAACCAGACCAATGAGGCGACTTATAAATTTAGCACCACTTGAAAAAGCAGCGCTGGCTAATAACCCTTTTGCAGCTATCACTGGTTAAAAAGTAGGCTGGCCTTTTGAACATGCGCCTGCCAATCCAGTTCTGACTCAA
>JAWUXU010000022.1:0-22138 GCA_034111145.1 Paraglaciecola sp.
ACCTCAGAACCACTAAAAACGTTCAACTTTTGCTTACACTGCCTTTTTTAAAACGATAGCAAATTTCTGATTTTCAAATTCGACAATATCATCACACATTATTTTTTTACGCCGCCGCGTTTCAACCTCACCGTTCACTAAGACCCGACCATCATCGATTGCCACTTTTGCCTCACCACCGCTGGAAACCAAAGCTTCAAATTTTAATAACTGATATAGCGCAATCGGCTCTTGATTGATTTCAATATTTTTCATTAACGGTTATTCTCCTGTAATTAACCTAGGATTAATTAGCTCATTTTTTATTTGTGTAGTGTTTTGTATTTTTTAACGGTTTGCATACTCATAATACCAACTTCCAAGGGATAAATTGAACTACATCCTCCAAAAATCACAACTTAGCTAAATTTTGTTAAATAACCTGAACTCGTGCTAAACCATACCGTCCAGCACCGATATTATTGCGTTTATCGAGGCGAGTTTGTGAAGGAATAGCCGGCTATTGTGAGCAAGTTCAACGAAGATAGGCGTAATAATAGTGGTGCTTGTAAACACCGGTCTAAAAGCGCTTATCCCGAGCCCAGGTTACTTACATATACAGTTAAAAACCATCTATACAATAGCCAACAATACCAATAAAAACGTAAAAAACTATGAACTTTTTAGTTACAATAAGCGTTCTTTTAAACACCCTGTCCCATTGAGCTGTATAGATGAAATTATTGATTAACCTTATTCGAAACCTTTTAGGTGGCATTATCGCTGCCATTGATTTAATTACCCGGGGTTCAAAACTAAAACGTACTGCAGATGCACAACAACAAGTAGAAATAGAGCTAGAAAAATTATCTTTGTTTCAATTTTTTGCATGCCCATTTTGCATAAAGACTCGTAGAGCTATGTATAAGCTTAACCTGCCTATCGTCAAACGTAATGCTTCACAAGGTTCGCCTTTTAGGGATGAGTTATTACAGGGTGGTGGAAAAGTTCAAACCCCTTGTTTACGTATCGAAAAAGAGAACGGTGTAGAATGGTTGTATGAATCCTCTGAAATCATTACTTATCTTGAAAAAAGATTTGTTTAAAAAGCAAAGTACAATTTTATCCTAAATCATTCGAGTGCAACTATTTTTGCACTCTGACTAGCGCTTGAATTTAGCAATAAAGTCTGATTATTCAGTACGTCAGCAATAGATATAGCCTCTTCTGGCAGTTCATTTACTATTACGCTATGGGTCTTGCCGTCAAAACGAATAATTTGTCGGCCTGACTGGAATATTAATTCGTTTTCTAAGGCATATACATCTCCAGATATTTCCGGTAATTCATCTAATAAAAAAGTGCGGTTTCCCCAATATAAAACACCATTTTTATAAAACACTAATTCATCTGTATTGCTCAGACTTGCAGAATAATTGACCCCAGTCTCAACTGAATCAATCGTGGTTTGAGTGTCTAGGTTATATTGTGAAAAGTACGAAATATTTGCCTTTTTTGTGGCAATTAACAACCGATGTCCATCCTCAAACCAGTCCAAAACCGAAGTGAATGTCTCATGCATATTAATTTTGCTCAGACTTTTAGTGTTGATATTGTAAATATACAAATTGTTAGCAAACGAAAAAGCCAGCTTGTCCCCTTTCTTTGACCACACTGCAGCTCTATAAATAGGTAAGTTGTCTGGGTTACTAAATATGCTGATGCTTTGGCCCTTGCTTGAAATAAATAACTGTTGTGTCCCGGTTCTAGAAGAAACAAAAGCAATGTTTTGGCCATTTGGTGAAAAACGGGCAAGGTGATCCTCTGCATCAGAGTCTACGAGGGTATCTAACTGGCCAGTTTGAGTATTAAGAGCGATGAGATCGGTATCGTATTCGGTTAAAGACATTAATATTGCATGTCCATCAGGATGATAAACGGGATGAAAAAGTCTCTGATAATTGTTGTAGGCTAACCTTGAAAATTCCCCATCGAGTGAGAGTGTGTAAAGTTTATTGAGATGATGAACCAATAAAGCATTACCATCAGGGTGCCAATTAATTTCTGTAAAACCCAAAGGCAATGTAGCGAAAGGTTTTGAAAGTGTATTGTCTTGTAAATTGAATAGGCGAAATTCCACTTTGTTTTCCGGACTTTCTCCGGCTATTGCTAAGACGTCTTGAGCCGGTGAGATGGCAATACGATAAGGTGTAAATTCATCTGAACTCACCAGTACATCAGTGTGATATTTTGTTTTTGGGTCGTAGTGTTTGATCTTGGTAATCGGCTTTTTGTTGACTGGGATGTTGACCAGCATGTAGTAAAAATCATTGTTTTTAGGAAACACCCGCCAGATATTCCCTGCCCCTTTTAGTCTGAACACTTCTTTTGCTTGAACCGCACCAATGTTTTTTTTACCCACCCAATCACCGTTTGAGTCGCGAACGATAAATAAAATACTGCGGTTATCTTCACTCCAGACAATGGATAAAACATTAAAAGCTTGTTGGGTTAATTGTCGCTCAGAGCCTGAGTTCATGTCTTTTAAGAAAACATGAGCCAACCCATTTTGCTGGCGAATAAATGCGAGTGTATTCCCATCTGATGAATAACTGGGATAAAAGTCATAGTGTGATGAGGACGTAATAGGCGTTAATTTTCCAATTAATGTGACTTGCTTGGCCACTTGCAGATCCACATATAACCATGCAACTAAGAGGAAACTGACAATTAACCCACTGCATTTTTTGATTTGATCTTTTGTGTGACTTGTCTGTTTATTCGATGGCACCACATCAAGGCAATAACCCCGTTTAGAATGGGTAGAAATAAAGGTTGGGTTACGTGCATTATCCCCCATCGCCTTTCTTAACTGGGCAATACAACGTTGAATGGCTCCAGGGCTAAACACTGTATCTGGCCAAAGGGCATCAAATAGCTCTTGTTGGGAAATCACCTGCCCCGAATGAGATGCGAGATAGGCAAGTACATCCATACTTCTGGGCTCTACAGAAACGGTTTGTCCATTATCAACAATTTGGCAACGTTGCACATCTATCCATAGGTGTTTTAATTTAAACTGCTTCAATATTCTTTTAACCTAAAGCTAACTTGTTGAAATAATTACACATCATATTTTCATTAGGAAAAAATATGTAAAAAAACATCCACTACTGAAGTCATCTACATCCTAATGACACTTCGTATTAAAGCGTACCACTGTGTACACTAAAAAAGTAAATATAGGATATTAAATGATGAAACTTTTTAAAATAATAATCGTTACATACTTAATGGTATTTTCAACATTTGGACTAGGTAATTCACATTCCTTTGATAAAGATTTACGGCGCTTTTCATCAGATGACTCTGTTGGATACTCAGTGCTTATTACTCAAAAAGGCAAAGTGTTATATCAAGATGCACAGGGGTTAGCCAACATTGAGCTAAATTTGCCCATGCAGCCTGAACATATTTTTGAGATAGGCTCATTGACCAAACAATTTACTGCAGTTGCTATTCTATTGCTTGCTCAAGATGGTGTGTTATCACTGGAAGATAATATTTCTAAATACATTTCTAACATATCTACGACTAAGAGTGATGTATCACTCAAACACTTGTTAGCACATACCTCAGGTTTAGTCGATCCGATCAACGAACCAGAATTTTTAAGTACTCGTATTCAAGAAAGTGTGTCATTGGAAGAGCTTATCACTCAGTTCAAAAATGGGCATTGGCAGTATGTTGCAGGGGAGCAAATTCACTACAGTAATGTCGGTTACAGCATGCTTGCTATGGTCATAGAGAAAATTAGCGGCATAACATATGAAGCGTTTCTTAATAAACGAATTTTTAAACCGCTGAAAATGCACAACACATCACAAGCTTCTTTTAAACTAACAAAAGGAAAAGTGACCGGTTATACATTTGATGGTATTAAACCTCGGCAACACGATTTTCTCAATCTAAATTGGGCATATGCAGCCGCTGATTTACTATCAACTACCTATGATTTAAGTCTGTTTGGCCATGCTCTCATGCAAGGTAAGGTGCTAAATCAGGCACATTTACAAACTCTTCTTTCCCCCATAATATTGACTAATGATACTCAACTTCAAAGTTCGTTTACCTACTCTCTTTCGCATATTTGGAGTTTTGACGCGATTAGAGGGAGTGGCTCAACATTAGGCTATTCTAGCCACAGCATTTACCTGCCCGATAATGATACTTTTGTTGTTGTGTTGAGCAATAGTGATGGTGTTAATGGCGGGGGGTGGATTGCACCTGCAACGGTAGCAGGTAAATTAACAACAACACTTTTAGAAATGCCACTACCCGATTATAAGAGGATCCAGATATCAGACCAATAGGCTACTCAATACATTGGTAGCTTTCAATATATTGATGCAACGATAATGAAACTAAGTTTTATTACAGTAAGTACTTCTACCAAAGAAATGACGGGGCTAAATATCAGGTGATACCTATAGAAAATGACCGTTTTTATTTTAAGACACGTTGATGCATTTCAAAATAAATAAGGCCGGTACGGCAAACCGTAAAATGGACTTCTATTACTGCTTAAATAATCAAGCCGGGAGTGCTTTGTTAGTAACAGAATAAACTATATAGCTTGCAGGCGTTGCTTGATGTCTGCTTCTTTTTTCAGCCCCAGAGGTTGGTTACATGTCACTTTATGTAGTTCCATATGCAAACCATTATTAAACCGCATAAAAGCGTTTAGAGCGGGTTGTAATGCATCAATAAATTCATCTACTTTAGGTGTTTCAAGATTTAAATTATTGATATGTAATCTATGTGTATTGCGGTCAATTTTGGCGTCCATTCGCCCAACAAATTCTGCCCCCCATAAAAGTGGCAGACTAAAATACCCAAACTTTCGCTTTGCGGGTGGCACGTAACATTCGATTTGGTAATCAAAGCCAAATATCTCAGATAGGCGTTTGCGCTGGATCACTATATTATCAAATGGTGACAAGATATTGACTAGATTGTGGGTAACGGATTGTTTAAGCAAATCAGTTACATTTGGCAACGTATAATAAACTTGTTCGCCTAAAGTCACTTGTTGCAATTCATGGTTTTCATACATTTCCTGACAAGTTAGAGTCATAATGCTTTTTAGGCCTCTGCGTGAGTAACCTATTTGCTGGGCACTAGCAAACCCGTTGGCCCTCAAGTAACCCCTAATCAAATAACGTGCGAATTCGTTGGCGCTAGGTGCGGTTGTGTCGATATTATTAGGTAAGACTCGCTCGGTTAAGTCATAGACTTTCTGAAATCCACGCCGCTCAACTACCATCAATTTACCTTCGATAAAGAGTTGTTCTAAAGCCACTTTATCTGGCTTCCAATCCCACCAGCCAGTGCCTTTTGATTTGCGATCTTGTTGAAAGTCTTTGGCGCGTAATGGTCCTTCTTGTTGAATTCTTTGGAACACCCGTTTTTCAGCAATAGAATTTTTTTGATGCCATTTTTTTTCACCTACTGCGATAGCTAATTTTTGGGGAAGTGAAAAACGAAAATCTTGCATCGGTAGATAAGCAGCGGCATGAGACCAATATTCAAATATCTGCTTTTGCGCAACAAGTTGATCAATAAAGTCGGTTTGATAACTCTTTATACGACTCCATAAGCAGTGATGATGTGCTCTTTGAATAACAGAAATAGAGTCTATTTGAATGTAACTTAAATGTTTGATGGCGGCATTTGTGCCTTCAACACCCTGCCCAAAAACATTATTTTTGTGGAGACCTTGACATATAAGGGCAAGTTTACGTGCTTGTTTAGAGGTTAATTCAAGCAGCGGTAACATTACAATGACCGCTGCTAATTATGATAAGTGTAATAAAAATTGAAAAGGGTAATTTACGACTTATTAGGAACATATTTGGCTCAGTCAATCTTTAACTATTGTATTACCAAGGTAGTATTTCACCGTTTGAGTGCCAGAAAGTGCCAGTATTATTCATATTCAACCCATCGATACGCAGCATTAAGCGTTCAACCGCAACAGCAGCAGAAATATCGCCAGTATTATTGACCATCTCGGTTTGTACATAACCTGGATGCAACAACGCAACAGACACTTCTTGCTCTTTTAAATCATGGGCTAAAGACATACCAGCTATATTTAACGCGGCTTTGGACATGCGGTAACCATAATAACCACCAGAAGTGTTATCCGTAACTGAACCCATACGACTGGTGATCATGACAACTTTTGCACCTTTAAGCAGTTGTTTTTTTAGCATGTGAGTCACCATCACAGGGCCCATTGCATTTACTCTAAATTGGTATTCAAGAGTCGCGGTCGACATATCGTCTAAGGTTTCGTTCGCTAAGACACCAGCGTTATTGATCAACAAATCAATTTTTAAATCACTTAATGAAGGCAGTGTTTTTTCTAAACATTCAGGATTACTCACATCGACTTTGTCGATCACTTTGGCGCTTGTTTGACTCAGCTCATCGCTCGTATTACGGCAAAGAGCAATCACTTTGTGACCTTTAACTAAATACTGTTTTACAAATTCTAAACCGATGCCGCGATTGGCTCCGGTAATAACAACTGTTGTCATATAAACGCCTTAATTTCTGATATTAAATGGAGTGATTAGCTAATAGTTTAGCTAAATCTTCTGGTGTATCGATGCCAATAGGCGGGGTAATCCTAGCTTCCTCAACATGGATTTTTTCGCCATGCCACAAGACACGAAGCTGTTCTAAGGACTCAATCTGTTCTATACCTGATGGCGACATATTCACATATTGCTTAATAAAACCTGCACGATAAGCATAAATGCCAATATGCCGAAAGTAAAATTCGCCTATCTCATCAATGCTGTCTGAATCAAGAAAAAGCGCTCTATCGTATGGGATAGTAGAGCGTGAGAAATACATGGCATAACCTTGTTTATCCATCACAACCTTTACGGTATTCGGATTAAAGGCTTCCTCTACATCAGTTATTTTAACCGCCAAAGTAGCCATTTCTGCTTGTTGGTGTTTATGTAAATTTTCGGCCACTTGTAGAATGTTTTCAGCTGGGATAAAAGGCTCATCACCCTGCACATTCACCACTAACTCATGAGACAGCATATTTTGTAAATCGACCACTTCAGCCAGACGTTCAGTGCCTGATTTGTGGTGCGCACCTGTCATGCAATATTTGCCACCAAAGTCATCTACTGCTTTGGCTATTCTAACATCATCGGTTGCCACTAGAATGTTGCTCGCCCCTGATTCTTGTGCTCGCTCGTAAACATGTTGCACCATAGGTTTGCCATGTATTGTAACTAAAGGTTTACCGGGAAACCGCATAGACGCGTAACGTGCAGGAATAATGACACTAAATTGCATAGGTAAATCTCTTGAATCTTTTCATTAAAAATCGACAACTGTTAAAGAACTAATCTTTCTTTAACAATTGTTCCATTTCTTCGCTAGACAAATGTTTAGCCTCTGATTCCAATAGCACTGGGATATTTTCCCTAATAGGATAAACCAAGCGGTCGAATTTACAGATAAGCCGAGCCTGTTCATTTTGGTATAATAATTTACCTTTACAAACTGGGCAGGCTAAAATATCTAATAATTTTTTATCAAAGGCCATTATTTTCTCTTATTGTGTTTTTTATCGGCAGCCACTTGCTTTAATTTTTTTACAAGTTGCGATTCAAATTGACTGGTTAATCTAGCACTAACAGGTAAATACCAGCAATCATCATGTGCTATCTGGGTACACTTTACTGCATCTTTTTCTGTCATAATAACTGTACCGCTGGGAATGTCTTTTTTACTAAAAGCGTGATGATCGACAAAACTTATTTGGTTCTGAAGCTTCACTCGCTTTTTTTCGAGCAAAGAAAAAAAACGTTGTGGGTTGCCTATTCCAGCCAGTGCAGTGACAGGTGAGCTTAAATCATTTATCGATAGGCTTTTATTAGGATATTTAACGTTGATTAATTTCCCGGCTTCTAGTGACATTAAATATTCACCATTTGTGACAACCCCACCATTTAACACCGAAAAATCAACGGTATCTAAACGCCATATGCCTTCACGCAAGGGACCTGCTGGTAATAATAATTTATTACCACAGCGCCTTTGACCATCTATTACAACAATCTCGATCTCTCTGCTTAACGCATAATGCTGTAAACCATCATCACAAATAATGACATCACATCTATGTTTGTCGACTAGCTCCATAGCCCCTCTTGGTCGAACAGGATCAACCACCAATGGGCAATTAATGTGTTGGCGCATCAATATTGCTTCATCACCTACTACATCGACTTTACTGATCTGTTCTACCGTCATAGGATAGCTAGCGTTTTTCCCGCCGTAACCTCGGCTTAACACACCTGGATTATAACCTTCTTGCCTTAAGCGCTTCGCTAAATATACCACTAAAGGTGTTTTTCCATTGCCACCTATGCTGATGTTACCCACTACAATTACCGGCACAGGAATATCAACTAAAGGCTTAATATGTAATCTAAAAAACGTTCTGCGAAGCGCAGACAGCACCCAAAATAGCGCGGATAATGGTAATAACAGAATAATAACTGGCCAATGATACCAACGCGGTGAATACCACATGTTGTCTACCCAATTCACTTAGGGACTAACTCCTCACCAAACTGCATATTATACAATTGCGAATAAACACCATTTTGTAACACCAAACTTTGATGATTACCTTGCTCAATAATTTCACCTGCCTCTATCACTAAAATATTATCGGCGTTTTCAATAGTCGACAACCTGTGAGCTACCACTATGCTGGTGCGGTTTTGTTGCAGTTGATCGAGTGCATCTTGGATCAGTCGCTCTGACTCGGTATCTAAGGCTGAGGTGGCTTCGTCTAAGATTAAAATAGGCGCGTCTAATAACAAGGCACGGGCAATAGCTAACCGTTGACGTTGACCACCAGACAACATAAAACCATTTTCACCTACTATGGTATCCAAACCATCAGGTAACTGCTCCAAAAACTCCATTACATGAGCGGTTTTAGCAGCGGCCAGTATCTGTTCGCGGTTTACTTTGCCCTGTGAACCATAAGCAATGTTATTAGCAATGGTGTCATTGAATAACACCACGTGTTGTGAAACCAAAGCAAACTGTCTACGTAAATCTTTTAGTGGCATATCTTTTAACAATATATCGTCTACTAATATTTCGCCCATTTGATTATCGTAGAAACGCGTGAGTAAGCTTGAAATAGTTGATTTACCACTGCCAGAGCGGCCAACCAATGCAAAGGTTTGGCCCGGCTTAACTAAAAATGAAATATTTTTAAGGGCTGGGAGATCCTTCGAAGGATAGCTAAAAGTCACATTATTAAACTCAATTTTTCCCGCAACCCTGGCAATACGATGGGTGCCTCGGTCAACTTCAACTTGTTGATCTAACACATCGAAGATACTCATACATGCCGCCATGCCTTTTTGGAATTCACTGTTTACTGTGGTCAATTGTTTAAGTGGTTTTAGTAGCATAGTCATGTTCACCACTACGTTAATAAATACCCCAGGGGTTAGTGATTCGACTAAACCAGGAAAACTCGCTATGTATAACACCACCGCTAAGGCAATAGAAGCGATGACCTGAATTGAAGAAACACTTAAAATCCTAGCGATAATTAACTTCATATTTTGTTGGCGATTGTGATTATTTTTATTTGTAAACTGTTTATCTTCTAAATCTTGACCGCCAAACATTAATACCACTTTATGGCCCTTTATAACTTGCTCAACGGCAGCTGTTAAGTCGCCCATTGCCTCTTGAATACGTTTGCTAACCAATCTAAAACGTTTGCTAACCACAGAAACAATCACTGCAACCAAAGGACCAATAAGAACAAAGATCAGCGACAACTGCCAAGAGTAATAAAACATAGAAAGAAGCAAACCAACAACAAGCGCCCCCTCTCTGACTAACGTTAATAGTGCTTTGCCAGCAGCGTTCGACACTTGTTCAGTGTCGTATATCACCTTAGAAATAAGTTGCCCTGTACCGGTATTATCATGGAATTCGACGGGTAGATGAATATAACGACTAAATAATTGTTGACGCATTTGCATCACCACATGATTACCAATCCACGCCACGGTATAAGTACCAAGAAAGTTAAAAATTCCCCTCAAGATAAAAAGAGGCACAATAAAATATGCGGCTAAACGCAGGTATTCATAATCCCCTTTACCGAGACTATCATCGATAATGGGTTTTAACTGTGATATCACTGCTACATCGATAGCCGAATAACCAATCATGCCAATAATGGCGATAAAAAAGGCGAATTTAAAATCTTTAAGGTAGACGCTAAACCGTCTAAATATATTAGACGTTACTTGAATGCCCAAATCTGTCTGTGTGCTCATTAAATAACTGTTTCTGATGGAAGAGGAAAACATCACTAGTGTAACTGTTAGGGCGAAATTCCCCAACTATCAATAAGATGTTTTTATTTACGGTGATAGGAATTTGCATACCAATAAGGATAAATATCCTGTCTATACGTTTTCACTAGGATCCGTTTAGGCGAATCATATTGAATGATAAAAGATACTTGGCCTGACTCAGAAGTATTAAGAAGTTTGGTTTGTGTGCTCTGTTTATTGTTCACCTGTTCGAATCTATCTAGCACTTCTTGCCTAGGGAAACGCCAGCGATTCATAAAACCCTGACTAAATATTACATACTCAGCGCCAACAGCTTGAATGAATTCATTAGAAGAAGAAGTATCGCTGCCGTGATGTGGTGCTAGCAAAATATTGGCCTGTAATTGCTTTGGCTGTGCATCAACCAATATCCTTTCGATACTTTTATCAATGTCACCAGGTAACAAAACACTGTGATATTGATCCGATATCTTGATCACACATGAACCATTATTGTTATTATATTTAAGCGCATCGTCTGGCCATAAGGCATTGATACGTAATCCTTGCCAGTTCATATCAAGACCTTGCTGACAACTATCTTTATTAGTCAAAACCTTAGAAACATTAATGCCTTTAATTAACTGCGGTAAACTGCCAGCATGATCATTATCTCCATGACTGATAAATACGTGATCAACTGTAGACAGTCCCCTAGCCTGCAGAATAGGTAACAACACGCTGTCGGCCATATTAAAACCAGAAGGATAACTTGCGCCGACATCATAAATAATGACTCGGTTATTTTTGCTAATTAACACAGCCACGCCCTGCCCCACATCTAATATGTCAATCTGCCAAGTATTCGTTCTTTGGGTTAATAAAAAGCTAACTAGCGGAAATAATAACAAGCAGAGGTACTTTTTTTTTAACCAAAAAAAAGGTAAACAGCAACAAAATATAAATACAAAGACAGACAGCCACACAGCAGCTGGAAATTTAGGCAAGCCGAAGTACGCACCATCGAGCCTTAGAACAATATCAAGGAACGTCAGGCCATAACTCACCATCAAGTCTGCTAAAGAAAACAACTCTAACGCCCAGTCGGATTTGACCGCTAAACAGATCACTGCCAGCAGGCAAATAGGCACTAATGCTAGAGTCACGACAGGCACTGCAATTAAATTAACAAAAGGTGAAACAATGGATATAAAAGAAAACTGCCAAGCCACAATTGGCAACATTAAAACGGTTAAACATAACTGTAGTTTGACCATGCCAGACAGCATTGCAATCAAAGAAAAATTACTTTTTTTGACTGGCCAGCGCCAAAATACAAAACAAATAATGATTACCGCAGAAAAACTTAACCAAAAACTCAGTCCAAAAATACTCAGTGGGAAAAGCAATATAAAGCCGCAAAGCCCAAACAAAATTATATTTTTTGCCCCAATATGTTTATTACATAGAAAAAAAACACTAAACAAAAGCAACATCAACCATGCTCTGAGTGTAGGCAAACCAAAACCCGCTAAAGCTGAATATGCTAGAGTGCTAAAAAGTGTCATTAACATAGCCATGTTGTGCAGATTGATATGATGCAAGGAATGAAACCTGCTGACCAATCCACCAGCAATCCATGCTATCAACACATAACTTAAACTCGCCACCAAAGCTAAATGTAAACCTGATATTGCAATAAGATGCGCCACACCCGTTTTTTGTACTAAGTGCCAATCTTCAGGTTGTAATAACCCTCGATAACCAAAAGTTAATGCAGCTAACCATGAACTGTGGGGCAAATCGAAGGCTAACATTCTATTTAGCAATACTTGCCTAATAGTTTTATCATCGTCAATAAGCTGATTATTAATATGATGTTTAACATAACCCGTGGCAATTATTCCCTCACTAAACAGCCATTGTTGGTAGTTAAAACCTGCTTCGTTGGCTAAACCATGAGGGGGTTTAACTTTAATTAATAATCTTACTCGTTGACCCTGCTGTAACTGCCAATCAGGGTCTCGCCAGCTTAGGCGAAATGTCTTAGCATAAAACAAATGTATGTCGTCGATGTGTGTGACTTTTAGGTTAAAACGTATGTTTTGAGCAGCAATGACCAAGCTGCTGACCTCGCCTATTATATTTACTGGTTGATTAGTTTGTTCTGAAGATAGTTGCAAAGAGTATTGCCAATGCCCTACACTTGCCATCCAGATTATGCCAAGCAGAAAGCAGCCCAGATGTTGATGTTTTCCGATGATTAGGCAAGCACAAATTAAGAGTGAAAGAGTGATAAAGATGGAAGGCAGGCTAGTCCAAAATAAACTAGTAAAAGTCGCTGCAATAAAACTGAGAAGTTTACTGTCCATAGTAAATGATATGCGCGTTCTGTTGATGCCCGAAATTAAAGTATAGAGAATTATTCTGAAAAAGTTTATTGAACGGTTTCTACCCAGTCACCAAAAAGTCAAAGAACATAAAATAATGTCTATTTTTGGAACTTTGCTTCACGACCCTAATCTGTGGTACCTAAACAGACGTTCGGCATCAGGAGCATTTGCTGTGGGCTTGTTTTTTGCATTTTGGCCTGTGCCATTTCAAATGTGGTTAGCCGCAGCCATTGCGATACCTTTTCGGGTTAATTTACCGCTGTCTGTAGCTACAGTCTGGATCAGTAACCCTTTTACTATGCCTCCCATTTTTTACAGTGCTTACATTGTTGGAACAACCATAATGGGTTCTACAGAAAAAGACTTCAGATTTGAGTTAAGTTGGAATTGGGTAGTACAAAGTATTGAAACAATTGGACCCGCATTTTTGGTGGGTTGTCTAATATATTCGATATTTTTTAGTATCGTTGGATTTTTTAGTTTAAATTATTTGTGGCGGTTATCAGTTACTAAAGCATGGAAACACCGTACTCTGAGCCGTCGTAAAAAATTCTAAGCTTTATAGCCTCGCTTTAAATGTCAACGCCCTATTTCATCTAATGAGTGTTCCATAAGTGCACCTAACATCTTTTCATCCACATCACGTATTGATATGTGCAAAGACAAACTCTTTGACATACCCCGCTTATTGGGGACAATCATCAAGATAACTAAATCAGATTTCAATTAGGATGGTCATCAAACTGATTTCTGTATGATGGGTAAAAGAGAGGTCAATCAATTCAGAAAAAAATACGCTTTGGTATGTTTAAGTGGCCATTAATTTATAAAAAATAAAATTTAATTCAAATTTATCTCTACCCATATCAAAACCCCTTGATAAAAGGAGACGATACGTTTATAAAATATACTAATCCTACTGCCTTTTTTTGCTTCACCAAATACCCAAGTAGTGCGCAGACACTATTATCAAGTAAATTATCTACATAAAAAATACATTGCTTTAATTATTTTAACTATTGGACACACATGAAAAAATTAAATAAAAGCGCCATAGTGCTTGGTATAAATGCAGCACTTGTAAGTTCAATCTCTTTTGCTCAAGTGGTACAAGAAAGCGGACCCACATTAGAAAAAATCACTGTTACAGCTCAAAAACGCATACAAAGTATTCAAGAAGTGCCGATTTCTATTGCCACCTTAAATGGTGAAAAATTTGAAAATATATTTTCCGGCGGAGAAGACATTACAGCCCTAGCTGTTCGTATACCTGGCTTATATGCCGAAACATCTAACGGACGTGCTGCACCGCGTTTTTATATTCGTGGCTTAGGCAATACAGACTTTGACTTAGCTGCATCACAACCTGTTTCCATTGTAATGGACGATGTTGTCAAAGAAAATGTGGTACTAAAAAGCTTCCCTCTATTTGATATTGAACAGGTTGAAGTGATCCGTGGTCCTCAAGGTACTTTATTTGGTCGTAACACCACAGCGGGCATTATAAAATTCGATTCAGTCAAACCGAGTGAAAATTTTGATGCATACGTAAAACTAGGGGTTGGCAATTTAGGCACCATGAATCTAGAAGGTGCAGTAGGCGGGAGCCTTAGTGAAGATTTCACCGGGCGATTCTCGGTTTTGTCACAAGACCGTGATGATTGGATTGATAACGCTTTTACTGGTCAAAATGATGCGATAGGTGGCTTTGATGAAAAAGCCTGGCGTGGTCAATTGGCCTATAAACCAACTGAAGACTTTTCAGCTTTATTAAGTTTGCATGGCCGTGAACTTGACGGAACAGGCTCGGTGTTTCGCGCTAACATATTAAGCCGTGGTAGCAATGATCTAAACCAAAACTTTGACCGTGATGTTGTATATTACGACGGAGATATTGATGGAAACGGTGCTGATAATAATCCACAAAAATATGAAAACTATGGCGCTTCTTTAAAACTAGAATTCGCCTTAGAAAATATGAATTTCACCAGTATCACAGCACTTGAAACAGCAGAGGGTTCGAGTTTAGGCGATATAGATGGTGGTGTCAGTCTATCAGAAGCCGCAGATATTAATGGTGACGGTACAACCGAGCTTACATTTCCTGGTAACATCCCTTTCGGAGCTGTGACTCAAGATAACCTAGGAGACCTAGACAATTTACCCAAGAATTTCGCTTGGCCAGTGACACCACTGAAGCACTAAATTGGCAAGTGGGTACATTTTATTATGAGTCATCATTTAATGTAACCAGTATTGATGGTTTTTTTGGTGCATCCACAGTATTTCATGAAAACACAACGTGGGCGGTATTTGGCCAGACATCTTATGACGTAAATGAAAAGTTGAATATTACAGGTGGCATTCGCTACACCAAAGATGACAAATCACTTGTTGTGGGTGAACAAAATGTCAATGGTTTTGCCTTAGTAACAGGCGCAGCCTCAATTCAAGAATATGCAGATATTAACGTGGATGACGGACAAGCCAGTTGGGAGCTAAGTGCTAACTACCGAATTGACAAAAACACCTCTGTATTTGGTCGGGTAGCTAATGGTTTCCGCGCGCAAACTATTCAGGGCCGTGATGTTGCATTTGAAGGTTCTCCTTCAGTGGCTGAATCCGAAACTATTAACTCTTTTGAAATAGGCACTAAAACAGACTTACTGAATAATACGCTTCGTTTTAATGTTGCGGCGTTCTACTATCAAATTGACGACATGCAATTTTCTGCAATTGGCGGTGGAGCTAATAACACAGCGCTGATCAATGCAGATAAAGGCACAGGTTATGGTTTTGAAATTGATGCACAATACCTGGTTAATGACTTCTTAAGCCTCACCGCAGGTTACAGTTACAACCACACAGAGATTCAAGATGATTCATTAACCGTTTTACCTTGTGGTGCAGATGCAGGGTTTGACTTCACTGGCAACTGTACCGTACTCGATCCAAGTACAGACGGGTATGCGGTTTCGATTGATGGCAACCCGTTTCCTCAAGCCCCAGAAACCATTTTCAACTTCACAGCTCGTTACGCATTCCCAGTTGGTAAAAATGCAGAGATATCTATCTACACTGACTGGGCATTTCAAGGCGAAACCAATCTGTTTTTATATGATTCCATTGAATTCAAAACAGATAATAACGTTGAAGGTGGCCTAAGAGTTACCTATGAAAACTTTGAAGATAATTACAGTGTCGCGTTATTCGGACGCAACATAACAGACGAAGAAAACCTCAGAGGTGCAGTTGATTTTAACAACCTAACCGGTATTGTTAATCAACCACGAATTTTTGGTATTGAAGCTAAAGTTCGTTTTTATTAAACCGTAATATTTAAATAGTAATATCACCATAAAAGGCGTCCTAGGACGCCTTTTATGGTGATATTTATGCATAGGTAAAATTTCTCACTAACTTTACCCCGTTATATAGATTACCTTTTTATTTAATTCACAAATAAATGATATATTTTAATCAGTTACGCCAATTAATACAGCATGAAATGTTGACTAACCCAGTCCTTCACCGTTTGGTAAAAAGTATCTTCGCCAGCAAATGTACAAGTTACATCTAAGAGTGATCCTGCAAAGTAAAAACTATTTGTGAAAATAACAATGGAATGGACTCATTATTGATCTAGATCGGTATCTACTAATAATTATTGACATATTATTGTGACACATAAATAAAAATTAGCAGATTTCATACATGTGCATATGCGTGGTTGTTGCAGATAGTAGCAAAGCAAGATTCCTTGTGGCAAAGACTGGGCTTAGCCCTTTAATCGATGACAATGGTTATGTTCAATGCGAAACACGCTTCAAAGAACAAGATATTGCTCGCGACGGAACAGAAAGCCGAGTCGATTTCGGAGGATATGGTAAGCATCAGACGGCACATGAAAAGGCACCTCATCAAGAACAGGCAAAAAAATTTGCTAATCAATTATGTGATGAAATCGAGAGACTCCGTCAGACCAGTAAGTGGTTCACTATCTATATGATAGCACCACCAACATTTATTAGTTTGTTACGAACTAGTTTAAGTAAAAAGTGCTCGGGGCTCCTAGGGGACACGGTAAACAAGGATTTGGTTAATCACAGTATTGAAGAAATCCGTCACCATTTACCAAGACGTCTTTAAACATCGTTTCCTGTCTAAAAATAATTAATTTGAAAGTCAAAAGATTAAAGGGTTAATGGTTAATGGTTAAGTGCTCAATCAACATTACTTTTCGGCAATTCGCTCTAGTCGTTTATTACTTTTAAATCCTAATTGTCAGTGCCTTGGTTACGTCTAAATATTCAATAATTTTTACTAAGCAGAACATTACTACATTTTTATTTGGGTATTAGATATTGACAATTTGATGTAAAGTTTTACAGGTCAGAGCCATAGGTCGCCTCTAAATACTCAACAATTTTTTTTGACTCAAACATTTCTACGTTTTGATTAGGGTCGATCAAATATGGTATCGCCATTCGCCCCGCTTTTTCTTGTAACGTTTTACGGTTTGCCAATTCGCTGTTAGGCACTATACCCAACGCGTCCCTAATGGATGGTAATAACCATTCACCTAACTCGGTTCTGCCGCAGCTACGTAAAATATAGGGGATTTCCATTTCGCACAAACACTCACGGACCACACGTGCATAAGGACTGGATTCGAAACTATACAATTCGAGCAACTGTAAAGGGGCACGAGATGTTTTTCTTGTTATGCCTAAACCCAATCGGGCTGTGCTGGCTAACATTGAGCCCATTGTTTGCAGCGAACCCAATTGCCATTTTAACGGTAAAACTCTTTGCCCGTAGGTTTCGAATAAGTATTTTATGATACTTAACGATTCATACATTTGAGCGCCAGTGTTGGGGTCAATAAAAAAAGGAAATTGAGCTTTACCGCCCATCTCGATTACTTCGCCCCTATAACGCCTTCCTTGTTTAGGGCAGGGATAAATTTCTGCATCCAAATCCAGTTCAGTTAATGCCTCTCTTACCAATCGACAATAAGGACAACTTTCAATATCAAATAGTTTTAATGGGAGTTCAGGTTTTAAAATTGCAGATTTACTGCTGATCCCCGTACCTGTTCTCACTAATGTAACCAGTATTGAACTAGCAATATTGATGGGGCCCAATTTAAATTTTTTCAAAGCATGACTCGCGACTATATTTAAGCTCAATATAGCAGTAATGGTTAGTAGGACAAGTTTGAAAATCTAAAAAATTTTAAACACTAAGAAAGATACAATACTTAACATTGTACGCACCCCGATAGCACAGCTCTAATAATGCAATTGTGCGCAAGACTTTATTCCTATTACGCAATAATTAACTTGAACTGTCGGTGACATCTATCATGACCCATTAATCTGAAAATGATTCCCTAAGAAGACTTCTGAAATTAACAAAACTTTTCTATACTTAACATTTGATCTTACATAATGAGTAATCTGTAAAATTATCCTCTAAGAATACTCCTGCGATTAACAATAATTTCCTATACTTAACATTCGATATTACATAATGAGTAAATTGGAATGTTTAACATGTCTATTTATCATCGTACATACGCTCGCAAACCTATAGCTATTGATGTACAAATAAAGTTTAAGGGTAAAAAGTTAGGTCATACCTTCACACGAAATATTAATCCTTTTGGGGCATTTATTAGTTTAGTCAAGCACGGGCTTGTCACTAATAATTTTGTAGAGATGCACTTTACAGATAAGGATATAAACCATAATTGTGTGGTGCAAAAAGGCATAGTAATACATCACTCTGAGGAAGGTGTTGGTATACTTTTTGCGTATGATAATGAAGAGTTCTACGCGATGCTTGACAAGAAAATTATGGAGCTAACTGCACCACAAAAGCAAAGTTTTTCAAAAGCATCTGTACACTAAATCTCAGATAGCCTTTGAACTTTTCTCTTTTAGGTAAGAGATACTTATGCCTAAATAATCGAAGGCTGTTTCTAGTAAATTTGAACATGAATTTTTAATGTCATTTGCACTTTTTCCGTTATGCCATAGCGTTTATTTCTGCCAGAGCTAGTTCAATTTCTTATTCGTTATTGAGCAATGAGGGTGCGAATCTGGCATAACTGTCTCGATAAGGTGTGCTGCTCATAACAATACCTTTTTGGTGCATTTTATCTACCAATGTGGCGGCCTTCATTCCATCCACATCAAAGCAAATCAGACCTGATGAAAGTTTGCTGCTATGTGGAGTGTATAGTGTAACGTGAGACATCTTTGATAGGCCTTGTTTTGTTTGCTGATTCAATTGATGGATTCGCTGTTGTACATTCGCTTTGTCTAGTTGCAAGTGTAACTTGAAAGCTTCAGGCAATGCCCAACGATGCTCAAATGAATGGGATCCTCCGGAGACATCTGTTCACCAAAAGGTACATTATCCTGATTCATACCGCCCAACCAAACCTCATAAGGTGCGCTAAAACTAAGGAGCACTGGCTCACTTTGCGCCCAAGCGCGATCATTGCCCCATACAACGCCGGTGCCCCTTGGACCAAATATTCACTTATGTGTACCAGCGACAAAAAAGTCGACCCCCAATTCACTAACGTTCTGATTTTCAACACCAAAGCCATGAATGCCATCTACGCAAAACAATAGCTGTTTATTGGCTTTTCGCTCCTTGTTGAGTCTAGTAATAGTGTCAGACATCGCTTTTATCGGCAGTTTTACGCCATTAGAGAAATGCAACCACGTAGCCGCCACAACCCGAGTTTCTGAATTAATTGCCGCACGTAAACGTTTTGGTACCTCGGCTACAGTGACTTGAGCAGGATTTTCATCCAATGCACGACGGTGTTTTTCGATAGCATCTGATATAGGTTTAGGATGTGATGCCAACAAAAATGTAGATAATTATATGTATTTACGCGTCAGTGGAAGCATATCGCGCAAGGCAGTCCAGTCTCCTGCTTAAATATGATTATTGGCAATGTCAGGTTCTGATGTAGCCCCTAATATTTTAGAGCGTGCTATTAAGCCAGACCCAACAGTGAGCCCCAATGTATTTAAAAATTGACGTCTTGACATATGTTTTCCTTTTTTATATAAAAGCAGCTCTGACCAGACTCATTGACTTGTTTTTGGTACTAGCCGCAAGATAAGTGCACAAAGTGTAGTGCACACAATGCAATTTTTCCCCTGCACAGAGCAGGTGTTATTTTTTAGGAATAATGAATTCATCAAGATTTATTTACGCGGGCCATTATAGGATCACTTTTTCGTCTTTTTATAATTAACCAAAACCATACCTCAAACTAACTAGTAGACTTTTAAAATATCAAAATTTTTGCTAAAGGTAGGCGCCACAAATCAATTGCACCTTATGGGTCGATGACTAAATCATTGTCTAATATTAATTGGGTATAAACCAAACCCGTTTTATGGCATTCATATGTTTCGCTTTATGTTGATGGCTGCAATTGTTTAATGATGGAAAATGTCAGCTCGTCGTATGTAACTATCATTACCTATATGCCCAGCAAACCATCTGGCTACACAAATATATTAAATCAACAACCCTTCAGCTTAAAAGTCAGTAGAGTTGACCAACAAACGATTGTCTGGCCATTTTTTGACCGTTATAAAATAGTGTGTAAGCGAAGGTTTGAGACAAGTATTGTGATAAAATGTATTATGTTTAATTCCAAAGTACTCAGATTTATTAAGCCTTTATTATGATCCCATGGACCCATTTAGACACCGCACAAATCCCCAACGATGGCGGTGAGTTAACACTTTTACAGCGCGGTGATGAATTCTCAATAAAGTTGTCAGGTAAACGTGGCGAACTTATGAATAGTCGAGTTTATCATTCAGAAAAAGCATTGTCCCAGCTAGGGTGTGCACATATTAAACCACACCATGACGCACACATTTTAGTAGGTGGTTTAGGCATGGGATATACTTTAACCGCTGCTCTGAAAGCAGTGAATGCTGACTCGCAGGTGACTGTTGCTGAATTGATACCTGAAGTAGTGACATGGAACGAAGGCCTTCTAGGCAATTGTGCTGGTAATCCGTTGCAAGACCCGCGAACTGAAGTATACGTTGGCGATGTTAAAGAATTGTTAACCTCAAGAGAACCCAGATTTGACGCAATTTTACTTGATGTGGATAACGGTCCTAAAGGGCTGACTCACTCCGATAATAACTGGATTTATTCAGAGGACGGACTAAAAGACATTTATGACACATTAAATCCCAATGGCATGTTAGCCATCTGGTCTGCCGGCCCCGACTATTTATTTACAGTGCGCTTAAAAAAGATAGGATTTAGAGTGGATACACGCGATGTTCAGGCTCGTTCGGGAAAAGGCAGTAAACACACCATTTTTCTAGCCAAAAAACTTTAGAAATACGTTATTTTTATAAGGCAAATATGTCATTTTCATCATTACACTTGTCAGAACCGATCCTCAAAGCATTAACTGATTTAGGATATGCACAACCAACACCTATTCAGGAAAAAGCCATTCCAGTTATTTTATCCGGTAAAAACCTCATTGCTGCAGCGCAAACCGGCACAGGTAAAACAGCAAGTTTTGTATTACCTATTCTACAATTACTTAATAATGACCACACACTAAGGGGTAAAAGAATTCGGGCGCTTATTCTTGTGCCTACCAGAGAACTGGCGCTGCAAGTTGAAAAGAGTATTGCAGCATACAGTCAATATTTAGAACTGAGTTCAATGGCGATGTATGGAGGTGTGAATGCAGTTGAACAAACCCAACGTCTAGTTTGGGGCATCGATATACTGGTTGCTACGCCTGGTCGTCTTTTGGATTTAGCGCATCAACGTGCTTTACACTTCGATGAACTTGAAGTTTTAGTATTAGATGAGGCCGATAGAATGTTGGACATGGGCTTTATTGGTGACATTAATAAAATTATTGAACGTTTGCCGGAGCAGCGTCAAAACCTGTTGTTTTCTGCGACTATTTCAGATGAAGTGCGGGCATTAGCTAAACGATCGATTTACAGGCCTGTGGAAATATCGATTAAACAAAATAAGGGATCAGCCTCCAAAATTGAGCAATGGTTAGTCACGGTTGATAAAGGCAATAAATCGGCATTATTAAGTCATCTCATCAAAGAACAAAAATGGGATCAAGCGCTTATTTTTATTGAAACAAAGCAAGGTGCCGCTAAATTAGTCAGTCAATTAGAAAAACGGGGTATTCCAACAGAAAGTATTCACGGTGACAGGACCCAAGGAATGCGCGAAAAAATATTGGCTGACTTTAAGTCAGGTAAAATTAAATTTCTAGTCGCCACTGGAGTAGCGGCTCGTGGACTC
>JAWUXU010000023.1:0-35098 GCA_034111145.1 Paraglaciecola sp.
CTATAATATCAACAGGTACGGGTGAGTCTTCCGCCGAACGGTTTGTCATCCTAGTGCCCGTAACAATGATGTTCTCTGCGATAATTTCTTCTTCATCTTGTTGAGCAAATGCTGGTGTTACTGATGCAACGCTTGCAGCAGTTGCAGATATTGCGATGACATACCGAATATTTTTAGCCAGTCTGGATATTTTAGTTTTCATTAGTTTGTTCCCGCTAGTTTAGTGTCTAATTTAGTTTTTTATAAACTAATTAATTTTATTTGAGTGTTGGCTTTTAAATTATTTTTGTATAGTAATATTTACTATAGTTCAATTAAGGCAAATATTTTATACCGTGAAAAAAAGCAAAAAACAATGAGAAAAAATAAAACAGACAAAATAAATGGTATAATTCTGAGTTTTTATATTTTTTATTGGAATTTGTTAATGATTTTTATTAATCGTGTGATTTATTTGTGAGTGATTGATTGAGATGTATTTGAATTGAGAACATAAATTATTCTGCGATATAGGATCACAGTTTTTATTTTATTCTTCCGATTCAGGGATCTTTATACTTGATGACTGCAGTAACTAAAAAAGGCAGACAAAATTTATTGTCTGCCTTTTTTTATATATCGTTTAAAATCGTGAACGTTTATCTAAAATTACTTTCAGATTTACTCCATAATTTCATAAAAACCGATTCAACTGCCACACTAGCCGCTAAACCAAGTCTTTCTGGTAAACTTTTCTTCATGCTATATTTGACTTTGAAAATTTTCTTTTGTTGATTTGTAGCCAGTATATAGTCATCTGAAGTCTGAATTTGATCAACTAACCCCAATTCTTTTGCCTTTATACCATACCAATATTCACCCGTTGCCACTTTAGCAATATCTAATTCGGGTCTTTGTGATTGCACAAAGTCCTTGAACATATGATGTACTTCTTCTAGCTCTTGTTTGAACTTTTCTCGGCCCTGATCGTTGTTTTCACCAAACATAGTTAAAGTGCGTTTGAACTCACCCGCTGTGTGTTGCTCAAACTCAATATTACTCTTTTTCAGCAATTTGCTGAAATTAGGTAACTGAGCAATCACACCAATAGAGCCAATTATGGCAAACTTTGCAGCAAGCACATGATCGGCCACACAAGCCATCATATAGCCACCACTAGCAGCAACTTTATCTACTGAAATAATGAGTTTGATATTTTTGTCTTTAATTCGCTGTAACTGTGATGCCGCAAGACCATAGCCATGTACTACTCCGCCGCCACTCTCAAGTCTTACTAACACTTCATCTTCTGGCTTTGCTACACATAAAATAGCCGTCACTTCTTCACGCAAATAATCTACTTCATGAGCGTCCATGGAACCGGAAAAATCGATAACAAAAAGCTGACCTATTTTAATCTCATCAGACTCTTTATTTTTTTGCTGTTTCTTTTTCTCTTTCTCTTTATCCTTTAATTGTTTCTTCTGCTCTTTGTGCCATTGTTTAAGTTCACCTTTGCTGAGTAACTCACTTCTTGCAAATTCAGTAATTGACTCTAGCTTATCTGACAATGAACTTATTTCAAGATGGCCTTTGCCTGGTTTTTGTTTACTAACTAAACCAATGATACCGCCAAGAGCCAAAAGAATAGCCACTACTATTGTTATCGCTTTAGCGATAAATAACCCGTATTCGTATAAAAATTCCAATCTGGTTTACTCCAAAAACTATTTGCGAATATATGGGGATAAAAAAACAAAAAAAAAGCCAAGCTCTAAAACTTGGCTTCGTATTTTTACTTATACGTTTAGTTTTCGACTACAGATGTATCTGAAACAACTATGTTTGCATCGCCAGAGACCATAAATGATTCTGCTTGGCTTTGCATTTCTGTGGTCAATACAGTTGTAATAATTGGCAAATACTGAGATGCAGATACATTAGCTGAAGCTAAGCCAGCACCGGCGGTTATGGTCTGTTCAAATGCTTGAGCATAAGGTGCAATATTTATCTGTTTATCTGTTTAACTGTGTTTAGTGAATCGACAGTCAATTGCGTGGGAAAATATGCGGCGTACGAGACATCAGCTACAACTAATCCAGCAGGCTGCAGCACATTCACTAATGAATTAACTAAGCCTTGTAGTTGCAGTAAATCATCAGAGCCTAAAGGGTTTGTGGTGATATCTTGTCGAGTAAGTTCCCAAGTAATAGAGCCTTTAATCACCCGGCCGTCAGTCGACTTTAATTCTTCTGTAACAACCAACATATGGCCCTGTGAAGACTTCATTGGTTTGAGAGGTACCACGCTAATAGTGCCTGTGCCTGATGTGTATGAGGAAACAAAATCAACACCGTAGACTAATTCATCACCTAATTCACATGGTACACCAGGCGCCCCCATCGCTGTGGCTAGTGCTTGACAAGTTTCAGTGGTACCTTCTAAGGCTTGAGCCCCTTTAAATATTCTAATCGATGAGCCAGACCCAGTTGAAGCATTAATATCCAAGTCGTCTGTTAATAATACTCGAATTGCAAACGGCACATGCGCAGACCATCCGTCTAGAGCACTAAGTGCATGTTGTGGATTAGCAGAGTCGAAATCATCACTACCTTAGGTGTTGAGGGTGAAATCAAAAAATTTTCCATTTGGGATGTTTAAATCAGCAGTTGCCGGATTAAACACAACTCGAACAAAAGGTTCTTCAAGTACAACTTCTTGAGTATCATCAGTGACTGTGACATTCCCAGGTAGATCGCCCCCGCAAGCTGATAATCCAAATAGTGAGATTATCCCTGCACTAAGTAGAACTACTTTCATTTTTCTGCCTCTATTCAAATTTGTAAGTAATTATAATTAAGGTTATTAATTGATTCATGTAATACATATGTATAGATTATGTAAAAATAGCGTTGCCAGAAAACAAGCAATACAATTGCCTTTTTAGTCTGTTTGTAAAGCCTACATAAAAATGACTTTAAAAATAACGTTCTACTATTATTCTATGACTTTCTTAGGCCAGTACTTCAGTGATACCATTTGAATATTGATTTAATTAGATGTTTACTATGCATACCTTCAATCCTCAAAAGAATTATCTAGATAAAAAAACAATACTAGTTACAGGTGCTGGAGACGGTATTGGAAAACAAGCCGCCATTCACTACGCAAAATATGGGGCTACTGTCATTCTATTAGGTAAAACAGTAGTAAAGTTAGAAAGTGTTTATGATGAAATAATTAACAATGGAGGTAATGAACCAGCCATTGTGCCTCTAGATTTAAAAGGGGCGACCGCAAAACATTATCGCGATATGGCAAGCACTATTAATGATCAATTTGGTTGTTTAGATGGGTTGTTACATAACGCCAGTGTTTTGGGTCATTTAGGACCATTTGCACAAATTAGTCAGGAAGATTGGCAAAATGTATTTCAGGTTAATGTCACCAGTCAGTTTTTAATGACTCAAGAGTTATTACCCAGCTTAAAAAAAGCGCCTCATTCTTCCGTTATATTTACGACCTCAAGTGTTGGCTTAAAAGGGAAAGCTTATTGGGGACCTTATTCTATTTCTAAATTTGCCACCCAAGGTATGATGCAAATATTGGCTGATGAATATGACAACAGTAATATTCGATTTAATTGTATCAATCCGGGTGCCACAAAAACGGCAATGAGAGCAAGAGCGTTTCCGGCTGAAACCTCTGGTAATTTGAAAACCCCTGAACAAATTATGCCGCTATATTTATACTTAATGTGCAATGAAAAAAGTAAAGAGACGGGTCAAACATTTGATGCTCAACCTAGATAGACTGATGTGAACTTTTATCCGTCATCACAATAAACAGCAATATCTAAAAAACAATACCGAACAATTGATGTCCGGTGTTGTTTTTTAAATTTTCGAACTTTAGCCTTGGTCCATTTTCGCCCAAGTATCTCTTAACCCTACAGCACGATTAAAAACCACTTTGTCACCTTGGCTATCCTTGTCTTTACAAAAATAACCCGTTCTTTCAAATTGTACTGGCATGCTGAGCTTTGCATTAATAAGACTAGGTTCAACTACTCCCTGTTTAACAACTAAAGATTGCTCATTAATACAACCTAAAAATTCTTCTTCTGCCGCCGGATTAGGCAGTTTAAACAATCTGTCATATAAACGTATTTCAGCTGCGACCCCTTGGGAAGCAGACACCCAATGAATAACACCTTTAACTTTACGTCCATCAGCAGGATCTTTGCCTAAGGTATCCTTGTCGTAACTACAAAAGACAGTTGTGATGTTCCCCTGCTCGTCTTTTTCAACTCGTTCTGCCTTAATGACATATGCATTTCTTAAACGCACTTCCTTGCCTAACACTAAGCGCTTATACTTTTTATTGGCCTCTTCTCTAAAGTCTTCTGCTTCGATAAAGATTTCTTTGCTAAAAGGCACAATTCTGTTGCCTTTTGATGTATCTGCCGGGTGATTGGGCGCAGTCAAATTCTCGACATCATCACTAGAATAGTTTTCAATCACTATTTTTAAAGGCTCAAGGACTGCCATCGCTCTGGGCGCATCTGCATTTAATTCTTCTCTTAAGCAAGCTTCAAGCATCGACATTTCAACCATATTATCCATTTTGGTCACACCAATACGTTGACAAAATTCACGCAAAGAAGCAGATGTGTAACCTCTGCGGCGTAAACCGGCAATCGTTGGCATACGGGGGTCATCCCAACCGTCAACATGATTTTCTTCAACCAGTTGAATCAATTTACGTTTACTCAATACCGTATATTCTAGATTTAACCTTGAAAATTCGTATTGATGAGGCGTGGTATCAATGCTGATATTGCTAAGTACCCAATCATATAGGCGTCTGTTATCTTGGAACTCCAAAGTACATAAAGAGTGGGTAATACCTTCAATCGCGTCAGATATACAATGTGTAAAATCATACAGCGGATAAATACACCACTTATCACCTGTTTGGTGATGATGGGCAAACCGGACTCTGTACAAAGCAGGATCGCGCATACACATAAAAGAAGAGCTCATATCAATTTTCGCTCTGAGTAAGCACTCCCCATCCTTAAATTGACCACCGCGCATCTTTTCAAATAAGGCTAAATTTTCCCTGGCAGGGGTATTACGATAAGGGCTGATTTTACCGGGCTCTTTTAAAGTACCGCGCAACTCACGCATTTGTTCTTTGCTTGAAAAATCAACATAGGCCAAGCCTTTATTGATTAATTCAACGGCAAATTCATACAATGCATCAAAATAATTGGACGAATAACGCACATCACCATTCCAGTTAAAGCCCAACCAAGACACGTCTTGTTGAATGGCGTTAACGTAGTCTATGTCCTCTTTTTCAGGGTTAGTGTCATCAAATCTGAGGTTACATTGTCCCTGATAATCTTGAGCAATACCAAAATTTAGACAAATAGATTTAGCATGGCCAATATGCAGGTACCCATTTGGCTCAGGTGGAAAACGAGTCTGGATATTGGTATGTAAACCTTCGTTAATATCTTTATCTATGATTTGACGAATAAAATTGGTCGGACGAATGTCAGCCTCGGCCATTAATGAACCCTCTCTGTAAAAGTAACAATGTTGGTGGAGTATCATACCAGTATCAAATATGAACATATCCTTTTTTTCAGGCGTGTTAGGTATTTCCCTAACTATCTATTTGTCTGTCTCATGTTCCATCGCACATTAAATAGTCACGCCTGCATGGTTAATCAAAGGAAATGCTGCAGATGAAAGTAACTTCTCTCGTAACCAATCTGGAATGGGTGTTTTTTGATAGGTTTGAGTGTCGACCATTACATAAGTAGTGGTGCTTTTAGCTATGAGTTTTTGCGACATAAAATCAAGGATCAATATATCAAAAGCATAAGAAGTATTGCCAACCTTCTGCAATGACACTTCAATTGCCAGAACGTCATCAAACTTTGCAGACGAATGCCAATCAATATGCAAGCTAACGACTTGATTGTCTAAATTTTTGTCCAGTAAAAGTTGAAAACCACCCACTGCTACTCTGAAATATTCAGTCAAAGCAATATCTATATAGTCAGCATATCGTGCATTAAATACAACTTGCTGAGCATCACATTCACCGTAACGGACTCTTAATAACAAAGTGAACTGGTTTTTTATCGTTGATATGTTTGGGTGAATTGTGTTTTGCATTACGCTCCTTAATGATACCGAGGTTTGTCTTCTACTTCTGATGGCTCATCGACTTTCCATTCGTCACCGATGTCTACGTCATTTTGTGAGCTACTCTCTTCCCATTCATAGCGTTTAACCGCTGGTTTAGGGTCACTGTCACGCCATATTAAGGCCGCAATAACTCCCGCTAAGGCACCAAAAAAATGATACTCAAAAGAAACACCTTCATCTCTAGGGAAAATACTCATTGTCATTCCACCGTAGAGTAAAAAAGCAATCATCATAATGGCGACTGAACTTTTATCACGGCGAAAAATACTGGCTGTAAACAAAAAGAAAAACAATCCATGTGTTATGCCACTTGCGCCTATATGGTTAGCTTGCCGGGCAAATAACCACACGCCAAGTCCCGATAACACCCATACTAAAATTAATACTTTGTACCATGACTTTGGGTATCCATAGTACAAAACGCTAGATAAAATTAAAATTGCAAAAGTATTATTAAAAATATGTTCCAAAGAACCGTGCACTAAAGGAGCAGTAAGGATACCTAACATACCTGCTGCTTTTAAAGGTACCAGCCCCATAAAAGACAAGTTTAAACCAAATAATATCTCCGCAGATTTGATGCACCATAAGAAGGTAATGGCAAATACCGAATAAAGGATACTTTGGGATAATCTTTTATGTTGTTTCATTATTTAGATATTGGGCAGACATTTATATTTTAAAGAGCTAAACATAAATACAGTTGTTATTGGTTTACATTTATTACCCATCACTATATTATAAATAAAAATCATTATCATTCACATTAACTCAACCTAAAGCTATCCAACAGGAAAAAGAATTCAATGCACAGATATACACCCATCGCAGTGAGCATTGCGACAGCGCTTTCTATTACGTCTTTAAATGTAGTGGCTTTAGAAGCTGACGAGCAAAAAAGCGGGCCAGAACGAATTGAGATAAAAGGTCAATCCCAAGCCTACGGAGCATTTCCATTTAATGTTAAAGATATAGACGATGGAAAAATTTTAGCAGGTAAAAAAGTAACGGTCGTCGATTTAACGTTACAACCTACTTTTGTAGAACCTAACTTACGCCAAGTATTTTCACGCGTACCTGGGCTATTTGTATCTGACCAAAGAATACCCAGTATTTATAATGTGAACTACCGTGGATTAGGTAACCCCCATGAATCAGAATTTGTGGCATTTTATCAAAACGGTATTCCCCTAGCTGCTGATATGTTTGGTTATGCAACGATTTATTATTTGCCTGCAGCACAGCGTATAGAGCGAATGGAGTTCGTTAGAGGTGGGGCTGGTTTACTTTTCGGACCACAAATAGGTCCTACTGTTAATTTTCAGACTAAACGAGCCAGTACAAATGTAGAAAACAGCGCATCAACCGAACACAGTATGGGTAGTGATGGGTTTTATAGTAATTATAACGAAGTCCGTTATTCAAAAGACGATTTTGGTTTTATGGCGAGTTTTGATCATCGATCAGCTGATGGACCCCGTGCTAATGAAGACTATGATGTAAATTCTGGCTACGTCGGTTTTGCTTATGAAGGCTTTGATGACATTCGTATTGGTTTTGATTTGGATGTTTATCAATCAGATTCGGGCGAAGCCGGTCGTCTGAGTAATGCTGAATTTGCAGAAGATCGGGATCAAGTAAGAACCCCTTTTAATCGAATTGAAATCGATCGTGTTATGGCAACACTCACATACGACCAACAGATTAGTGATGATGCGACCTTAAACGCAAAGCTTTGGCACTCATATCAAGATCGTTTTAGCCGTCGTTCTGCTCAATTTGCAGCGCCAAATGATGAACCTTCCACAACCAATATCGATCAACAAGAGTTCACCACTACCGGCCTAGATGTAAGATATGCACAGGCATGGGGCGGCGATAATCTATTTACTGTCGGTACAATGTTATACCGCGACGATAGTCCTAGAACTCGCTTTGTAAGCAATGATATTCGTTCGAATACTCAGCGAGCTGAAGATTTGTTATTCGAACAAGACAGAGTAATGACGTACTCATCTATTTTTATGGAGAATTTGTTCCGCTTTGGTGATCTGTCTATTGTGCCTACTGTCCGATATGAGCGGGTTAATTACGACTTATCTGAACCCCTTAAACGCGCGAGCCTTCAGCGTGACGCAATCGATATTGACCAAAACAACAACGAACTTCTATTTGGCTTAGGAGCGACATATCGTCTAAACGATACAACAGAACTTTATGGAAACATATCTGAATCTTATAGGCCACAACGCTTCGATGATTTAGCTAACCCTAACGCCGAACTTGCTGGTGAAAACGGCCCGGATGTATCCAGTGCCCAAAATTACGAATTTGGCTTGCGTTCTATGGTAATAGAAGGTCTAAACCTTGATGTTAGTGTCTTTAGAATTGACTTTGAAAATAAAGTTGAACAAATTCAGGTTAATATTGTAGATGTTCAACGAATAAACTCTGGTAACTCTCGACATCAAGGTATCGAGTTTAGTGCTGAATACGACTTCTTCCATCAGAAAGATAACGGTAGTAGCTTTATTGGTTTCGTGAATGGTTCTTTACTAGATGCAGAAATTGTTGAAAGTAATAATACAGCTTTAGTTGGAAATACTCCGGGCTTTGCACCGGATTATTTACTTCGTGCTGGTTTTATTTACAACAATGAAAACCTTAATGTTGCCTTAACTGCCACGTTAGTAGACGAACAATACTGGCAGGATTCAAACTTAGCACGCGGGGCTGGTGTAGACTTAATCAATGCAGCAATACCATCTTACGAAGTAATAGATCTTACTACTGAATATCAAATTAATAAATCTTGGTCGATTCAAGCTGGTATTAACAACTTGTTAGACGAAGATTATTACAGCCGAGTCAGGAATGATGGTATCGAGCCTGCTTTTGAGCGGACAATGTACTTTGGCTTTAGATATCAAATGTAAATATCGAACAAATTAGGTTAGTTTTTATATTACATGGGGGCATTGGTTAATAACCAGTACCCCATTTTTTTATTTGTCGGTTCGTTTCAAGCTTGCTAACTTAACCTCAACCATCAACCATCATTACATCTAAGGTACCAGGCTTTAATTGTGAAAGAGTAACTTGCGTATAAGTATTGCTAAGCATACCCATTCCGTTGGCTGTCATTTTCTCAGAATACTAATTTTTTAGTTGTTGCTTATTCAAATTCCATAAATTATCGGAGACCACCTGCATCACTTTCATGCAAAAAATAACACCCATTTTTATAATCAGAATTAACCCTATGACAATACCAAACAGTTACACTTCAGATTTCACAAGTTAAGCTAACACTTGCTGTAATTCCCTGTGCTTGATAGTTTAACTTGGGGTCTTGTTCAGTTGTACAAAGCATTATGTTAACAAATAACGCGAGGCAGAAACTTTATACTCCAAAGATTATTGGTTAATACCTGTTTAAATTCTTATTGCATAAACTGCAGAATGCCTAATTTGATGCATTATTATTGAGGATCTAGATGTTTAGTCTTTGCTAAGATGCTTTGTTTTAAAACAGATAGAAATACATGCTTCCCCATTTAACTTAGGTTGATTATAGGTTTTAGCAGATGCACTTTTCTCACTATTGACCTGTATAAATAGCAGTACCTAAAACTCAACGCTTTCTAGAAAAGTCCTCAATGTTATTTTTTAATTTAAACCATGATTTTATCGAATACGGGAAACATAAACACTGTCCTTAATCTAAGAAAAGGACTTGAGGTCCTCGGGAGTATCAATATCAAACGCTGCTTCGGGTATAACTAAACTGATAGTCTGTTTTGGGTATTGCTGCAACAGTGCTTTTGCGCCTATGTCACCTGTTAGTTGGCTCAACTGAGAAAAATATTGCCTTGGGAAAATAGCCGGCGCCCCTACTCTACCTGCATATTTTGATGCAACAATATGTTCAGGATGACTGACTGAGTCTGCTAACATACTCATAATGATGGGCTGATTTATCGCAACCTGATCGGCTAATGCAATTAATACATGAGTAGTGTCGTAGGCAATTATCTGCATGCTTTCAGCCAAGGTTTGTCCCATGCCTTGTTGCCAATAACTTGCAACATGCTTATTGATGGTAGTGGGTAACACTTGAGCAATCAATTCTGCATTTGATCCTAACACTACGTAGCCGTTCGTTATCCCGTCTATCCATTGTCCTGATTGACGAAACTGTGAGAGGCAATGGCATACCATAGGCTGCCCATTTATATCAGCTAGTTGTTTAATGCCACCAAAACGTTTGCTTTGTCCAGCGGCCAGAAGTATCAACTCGATTTTCAATTATTTAGCACACCACTGATAGATAAACCGTCGGCTTTTTCTAATACAGCATGTGCTTCGGCTAACATAGATAAAGCGATGGACTCAGGCAACTCACCACCTAATCGCAAACCTACTGGATTAGACAGTGCTTTAGTCAAATCAGTTCTAGTTAATTTTGCGATATCTAACACTCTGTCGGTACGATGCGTAGGTCCGAGTAATCCAACATATTTAGCACTACTGTTTTGTACTAATTTCAATGCAGATGCATCAAGTTTTATGTTGTGTGTTAATACCAATGCAACGTCTATTTGATTAAGCCATTTTGCATCACACAGTTCGTCTATAGGCTGACGAATAATCTGACTGGCCTTTGTGAAATATTCAGTCTTTGCGTAACCAACACGAGGGTCAATGAGCAGTACCAGCCATCCCAATTCGGCGGCTATAGACACAATTGGCTTTGCATCCACGCCAGCTCCAAATACAGCAAGCAATGGTGCAGGGCTAAGGAGTTGTATAAAAGTATCTGCTACTCCCCCATCTTTATACTTGCTCGCAGCTATTGCTTGGGACTTGGCGACTATAGGTAGCACTTTATTCAGTGGCGAACCTTCATCGATTTGTTGATGGTACTCGGCCTTTAGTCTTTGCTCTAAGCAGCTATTCAGTTGATCGAGTTTCAGGTAATCATTGTCTTTGTGAACAGGTTGCAACAGAATTTTCACCATGCCACCGCAACCAATACCTAGTTGCCAAGCAAGATCTTCTTCTTCTCGCATATCGTATTCGATAATTCGATTTTGCTGATTGTCCCAACAGCGCCTAGCTTGACGCATGATGTCCGACTCTAAACAGCCACCACTTAACAATCCGAAATATTGCCCCATGTCATTGATTAACATCATGGCCCCAGCCTTTCGATAAGATGAACCGTCAGTTTGAATAATAGTGGCCAATACCCACAAATGTGTATCTCGGTTTTCAGTCCAATGACTGAGTAACTGACTTATCCTATTTGCCATTGATGCTATTTCACCGAACCTTTAACAAAGGGGACTTTGGGCTTACGTAAATCAATGACTAAGGTCTCTGAAATTTTATCTTGAATAGCTTGGCGATTAGGATCCCAAAATACTTGCAAAAAACCCATCAGTCCAGTTGCTAAACCAGCTGCGTATCCACCATAACGACCTAAACTTTCCCATAAATTTAAAGAGGTATTGTCAAGTTTAATGACTTTTATGCCCATTAACTTTTTGCCCGGTGTTTGCCCTTTCCACCATGCAGTAAATATACTGAAATACAACGCAGCCCAACCAAATCCTAGGCCTAGCTCTTCTATAAAATTTTCTAACCAGCTAATAAAGCCTTTAGACTGGACATATGCCTCGTCACTTTCTGGATCATTACTATCTGACTCAACAAGTGCTGACTCAATAACTCCTTGCTTAAGGCTGTTTTTGGATGTTTGTTTGATCTCAATAAATTGTTGTAAATGGTCAGTCAATTCATTTTGTTGTTCTTCCGTTAGGTTTTCAGAAACTGAGTCTATGTAACGTTCCAATGTTTGAAGAGTGGTTTCTTTATTTAAACCAATATCAACTATATCTTGCAGCAGTTTCTCGCCTAATTTTGTCAAACAATCATAGGCTGGTTCGCATTCCCCTTGGGCAATATGTTCTTTCATTACTTTAGTTTTTAGCAGATATTTTGCAGTTAAAGTGACTAACTCTATTCCAGCCACATTATTGTCAATGTTAACCTTAACACCAGACGAATTAAGATCTGAAGAGTCGTCATCTCTAAGCCCATCAACAATACCCATAGCCACAACAAACAACAGCAAGGCCACCAGCAGCCGTAAAAATATTCGCGCAGTATTAAAGCGTTTCTTAGTTTTTAATCGATTACCTGCTCTGAAAAACGTCCAAGCAGCTACAGCAGCCAGTACCAAGCTGCTGACTTGAGTCAGCAAAGTGATAAAAAACAAATCTATTAGTAAGCCAAAACCACGGCGAAAAGGTCCGGCAAGGGGGGTACCCAACAAATCATCTGCCACAAAAAAAGCATATGGAGTAACAATTTGTCGGGTTTCTTCGCGAGTTAAGTGTACGAATTTATCGGTGTCATCTGTCGACTCAGACTCTAAACCAATATGTGTTTGACTAGTTTGTAAACCTGTTTGCTTTTCCATAACCGTCAATTTTATCCACTTCTTTTAATTAAACTTTTAATACCCTCTCCTATTCCGTCTAAAGTGAGGGGAAACATTCTGTCAGTCATCAATTCTTTTATTATGCTGACTGAAGCATAATAATGCCAATACTGGCTTAACTGCGGGTTAAGCCATATTGCATGTTCAAAATGATTAAGTAAACGTTGCATCCAAACTGAACCGGCTTCTTCGTTCCAATGTTCAACGCTGCCCCCTGGGTAAGTTATTTCGTAGGGCCCCATAGTGGCATCACCGACAAATATTAGTTTGTAGTCAGCACCATATTTGTGAATGACATTAGCAAGTGGTATGACTTCTCTATCACGCCTTTTGTTGTCTTTCCAGACACCTTCGTAAACACAATTATGAAAATAAAAGTATTCAAGATGTTTAAATTCTGTGTGCACAGCTGAAAAAAGCTCTTCACATTCTTTTATATGAGCATCCATCGAACCGCCCACGTCAAAAAACATTAATACTTTTACTGCATTGTGACGTTCTTTAACCATATGAATGTCTAGAAACCCAGCATTTTTAGCCGTCGCGCCAATAGTAGTGGGTATATCCAGTTCTTCAGTTGCACCTGTTCGAGCAAATTTACGTAATTTACGCAGCGCAACTTTTATATTACGGGTACCCAACTCAACATCACCGGCTAGGTTCTTAAACTCTCGCTTATCCCATACCTTAGCCGCCGAGAAGTTTCGGTTGCCTTGTTGACCAATACGCACGCCTTCTGGATTGTAACCATTAGCACCAAATGGAGATGTTCCACCTGTACCAATCCATTTGTTACCACCTTGATGACGTTTTTCTTGCTCTGCAAGTCGTTCTTTCAGAGTTTTCATTAGCTCTTCAAGGCCACCTAAAGCTTTTATCTGAGCCTTTTCTTCTTCACTGAAATGTCGTTCCAAAGCATTTTTTAACCATTCTTCTGGAATATCTTTACCAAACAGGTCAATACTTTGCACTCCTTCAAAATAATCAGCAAAGGCACGGTCAAACTTATCAAACTGACTTTCATCTTTAACCATCATCATTTTCGATAAGAAATAAAAATCATCAATACTGGCAAATATCACGCCTTTTTCTAGGGCATTTAGTAAATCCAGAAGCTCTCTTAGACTCACTGATAAGCGGTATTCTCTGAGTTTAAAAAAGAAATCAATTAACATTAACGACGCGCCATAAATACCAGTTTTTCGAATAAATGAATATCTTGTTCATTTTTTAGTAATGCACCATAAAGTGGTGGAATACTTTGTTTGCCATCTTTATTATGTAACGCCTCAGCCGGAATATCTTCTGCTACTAATAATTTTAACCAATCTAACAATTCTGAAGTAGAGGGTTTTTTACGTAATCCAGGTACATCACGTAAATCAAAAAATGATTGCAAGGCTTGATTAAGTAATATTTTCTTAATCTCTGGAAAATGTACATCCACAATTTGGCGCATTTCGTCAGCATCAGGGAACTGAATATAATGAAAGAAACAACGACGTAAGAACGCGTCGGGTAGCTCTTTTTCATTGTTCGATGTGATGATAACAATAGGACGTTGTTTAGCTTTTACCAGTTGCTGTGTCTCGTAAACAAAAAACTCCATTTTATCCAGCTCTAAAAGCAGATCGTTTGGAAACTCGATATCCGCTTTGTCTATTTCATCAATCAATAATATAGTGCGTTTTTCGGCGTCAAATGCCTGCCATAACTTACCTTTAACTATATAGTTTCCGATATCATGTACTTTTTCATCACCTAACTGCGAATCTCGTAAACGCGAAACTGCGTCGTATTCATATAAACCTTGTTGTGCCTTAGTGGTGGACTTTATGTGCCACTGGATCAAATTAGCGTCTAAACTTTTTGCCAACTCTTCCGCTAACATTGTTTTACCCGTGCCTGGCTCCCCTTTAATTAATAACGGCTTCTCTAGGGTAATAGCCGCGTTGACAGCTAGTTGCAACTCGCGACTAGCAATATATTTTTCTGTTCCATTAAACGACATATAAAACCTCAAACATTATTAACAAATAATTGACCATAAGATATAGCAAAAAAACTCTTTAAATGAAGCCTTTTGCCCTCATCTTTTATTATGAATATCATTATGATAAAACAGTTCTACACTCTTTATGTATCAATAATATTTATAGGGTCTGTTGTTGTTTTATGTATATATAAGAAAACAGGCACAATAGGAAGCAATTGACGTTTAACCAATCATGGTTACACTGTAAAAAATAAAAATATTAAGCAAGGAAACATTATGCAAATATACAACGATCATTCACTCGCCATTGGTAAAACACCTTTAGTTAAACTTAATCGTGTTACAGGCGGCAACGTTTACGCAAAAATAGAATCAAGAAACCCAAGCTTCAGTGTTAAGTGTCGTATTGGCGCAAATATGATTTGGGATGCTGAGAAAAAAGGCATACTTAAACCGGGTAATGAAATTGTTGAGGCAACCAGCGGAAATACGGGTATTGCCCTTGCGTTTGTTGCTGCATCCAGAGGCTATAAAATCACTTTAACTATGCCTAGTTCTATGAGTTTAGAGCGACGTAAGTTGCTTAAAGCTATGGGCGCAAATTTGGTTCTGACCGAAGCACCTAAAGGCATGAAGGGTGCTATTGCTGCGGCTAATGAAATTGTAGCTTCAGATCCTTCAAAATATATTCCAATGCATCAGTTCGAAAATCCAGCTAATCCTGAAATTCATGAAAAAACTACTGGACCTGAAATTTGGAATGACACAGACGGAAAAATTGATGTTTTTATTGCCGGCGTAGGCACAGGCGGTACCATTACTGGTGTCAGCCGTTATATCAAAAAAACTCAGGGTAAGGCCATCATTACGATAGCTGTTGAGCCCACAGATTCACCCGTCATCACTCAGGCAAAAGCGGGTTTACCCCTTACCCCTGGACCACACAAGATTCAAGGAATAGGTGCAGGCTTTATTCCTGGTAATTTAGACTTAGATCTTATTGACGCAGTTGAACAAGTGAGTAACGAAGAATGTATGGCGATGACACTCCGCTTGATGAAAGAAGAAGGTATATTAGCGGGTATCTCTTCTGGCGCAGCTGTAGTCGCAGCTAAACGTTGGGCGGAAAAACCTGAGAATGCGAACAAACATATAGTGGTCATCTTAGCGAGTGCGTCAGAGCGTTACCTGAGTAGTCCTTTATTTGCTAATGAATTTTCTGACTCAGAAAATATTCAATAATTACATTAATCATTAATGTAATAGTGTTTACACACCGATAATTAGACTGGGAGGTTTATACCTCCCAGTCTAATTATGGTTCTAAAAACACGATAAGATAAATTTATAAAAGCAGGCTCACTAATATAATGAAACTTACCATACTAAAAAATATCAGTTTTATCTTAATATTTGCCGTTCTATTCAGTGCCTGTGAAAAAGCACCACCTAAACAAGGTGGTGGGAAATTTGGTATGTTAGACAGCGGTAACCCTGAATTTGCTGCAATTGAATTTTTTGACCACATTTACCACAGTAGTAATATCAAAGGTGCCATCAAGGTCAGCACCCCCAAAATGCAGCGCTTGTTACGTTCGTATCACACTAATAAGGGTGTTCAAAATCATGTGCTAAACCTGCGTTTTGATAAGGTCACCATACAACCTAAGTCACGTAGTGCAGGCAGAAATGAATTTGCCAAAGACGCACAAGTATCGTTGTTTTTTGAAGGAAAGTTTAATGGCAACATATTTAAAGATATGCGTCTTGTTGAAATGGTAAAAATAGACAAAATCTGGAAAGTAGATTCGGTAAGTCTATAGGCGCCTTAGAGGTGAGAGCTCAACTACAAAAACTTACTTTCTAAGAATTGCCTCGCTAATCTGCACCGCAACAATCAATTGAATATAATGTAAGCAAAGGCATAAATATCTAATGTCACTTTTTACCGCGTTTTATTAAACATCGGCATTCACCCTTCTATCCCAGAACCATTTGTTTGAGACTTTGTAGTTTTTTTATTTGACAATTTAAGTAAATTTATTGCCTGTTGGATATTAAATTTTCAATCCACCAACATAATAGTTTGCCCTGCACCACTGTCAATACGGCTTATATTAAAGTAACCTAGCCCGAGAAAAAGCTAACTTTACCGTCAAAACGATTGTAAGACTCATATCACTTTAAATTTGCAATACATTTCAATCGAGCTAAACGTTGCTATAAAACAGATTTGCTAAGTACGACAATTACCACAAACAGTTGAGTATCTATCTAATTTGAACCCCTTTATGTCCTGGGACGTTAAGAAATTGATAATGGAGTGACAAATACTTTCACAAATGACTATGTTTAATAAGAGATTTTCTTAGATTAGTCGTTAATCATGAGTGACGAAACAAGAACTGTAACTAACTTATCTAATAGAAATTAGTTACTATATATCATTTATAATCAATCAAAGTAATATGTTCAATCTACCCGTCCAGATGAAATACAGCCTCGCTCCTTTGTTAATAATAATCGTTAGTATTATTTTATCCTTAACAGAGCCCATGAGTAGTAATTTGTTGGCTTATGACAGAGATCAGATTAATGATTTTCAGTGGTGGCGACTGATAACCGGGCATTTTTTACACACCAATACCGTACACTTATTGTTAAACACAGTTGGGTTAACATTATTATGGGCATTGCACGGTTACTATTACAATATAGCCCGTTATTTGATTCAATTTTTTGCATTGTGTTTGGGGACATCCATAAGCTTATATTTATTCTCTGAGCAGATGAGTTGGTATGTAGGTTTGTCTGGTGTGCTTCATGGTTTATTTGTTATTGGTGCCTATTTTGATATTAAACAAAAAATCAAAACTGGTTGGCTAATGTTTATTGGCGTCTGGCTTAAGGTTATTCATGAACAAATTTTTGGGGCCAGTGAAGAAGTAGCACAGTTGATAGCAGCAAATGTTGCCATTGATGCACACTTATATGGCACGATGACTGGCAGCATCATAATGCTGTATTATTATGTAGTAAATAAAACTCAACAATTGAAGAAGTCAAAAGATTGACCAGCGTTTGTACTAGAACAATTTAGAGGGCGCGGTTAAACACCACAAAATATTTTGAAATAATTACCAAGTCTTACCTAATTGAAATTAGGATTTCGTGTCGCCACAAAAAAATCATGTGTTAATCAATTTAATTGACTATCTTCAAGGTCTTTTTGTCTGTTGACAAAGCATATTAAACATTCAATTAATTAGTATTCTATTGAGTAACTATACAACTTAAAAGCATTGCAATTATCAATGCTTATATGCATTTTGTTTTATCATTAAACAGTTTACTGCCAGGGAAATGGTCACGATATGACACTTGACATATCTGAGTAAAATTTATAAGTGTGTTTCAAACAATTTATAGATCCTACGATACTCATCCAACCATGAACTAGGTTGCACAAAGCCGTGTGATTCTACTGGGTAAATTGCCGTCTCGAAATCCTTTTTTTCTAATTCAATCAAACGTTGAACCAGTCTCACTACATCAACAAAAAATACGTTATTGTCTATCATAGGTGCGTTTATCAGCAATGGTTTTTCTAATCCTTCAGCGAAATAAATGGGTGAACTTCTCTCGTAAGCAATAGGATCAACATCAGGAGTATTCAATATGTTTGAGGTGTATCCGTGATTATAATGTGCCCAATCGCTGACAGGTCTCAAGGCTGCGCCAGCTTGAAACAGATCAGGAGAATTAAATAAAGCCATAAAGGTCATAAAGCCCCCGTAAGAACCCCCATAAGTCCCTACTCTGTTAGCGTCCACATCAAGGTTTTCAACTAACCAATCAACACCGTCTTCTAGGTCTTGAATTTCTGGCGTGCCCATTTGACGATAAATAGCCGTACGCCAGTCTCTACCATAACCGGCCGATGCACGATAATCCATATCTAGTACCACATACCCCTGTTGTACTAACAAATTGTGAAACATAAACTCTCTGAAATAGTCAGACCACCCCAAATGGGCGTTTTGTTTATAGCCTGCACCATGATTAAACACTACCGATTTATATTTCTGGCCGGGCTGCATATCACGGGGCGTATATACACGGGAATATATCGGTTGCTCAGTATGCGAAGATTTAATCGGAACTATATCGGGTGCAAGCCAATTGATATCAAGAAATTCTTGACTAACCGTTTGGGTAAGCTGCATTACTGACGGGTTATTAACCGACTGTAAATACAATTCTGGTGGGCGAATTAAGCTGGAATGAGTCAATAACAATGACTCTTCATCTGGGCTTAATTGATAATCTGTCATGCCATTTAAATTGGTTAATTCTTCTAATTTGTTGTCGCTTAAAGCAATACGATATATCTCATATATACCTGGGTGTTTTTTATTTCCCTTAAAATACATAAATTGATCGTTGGAGGTTAAGGTTAGAGAGTCAACCTCAAAATTACCGAAAGTCATTGCTCTTGCTTGACCTTTTAAAGGTTTAAAATATAAGTGTGAATAGCCTGTTTCCTCAGATAGATAGTACAGTTCAGAACTATTATTTAACCAGCCAAAACTATTGAATCTGTAATTAACCCAAGCATCATCATGTAATCGATGTTGATTGACTAAAGTCGCGTTATCAGTGTCAACTGTTGTCAGCCACCTATCTTTGTTGTCCCATGCTTCAAGCATAATGGCCACTTTTTCACCGCCATTATGCCATTGAATAGCACTTTGCGACCCTCGTATAAGGCTAATATCTCTAGGTAGGCGATTGGCAATATACTTTTCCCCCTTAGCTTCAGCGTTTTCTCGTTTCACTGCTTGCAATACGTCTTCATTATATCCAGGCAAACTGTTATAGCTGAGTTTTTGTTGTGATCTGTTAGCAAGGTTAAGTAGCCAAATACTATGCTGGGTCGGTTCTGCATCTGCAACTCTGCTGCGTACATTTTCGCTAGTTATTCTCCCATTTTCGTTAATGTAGTTAGGCATAATGTCATCTTCATCACGCCAACTAGATTCTTCTCGTTCGACCAACACTAGCCACTTGCCATTAGGTGATAAACTCGCTTCTACGGTTTCATTATCTACGGAAAAATAAAAATTAGCGGGCACAAGGGTGTTGTTTTGCTCTAGAAGTTGTTGTTTTTTTTCAAAACGTAATTTTTTTTGCTGACGTTTTAGTGCCACCACTTCAATTAGTTGCTGTTGTTGCTCAGCAATATAATCCTCTGGCTCTTTTAACGCAGTGGGTTTCTCGGCAAATTCCCATGAAACTAGTTGCTCATATAAACCATGTTCAGGATGAATGGCATATATAGCATTGTCACTTTGAAAACTTAAGCGCCCGTCATTTAGAAAAACTAAGTTATTTGGCTGCCTATTATCTTTTGTGAGTTGCTTTAGCTTATTGTTAATCAGACTTTTAACAAAAATATTACCTTCAAATACCCAAGCGGCAGTGTCTTTATTTTTATTTAATATTCGCTTTTTATAGGCATGTACATGCAACTGGTTCAATTCAACTTTAGTGCCATTACCTTTTTGATTTATAGGTCTCATCCATAAGTCAGACAAAGGTGAAACTTGCTGTTTTTGTTGATAATAGACACTTTGGTTATCATCGGCCCAATATGCAGAGCTAGGTTTGCGACCTATCCAATCAGGATCAGCCATGATTTTTTCTAGGGTTAATAACGTTGACTGAGCATTGTTTGTTGTTAACTTCGAGGCTTTAATTAGCTTTGATTGTGTCGCTTCGGACTGACTAACAATGGGAACAGCTGTTTGGGTTGCCGAACAGGCAAGTAACAAAGTGGTGACACTGGCTAATAATAGGCCTTTTTTATTCAGTTTGAGCATGGGGTAAACCTTAGATAATATCGAAATAGTCAACAACTCTATTAAACCGTAATGATGGAGCATTTAGCAAAAAAATAAATTCAAAATACATATAGATTTTAGTGCCTTACGATACGCACTATTTACACTAACGTGAAGTGTTTACGATCTATTTGTAAGACATGCTCTTAACATCTGACAATAATAGTTATAAGCAGTTAGATCAAAGGACTTTGAATCCTTGTTCATAAATCCATGCTGATAGATATTTTGTTCTACCTTAATATTTGATTGTTTTTTTAGCACCTTAATAATATCTGGTAGTAAAAAGTGAGATTCTGACTCAGGGAAGATAATGTGACATGGACTACTGGGGTGTAGATTTAAAAAATGACGAATTTGGCCTGGGTAAAACAAAGTTAGCTGAATATCATTCTTGGTTAGATTTGACATAACTGAGTAAATTGCTGCAGCACCAGCACTAAAACCCACTATTTTTTTTATACCTGAATTAGATTTTAAACTCTCAGCCACGCTCAAAATATAAGCATCCATCCCGCCGTTATCTTGAAAACATTGGTACGCTTGTTGTTCATTCTCGAAATATGTTTGAACGTGCTCATAAGGTGATATAACGACTGCAATGTCGATAATACTAATATCTTTTAGCAATGATAAAAAGGCGGCAGACATTCCAAATATATCGCTAACAATGAGTACTGAATTTTTACTGTTACTCAAAATACAAGACACGCTTTTCCTTTCACATAAAAATGAATGAAAACGGCAACTATAGTAGTTGCCATTATTAAAATTTTATTCTAAAAGAAAATTTAACTTAAAAACCCGCCATCAACCACCACAGTGGCTCCAGTAGTGTAGCTAGATGCATCAGAGACTAAATATAAAACAGTACCCGCCATCTCATCAGGCTGCGCAGTTCTTCCTAGTGGTATTTGCATGAGTGCTGTTTTAAGTATTTTGTCGTTGCTGGTCAGTGCTGAAGCAAATTTGGTTTCGGTTAAACCTGGTAATAAAGCGTTAACTCTAATGTTGAGGCCTCCACACTCTTTTGCAAAAGATTTAGTCATGCTGATAACAGCCGCCTTAGTAATCGAATAAATACCTTGTCCCATACCCGGTGATATACCATTAATAGATGCAGTATTTAAAATGACACCACCTCCCTGCTCTTTCATCATTTTTCCAGCTGCGGTGGACATAAAGAAATATCCACGAATATTCACATCGACTGTTTTATCGAAGGCGGCTAAATCAGTATCTAAAATATGTCCGAAATAAGGATTAGCTGCTGCGTTATTAACTAATATATCTAAACGTCCGTATTTCTCGTTGATTTGTCCAAAGACGTTTTCAATCTGCGTCATTTCACCCACATGGCAAGCCATAGCTATCGCATCGCCACCCTCGTCGCGGATACTTTGTGCTACGGTTTCACAACCATCAATTTTGCGACTAGAAACAATGACTCTAGCCCCATAGGCTGCAAGCAATCGAGCGATAGACTCACCAATACCACGGCTTGCACCCGTTACTAAAGCTACTCTGCCGGTTAAATCAAAAATATCATTTTTCATAAAATCTCTCTTTTCATAAGATCTATTTATAGGATCTCAATTATTTTCTGAATACGTGACTGACTTGTTATTATTAGTCTGCATCTACTTTTAATACTAATTTACCCATATTTTCGCCATTGAATAACATCAATAATGTTTCTGGGAAATGCTCAATACCTTTAACAACATGTTCTTTCGCGACTAATTTGCCTTCAGCTATCCAACCAGCCATTTCAGTTGCCGCTTTAGAATAATTTGCGATATTATCAAATACTACTATGCCTTCCATTCTCGCCCTATTTACCAGTAAAGTAAGATAGTTAGATGGCCCTTTTACAGCCGTTGTATTGTTATATTGGCTGATAGCTCCACAGATAACTATTCGCGCTTTCATACGTATTTGAGTTAAGACATCATCGAGTATTTCACCGCCGACATTGTCAAAATAGACGTCAACACCCTTGGGGCAAGCAACCCGCAGCGCCTTTTTCACGTTCTCATTTTTGTAATCAATGGCTGCATCAAAACCTAATTCATTCACTAGGTAAGCACATTTTTCTGACCCGCCAGCAATGCCAATTACTCGACAACCTTTTATCTTAGCTATCTGACCTACCACTGAACCTACTGCTCCAGCTGCACCAGACACCACTACCGTCTCACCAGCTTCGGGTAAACCTGTATTTAACAAACCAAAATAAGCGGTCATTCCGGGCATACCCAACACACCTAAATAACGCTCCAACGGGGCTAAACTTGGGTCTACTTTGTGCAGGCCCTCTGTATCTACTACAGCATATTTCTGTACCCCACAATGACCATATACATAATCACCTTCAAAAAATTGACTGCTAGTGGACTTAATGACTTTACCGACAGTGCCAGCACGCATAACTGCACCAATTTGCACCGGTTCTATATAGGATTTACCCTCATTCATCCAACCACGCATGGCAGGATCTAGTGAAATATATTCCACTTGCACCAAGACTTGATTGTCTGTTAATTCTGCCACATCGGTTTCTACCAAGTCCCAGTTTTCCCTAGTAGGTGTGCCAACAGGTCTTGATGCTAATAAAAATTGTTTGTTTTTCATAATTACTCCATATCTATATGACTTTCTTAATGTGGTTGAAAATCAGTTAAAACCACTCTGTTTTCATTCCACTGCAGCTATCGTCCATGTCATTCAGCAATGCAATATCTCTTTGAATAGTAGGCAATTCCCAGCGTACAAAATATTTAGCAGTTTGAACTTTACCGAAATAAAACGCCTGATCCTCCTCAGATAATCCCATACCTGCTAAGGCGTTTTCTGCCACATTTGCCTGTCGTATCCACAACCAGCTCATTACAACTTGGCCAAATATATTCATAAAGCAAGTTGCGTTAGCTAACAAAACAGGCTGTTTTTCAGACTTTAAGTGTTGCCCAAGCAAAGGTAACAAAGACTGCATCTGTATTATATAAGGCAATAAATTTGCGATTAATTTCTGACTTTCTGAACCTGTTACTTTGGAAAAATCATTTTCCATTCTTTGTTGTAATAATTTCAGCCCAGAGCCATTAGCTTGCCAAAGCTTACGCGTTAACAAATCCAATGCTTGAATACCGTTAGTTCCCTCGTGAATTGGATTCAGTCTATTATCACGCCAACACTGTTCAACAGGGTATTCACGGGTATAACCAGCTCCACCTAGTACCTGGATTGCCAAATCATTCGCTTTAGGCCCATACTCAGATGGCCAAGCTTTAACAATTGGCGTCAATAAATCCAATAATTCAGATGCTTGTCTTTTTTCATCATCTGAAGTGAGTGTGAGTGAATCATCGACTAATCTAGCCGCGTAAAAACATAGCGCCATACTTCCTTCAACATAGGATTTTTGCGCCAACAGCATACGTTTGACATCACCATGTTGAATAATGGTAGCAGGTTTATCCGTAGGTTTATTGTTTGGAGCAACACGTCCTTGAGTGCGCTCTTTGGCATACTTTAAGGAATATTGGTAACCACTATAACCTATCATGGCAGCGCCAAAACCCACACCTAAACGCGCTTCATTCATCATTAAGAACATATAACGTAAACCTTGATGCTCTTCGCCTATCAAGTATCCGTGACAGTCTTCTTTTTCGCCGAAACTCAGAGCGGTAGAGGTAGTGCCTCTATATCCCATTTTATGAATAAGACCAGCCAAAGCCACATCATTTCGCTCTCCTGGGTTTCCAGATTCATCGAGGCGAAACTTAGGAACGACAAATAATGAAATACCTTTGACACCCGCTGGAGCACCTTGGATTTTAGCTAAAACCAAATGCACTATATTGTCAGACAATTCATGATCGCCCCCAGAAATATAAATTTTATTACCCTTGAGGCGATAGTTGCCATCTGCATGTTTAAATGCAGTGGTATAAATGTCAGCCAAAGACGAGCCAGCATGAGGTTCAGTTAGTGCCATAGTACCGGTAAATTCACCCGTTAACATTTTAGGCATAAAAGTATCTTTTAGCTGCTGTGAAGCAAAGTTGCGTATGACGTTTGCAGCAGCAATGGTTAAGAATGGATAACCGGTACTGGAAGGGTTAGCGGCCATAAAATAACCGGCACAGGCGGTCATAATAGTTTCTGGTAGTTGCATACCACCTTCATCAAAGTCAAACCTGCCAGCAATTAAACCTGATTCAACATATGCATCGAAGGCTTCTTTTATCTCAGGGATCATATGTACTTTTTGACCATCAAAGGTTGGCTCGTTGGCGTCACCTTTAGCATTGTGGGTGGCAAATTTTTCAGTGGCTATTTTATTTGCGATATCCATCACCGCATCAAATGTTTCGCGATTATGTTCGACAAATCTTTCACGCCCAAAAAGGGTTTCTGTATCCAATACTTCGTATAATTGAAACGCTAATTCTTTACGTTTGACCAGTTCATTGTTCATATAACTTAACCTTTTTAAGTGATTACAGACGAAATTTGCAGCTTAACTAATATATACCGTTAGATTGACAAAAAAATCATTATGCTATTATTGTCATATATGACATATTAATGGTCATTTATGACAGTTATAAAGAGGTGTTATCTGTGACTAATCACTCCGGTTATTTACAGTGTTTAAAGTAACCATTCTTGGCTTTGATCAAGCCTATGCTAGTGCTATTACTGGCGCACTAGACTTGTTCGCGTTAGCTGGTGTGACATGGCAACGTATGCAAGGTCAGCAACCATCACCATTTTTTGAGGTACAAATTGCATCGATAAAAAAACGCCCTGTACGGTGTATTAATCAATTGGTAATCAATAGCCATATTGCGATTGAAGATGTCAATCACACAGACTTATTACTTATCCCGACTATCGGCGGTGAAATAATTAGCGTAATTCAAAACAACCAAGCTTTACTGGCACATATTCAAAAGCACTTTGTTAATCGATCTGATATTGCGAGTAATTGTAGCGGTGCATTTTTATTAGCTGAAGCAGGCATATTAGATGGCAAAGAGGCCACCACTCACTGGGGTTATGCCAGTTTATTTAGATCTCGTTATCCACAAGTAAACTTACATGCTGAGAAAATGATTACCAGCTCACAAAATATCTACTGCTCTGGTGGAGGAATGGCATGGTTTGATTTAACTCTATTATTAATTGAGCGGTATTGCGGCCGTGATGTTGCTACAACAACCGCAAAGGCACATGTCATAGATATTTATCGTGGCGAACAGGTTGCCTATGCAAATATTCTAACCAAAAAATATCATCAAGATCCTGATGTGTTGACAGTCCAAAAATGGCTAGAAGCAAACTACAGTCACAGAATAGCGGTGAGTGATTTACCATTATTGGTTAACCTGACGCTGAGAACGTTCAATCGTAGATTCAAAAAAGCCACCGAACAAAATCCATTAGAATATTTACAAACTTTAAGAATTGAAGCAGCTAAAAAACAACTTGAAACAACACACAATAGCGTCGAAAGAATTGTGACCCAAGTAGGTTATGACGACCTCAGTTCTTTTACTCGGTTATTTAAAAAACATACTGGGCTGTCTCCCAGCCAATATGCAAAAAAGTTTAAACGTTAATTTTTAATTTTTAATCATACAAACTTTTGCATATTTTTTGCAATGGACTAAACACTATTAAGGCTAATTGAAATAATTTGTCGGTGAACTTACTACACTTGTGTTTGAGTAAATACAATAAAGGTATAGATACAATGTATATCAATAATATAATTTATTACGTCAATATTTTGAAGGCAATATTTTGATTGCACCAAAGCGTTACTTTACTGCCCTTTTTTGAAAATTTTAGTCATTAATAAACAGCGCTATTCAACAGCTATTTAGTTTATAAATCAGTTTAACAGGAGAATACCATGGCTTTTAAAAAACAATATTTAAAATCTAAATCAGTGTGTAAGGTCACATTCAAGTTATCCAAAGAACAAGCACATGAAGCGGATGTGGTACGTTTAGTGGGTGATTTTAATCAGTGGGATCTGTCATCACCGCCAATGAAAAAGCTAAAAGATGGGGGCTTTATTACTACTGTAAATTTAACCAAAGACTCCCAGTACCAGTTTAGATATTTGCTAGATGATAAAGCATGGGAGAATGATTGGGATGCAGATTCATATATTCCATCGCCAATATCTTTTGCTGATAATTCGGTTGTACAGGTTTAAGGAAAAAGTCTTAGGGAGGTGAATTCGCTATGTGATTTCATCCTCTTATTCTATATTTATCAATTAATTTTAATTCTGGCCTATCTTAACAAACAGCCTAGCAGACATTATGATCGAAAATAGGGTGTTAGTTGACTTGTCTATAAAAGCCATGTGATGACAAGTTGGTTTGAAAAATAAAGCGCTATACTTCTTTTGGCTCATAATTGTTGTTATTTTTAAGGAGTTTGAACTTATGTTCTCAATATCTTCCAGTATATCTCTGACTCGTCTTGAACGAAAAATGCGTCGTGCTAATAGTTATGCTGATTGGAAGCAAGCCGCGCTCCAGCATGATTCAGTTTCTGGACTGGAAGCATGGAGACATAAAGAAGTATCAAATAGCTATGATCACCTAAACATTCGCACCAGAATCGATATTCTTAGAAGACTTAGACAGGAGAAGGATGATATTGGCTTACTTTTCGCACTAAATGAGGGTATCCATGGAAATCAGGGTGGCATGGGTAAACTTATCCTGCATAAATGCGCAAAATTTGGCACAAAGAGATTAATTGAAGAGTATGTTGATGAAATCGTCGACGCCCTTGACCACATTTCTACTATCCCGGAGTCTATGGAGATTAAAAGGGAGGATAAGCTGGATTTTTTTGAGCGTGCCAGCCGCTGTTTTGGGCGTTCAGCCTTAATGTTAAGTGGTGCAGGATCTTTGGGACATTTTCACCTTGGCGTTATAAAGACGTTAATCGAACACCAGTTGCTACCTAATGTCATTTCCGGATCAAGTGCCGGTTCAATATTTGCTGCAGTCCTTGGGACCTATACAGATGACGAACTAACCCTTGCTCTTGAAGGTGACATTCTGATTGACCCTTTACAACTTAGTAATATAGACACTATGCAAAAACGACTGATGCGGGCTCAGGTGGATTCTGCTTCATTGAAAATGACATTGGAAGCCGTTATTCCAAATATCACTTTTCAGGAAGCATACGAAAAAACGGGCAGAATGATTAGCATTACTATCGCGCCCTCCGAAGAGCACCAGACTTCCAGATTGATGAATGCGGTCACTTCTCCTAATGTTTATATCAGAACTGCTGTGATGGCATCTTGTGCGGTACCTGGCGTTTTTTCGCCTGTTATGCTGATGGCTAAAAATGTCTATGGCGAGACTCAGCCATACTTGCCAGACCGTCGATGGGTAGACGGAGCAGTTACGGACGATCTGCCTAAAAAAAGGCTAGCAAGACTTTATGGTGTTAACCATTATATCGTTAGTCAGGCGAACCCGTTAGCGTTGGCAATTATTAAAGGTGAGCAATATATACCCATGCCCAAAAGCGCCAAAAAAATTATACGCTTAGTATCCCATGAATTATTAAAGAGTGGTGAACAATTTAGTCGGCGTTATCTGCGTAGAATTCCGGATATTGGTAAAATTATGAACACCTTTTATTCTATTGTGGCACAAGATTACAAAGGTGATGTGAACATTGTTCCTAACTTTCATTTTGTCAAGCCTCAAAAACTCTTGGGGCAACTCACCTCAGATGAAATCAAAGAATTAGTGACACAAGGTGAACGTTCAACATGGCCACAATTGGAGCAGATTAGAATTTGTTCCAATATTAGTCACAAATTAGAACAGATTTTAGATCACCATGCAGACCACAACATTACGCTCTTCTATAAGGCGAATCGGCGCAAAGCAGTGCGACCAATATCCTGAAAAATTATACCCCAACCACTAGCTGAAAATTAATGTGGAACAGTAAAATTCAGGACTTTTCATGGCAACAAATCGGTTCATCAATTGATTTATCAACTATCTTTATTTAACCATAGTAGCTGGAGTAAAGCCGTTTTCTGAGGCTGTGATATAAATTACCTCGCTCAACTCAGTATTCGCTGTGCACAAATTGGCGTAAACAGTATTGCTACAAATGAAAAAGTAAGTTACCCATAGAATCATATCAACTTCAATTCTATGGGTAACGTCTTCTGATAAAGATATTATCTAAATAATAAAAGTTAATTATCTGGGACTTAAATTCGCTCAACACTAGTAACGTTCAATATTCTGTTTTAATTATAATCATTCTCAAAAATACATGGGACTGGGATCCAAAATCATTAAAATATTATTGCTGAGCTTATTAAAAATTACATCTATTTGATTATATGAGAAAATAACGGCTGATATTTTTTCTAACTTATTATAAAAAAAAATTAAATTGCTCAGCCACTAAACAACAATAAAACAGATAAATTGAATGTTTTTTAAACATTCACGTAATCGTTAATTAAGTGTAAAGAAGATTTAATGATTAATTACTTCAGGTAGGTCTTTAAAACCGATATTACACAGATATTGTTGGAGTCTTTACTGAGTATATTAGTAGACATAATTTTAAAATGCTCCCAACAATAAAGCCATGGCTTAGATAACCATGGCTTTAACAAAACGTTCTTAATGTAGCTTATAAAGCAGCTTCAAGCTCAGGTAATATTTCAAATAAATCACCCACTAAACCATAATCAGCAACTTGGAATATAGGCGCTTCTTCGTCTTTGTTGATGGCAACGATGATTTTAGAGTCTTTCATTCCTGCTAAATGTTGAATGGCCCCTGAGATACCTACCGCAATATATAAGTTGGGTGCAACAATTTTACCTGTTTGACCTACTTGCATATCATTTGGAACAAAACCAGCGTCAACAGCAGCTCTTGAAGCACCCATTGCCGCACCAAGTTTATCAGCAATACCATCGAGTAATTTGAAGTTATCACCATTTTGCATACCACGACCACCAGAGATTATTACATCTGCCGCGGTCAATTCCGGTCTTTCAGACTCAGTTAATTCAGCAGAAACAAAAACAGATTTATCTAAAGCCTTCACCACTGTGCAGACTTCAATGGATGCTGAGTTACCTTCACCCGCGGCATCAAATGTAGCGGTTCTTACAGTAATAATTTTTATTTTATCAGAAGACTGCACAGTGGCAATTGCGTTACCTGCATAGATAGGTCGTAAAAAGGTATCAGCACTTTCAACTTTTATGATGTCAGAAATCTGCGCAACATCTAATAAGGCTGCGACTCTTGGCATGAAATTTTTGCCAGTAGTTGTAGCTGCCGCCATCACATGGCTAGCTCCTTTGCCTAGTTCAGTTACCAAATCAGCAATATTTTCCGCCATTTGCTGTGCATATTCAGCATTATCAGCCAATAAAACTTTGCTTACGCCGTCAATTTTAGCAGCTTGTGTTGCTATAGCTTCACATCCGAAACCTGCGACTAATAAATGTATTTCACCACCTATTTGTGACGCCGCGTGCATAAGTTTATGGGTTTCGGTTTTAAGTTCTTCGTTATCATGTTCTGCGTAAACTAAAATAGTCATTGGATCACCTTCGCTTCATTTTTAAGTTTTTCGACCAACTCAGCAACATTTGCTACTTTAATACCGCCTTTGCGTTGCGCAGGCGCCTCGACTTTTAAAACTTTCACACCTGATGTTAACTCAACACCGTAATCAGCAGCAGGCTTAACCACTAGAGGCTTGCGCTTTGCTTTCATAATATTAGGTAAGGATGCGTAACGTGGCTCATTTAACCTTAGATCAGTTGTTACAACTGCAGGTAAAGTCAGTTCAATAGTTTGTAAACCACCGTCAATTTCACGGATGACTTTTATTTTGCCCGCATCGACTGAAACTTCAGATGCAAACGTACCTTGAGCCATGCCTGTTAGTGCTGCCAACATTTGGCCTGTTTGATTATTATCTGAATCAATGGATTGTTTACCTAAAATAACTAAATCAGGGCGTTCTTCTTCAACCACTTTTTGCAGTAACTTGGCAATTTGTAACGAATCAAGCGTTAAGTCTGTATCAATTTGAATACCACGGTCAGCACCTAGTGCAAGAGAGGTGCGGATTTGCTCTTGACAACTTTTATCACCAATAGAAACAACCACTATCTCAGTTGCAACGCCTTTCTCTTTTAAGCGTACAGCTTCTTCTACAGCAATTTCACAAAATGGATTAATTGACATTTTTGCATTGGTTAAATCAACAGCACTATTATCCGGTTTAACCCTGACTTTTACGTTGTAATCAATGGCGCGTTTTACAGGCACAAGTATTTTCATTTTCACCTCTTTTTACAGGTAACAAGTTTATAATTTGAGTTAAATTGTAGCCCAAATCTGGATGACAACAATTTACTTTGTGTTGACGTAGACGTCAACTATGATATCAATTTGTAATTGGTTGATACTATAAGGGGTTTAACACGTAATATATGTCATAGTATATGTGCTGGCTTGGTATTAATATCACCTAATTTAATTATTTTAAAATAATTAAGTGGTTGTTTAACATGTGTTTTTAATGAATTTATCAAAATATCAAATACCTCAAGCATTGTCTTTAGTTGTATTGATTTTGATCCTAATTAAAGCTTTACATGGTGTAAAAACAATCTTGTTCCGACTAAATTGTGGTTATATATTAGGTTCATAACTATTTTTTTTATGAATAGTTTGATACATTTTTATGAATAGTAAGATGCATTTTTATGAATAAATAAATTTAAAAGAGGACAAACAAGTGGAAAGAGAATCGATGGAGTTTGATGTTGTAATAGTCGGTGCTGGCCCTGCTGGTCTGTCAACTGCGTGTCGGTTGATGCAACTTGCCCAGGAAAAAAAACAAGAATTAATGGTTTGTGTAGTTGAAAAAGGTTCTGAGGTAGGTGCACATATTTTATCTGGTGCAGTATTTGAAACACGGGCTTTAGACGAATTATTCCCAGATTGGAAGGAAAAAGGCGCGCCTCTCAATACTCCAGTTACTGCAGACGACATTTATTGGCTTAGTAATGAAAATAAAGGGATAAAAATCCCTCATTTAATGACACCAAAAACTATGCATAACGATGGAAATTATATCGTTAGCATGGCTAATGTATGTCGATGGTTAGCCGAACAAGCAGAGGCGTTAGGTGTTGAAATATTTCCCGGTTTTGCTGCATCGGAAGTCCTTTTCAATGAAGATGACAGTGTTGGTGGTGTAATAACTGGCGATATGGGAATTGATGAACAAGGCCAACCAAAAGACTCTTACATGCCCGGTATGGAATTAAAAGCAAAATATACTGTGTTTGCAGAAGGTTGCCGTGGGCACTTAGGTAAACAGCTCATTGAAAAGTATGAGTTAGATAAGGGACAATCTCCTCAACATTATGGCATTGGTTTTAAAGAAATTTGGGATATTGATCCCGCCAAACACCAAGAGGGTTTGGTTGTACATACGGCTGGATGGCCAATGACTGATGCAACAGGTGGCTCTTACCTCTACCATGCAGAAAATAACCAAGTATTAGTCGGGCTGATATTAGATTTGAACTATAGCAATACACACATAAGCCCTTTTGACGAATTCCAAAGACTTAAACATCACCCTGTATTTAAACAATATCTTGAAGGTGGTAAGCGTGTGTCCTATGGTGCAAGAGCGCTTGCTAAAGGTGGCTTTAATTCTTTACCTAAGATGACTTTCCCAGGCGGTTTATTGCTAGGTTGTGATGCTGGCACCTTAAATTTCGCCAAAATAAAAGGTAATCATACTGCTATGAAGTCTGGGCTATTAGCCGCAGAATCATTGATGGAGGTGTTAAGCCAAGCTGATGCAGCTCTATCACAAGAATTGACTAGTTATACTCAGAAATTTAAAGATTCTTGGTTGTATGATGAGTTATTTAGATCACGTAACTTTGGCCCTGCCCTGCACAAATTCGGTACGTTTTTGGGCGGTGCTTTCAACACTCTCGAACAAAACTGGTTTAAGGGCAATCTGCCTTTAACGTTTAAAGACGATATACCCGATCATGTTCAGCTTAAAAAAACTAAAGACTGTGTCAAAATTGATTACCCTAAACACGATGGTGTTTTGAGCTTTGACAAACTGTCTTCTGTATTTTTATCCAATACTAACCATGAAGAAGGACAGCCATGTCACTTAAAATTAAAAGATAGCTCAGTACCTATCACCGTTAATTTAGCATTATATGATGAGCCTGCTCAGCGTTATTGCCCTGCAGGGGTGTACGAAATAATCGAAACTGAGCAAGGTGAAAAACAGCTCCAAATCAACGGCCAAAACTGTGTGCACTGCAAGACATGTGATATTAAAGATCCTACCCAAAACATCATGTGGGTAGTACCTGAAGGTGCTGGTGGACCTAATTATCCAAATATGTAATGTAAGGAACTGGTGAGGGGGATCTCCCCTTTATTTCTGTTTAAGGAATTGTTAAGTATTTTATGAGCTCAGTTAATTATCAAATACATTCAGACTGCCCAAATAAACCCTGGCTAATGCTGATCCACGGTTTATTTGGAAATTTGGATAATTTATCAGCATTACGTAGACAATTTACTGAATTATATCAGGTGTTGTCCATAGATTTACCTGATCATGGAAAATCTGCTTTTACTCAGACCTTTAGTTTTGATCAGTACGCTAAACTTATTTTTGAATTGGTTCAAAGTCTTGAAATAGAAAAATTAAGCATAGTTGGACATTCTTTAGGTGGTAAAGTAGCAATGCAACTTGCTCTTAATCAGCATGAACTAATTAGTCACTTGATCGTATTGGATATTGCACCAGTTGAATATACATCCCGTCACTCAAATGTGTTTCAAGGCTTAAACAATGTGGCGTTAACAGATATTACAAGCCGTAAGGAAGCAGATTTAGCGCTGTCAAAATATATTGAAGAAAGTTCAACTAAACAATTTTTATTGAAAAGTTTGTATAACGAAAACAACATTTGGAAATGGCGCTTTAACTTAGAATTATTACTAAGGGACTATACAAAATTATCAGCAGCAATAACATCGGTACAACCCTATTTAGCCCCAGTTTTATTTATTAAGGGCGAGGATTCAGATTATTTACTGCCTGAACATAAAAAAGCGGTGGTTCAACTGTTCCCCAATAGTCAGTATAAGATGATAAGTGGCACAGGCCATTGGTTACATGCTGAGAAACCCGACTCGTGTGCCAAAATAGTATTGGCATTTTTAATAAAATAAATAAGAGTGCTGTTACTCAGAGCAATTTTCATAGTAAGGACTCTATGCTAATATGCGCCAGATTTTAGGGAGCTGACCAAAGTACATGTTAAGTGAACATTATGAGCAAATAGAAGCAATAGGTTTAAACCTTGCGATGACAGGCCTATTTATATTGATGGTTTACGTTGTTCATGATGTGCTTAAAAAAAATAATGTACCGCTTATCGGTAAAGTTGTTGTGTATTTTGTGCTGTTTTTAGGTGCCACTGGATTTATATTTAAGGGCATTATGCAATGGGTTATCGAAGGCTGATTTTTTAAGAGTCTAACTTTGGTTGAACCATATTGAATTTATATTTAAGTTGAGGAATAAGTAATCATGGCAAGTGTGGGACTATTTTTCGGCAGCGACACTGGCAATACAGAACATATTGCTAAGATGATCCAAAAAGAATTAGGCAAAAACCTAATAGACGTTAAAGACATAGCTAAAAGCAGCAAAGAAGATATTGCTGAATTTGACCTATTACTCTTCGGTATTCCGACTTGGTATTATGGTGAAGCACAATGTGACTGGGATGACTTTTTTCCAGAACTTGAACTTATTGATTTTCAAGATAAGTTAGTTGCCATTTTTGGTTGCGGTGACCAAGAAGATTATGCAGAATATTTCTTAGATGCTATGGGCATGGTAAGAGATATTGTTGAAGCTAAAGGTGCCGTCTTGGTTGGTCAATGGCCATCTGAAAGTTATGACTTTGAAGCGTCTAAAGGTATGGCTGATGAACACCATTTTGTCGGTTTAGGAATTGATGAAGACCGTCAACCTGAACTTACCGAACAACGAGTAAAAAGTTGGTGTAAACAAATTCACGACGAGCTTTGCTTGGCCGAGTTAGCTTAACAAGTTCATTTAGCTCAATACATTAAAAGGAGCAGAAGCTCCTTTTTTATTGCGAATTATAGTAAATAGCTTTTAAATTCAAATATCCACCCTATAATGTTCTATCACTTTAATATGAAAGTAAAATAATGGATCAAAATAAAGAACTCAAGAAAGCAGGATTAAAAGTCACTCTGCCACGTTTAAAGATTTTAGAGATTCTACAACTTCCTGAAAATCAACATATTAGCGCTGAAGATGTATACAAAATTCT
>JAWUXU010000024.1:0-23881 GCA_034111145.1 Paraglaciecola sp.
GTTGGCTATAGTGGCCATGAAAATGGACTAGCGATATCGTATGCCGCTACAGCCATGGATATCACATCACTTGAACGCCACATTACCTTAGATAGGACGATGTATGGTTCTGATCAAGCTGCATCTATTGAGCCTGAAGGTCTGAGACAGTTAGTAGGAGCGGTAAGAAAAATTGAAGTGGCTATGGGTGATGGTGTTAAGCGTATTATTGATGCCGAAATCCCAATTGCAAAAAAACTTCGAGAGCACCTTAGTTGGTCATTGGCAAAAGCGTAATCGATTAAAAAGCAGTCATGTATTTCAATAAAATCTAAAAACAGTGATTAATAATTATGTCTAAGCCACTTCTGATAGGTGTAATCCAAGGTAGATTGTTACCAAAGTTTCAAAAAAGATATCAAGCTCACCCTTTAGGATATTGGCAGCATGAATTTCAGATTGCGGCTGAATTAGGTCTCGATTGTATAGAATTTATTCTCGATCATAATGATGTGCAGATTAACCCTTTGATGTCGCCAAGTGGATTGCAAGAAGTACAAAAATATGTTGCCGAAAGTGGTGTAGTCGTTAAAAGTATATGTGCTGATTATTTTATGCAATTTCCGTTACACACCACCGATGACAACGTAACAATGTCAAGTCTTGATATATTATGTCAACTGATAGGCTCGCTAAGTCAGTTAGGCACGTCAGACATTGTCATACCTTGTGTAGAAGATGCTTCAATAGCCACCGCATCAAATATGGCAAGATTTATTCATAATATTACACCCGCAATAAAACTTGCTGAGCAAAAGAAAATTAGATTAAGTTTGGAGACGGACTTAAATCCTCATTCTTTCTGTGACTTATTGGAAGCAATAGATTCAGACTACGTTACGGTAAATTATGATACGGGTAACAGTGCAGCACTTGGGTATGATCCAAAAGAAGAGCTCGCTGCTTATGGTGAAAAAATAACCGATATTCATATTAAAGATAGAAAATTAAATGGCGGACCTGTTGTTCTAGGATCTGGGAATACTAACTTTACCTCTTTTTTCAAAGCTCTTAAAAAAACATGTTATTCGGGCCCATTCATCATGCAAGCCTACCGAGATGACGAGGGAGTAGAAATATTTCGTCAGCAACTCAATTGGATTAAACCCTGGCTGCGAGAATTAAATGAATGATATCATAGCTATTATCCCAGCTAGGTCTGGCTCAAAGTCGATTAAGGACAAGAACATTGTCGATGTCGCTGGCTTTCCCTTACTTGCGTATAGTATAGTCGTGGCCAAAATGAGCCAACATATATCCAGAGTGCTCGTCTCTACTGACTCTAAAGAATATGCGGATGTCGCGCTCCGATATGGTGCTGAAGTCCCATTTTTAAGACCAAAAGAGTGCGCAACGGATACTTGCACTGATAAGGGCTTTTTAGTCCACGCGATGAACTGGCTGCAAGAGCATGAGCATGAAGTACCTGAATTATGGGTTCACTTACGCCCTACTACCCCCCTTAGAGATCCCAAGATAATTGATCAAGCAATCAATAAGTTTCTAATCTCACCGGCAGCCACATCTCTTCGGTCAGGGCATTTAGCCCCTGAGTCACCATTAAAATGGTTTCAAATTAACCAGAAAGGGTATTTTAAAGGATTATTAAGTTCAGACGATAAAGAGTCATACAACATGCCCAAAGAGGCATTTTCGAACGTATATATACCTGATGGATATGTGGACATTGTAAGGCACTCACATGTTCTTCCAAGCGACAATATTCATGGTATCAATATGTTGGGATTTGAGTCTCCAGTTTGTTCAGAAGTCGACTCACAAGAAGAGCTTGAATATATCCGGTATCAGATAGATAAAAACGGTTCAGAATTACTTGAACATCTAAAATCAAAAATATAGAGAAGTATTATGGCTGGTGGTTCATTCACTCATATCCCGCAAATTGTACCCTTAGTAGAAAGTAAATATAGAACGATCAGAACTCCTATCCCTGTGCCGCAAAGTATTCCAATGCTGGAAAAAATGTACAGGTTAGAGTCCCGCGCTATGCATGGCCAAATGCCAATAATTTGGGATAAAGCAGTTGATTTTCAAGTATCAGATCAATGGGGCAATACTTGGATTGATTTCACCAGCACAATCTTTGTTGCAAATGCGGGGCATGGTAACCCAAGAATTATCGAAGCATTACGGGAGTCATTAGATAAACCATTACTTCATACTTATACCTATGCTAATAAAGCAAGACTCGAATATCTTGAATACTTAATTGAGAATACCGCACCACAATTTGAAAAAGCATTTATGCTTAGCGCCGGAACCGAAGCGACAGAAGTTGCCCTTAAACTCATGCGTTTAAATGGGCAAAATAACGGTAAAAAAAGAGGGGGTGTTATTTGTTTTGATGGAGCCTACCACGGTCGTACACTTGGTGCACAAATGATGACGGGTAATGCTGATGCCAAAGCGTGGATTGAATATCAAGATCCCAATATTCATCACCTCCCATTCCCCTACCCTTGGGATAAGGAAGTGGCAAAAGACCCTGAATTATTTTTTCAACAAAGTATAGATAGTCTACTAGCAGAGCAAAATTTAGATGTCGAAGAAGATATTTGCGGATTTATGCTTGAGACATTTCAAGGTTGGGGTGCTGTTTTTTATCCAGTAGAATTTGTACAGGCACTAATGCGTTACGCCAAAAAACATAATATCTTAGTCGCATTTGATGAAATGCAGTCAGGATTTGGACGTACTGGGACTTTGTTTGGTTATACCCATTATAATGTTGAACCTGACATTTTATGTTGCGGAAAAGGTGCAAGTTCTGGTTTGCCATTAGCTTTAGTATTGGGCTCCACAGATGTTATGGACTTACCAGAAGTAGGCTCAATGAGTTCCACACATTCTGCAAATCCGTTATGTTGTGCGGCAGGATTAGCAAATATGAAGGCCATGTTAGAAGACGGCCTGATTGAAAACTCTCAAAATCTAGGCCTTGGGTTTCACGCGTTTTTGCAACTACTTCTCGAAAAATATCCTAACCACTTAAGTTCGATTCATGGAAAGGGTTTGTTAGCCGCCCTTATTTTTGCAAACCCAGCGGGTCAACCTTTACCTGAATTGTGTGACGCAATATGCGAGCTCGCTATGCAAAGAGGTCTGTTACTAGTTCATACTGGAAGAGAGTCCATTAAACTTGCACCACCGTTATCAATAGACAAAACACCTTTGTTTGAAGGATTGCAGGTATTGGAGAGTTGTATAGTTGATTCAATTTCTCAACTTTACAGAAATGTCTAAGCCAACTAGTACAAACGATAGGTATTTATATTGTTTCCAAACTTCTGTTTCAGTTGAACTTCAACTTCAATTTCATTTTCGAAGTCTTTAGATGAAATGATCACATTTTTAGAGAAGTGCATAATATCATCAGGGGAAATACAAGAGCGATCGCAAAAAGTAGTTCCCCACATATTATTATTATTATTATTATCTGAAATTGCTTTAAGTTTATTGTCAAAGAGACCCAACTCGTTGAGTGCCCTTGTATGATCGCCAGCTTCAAATACAACATAAAAGTCGAGGTCTTGAACAATTACTCACAACTTCAATTTCATGTCCTCACGCCAATCTACACCATATAACATTTCGACCGGATCACATGCCTTTTGCATCCATTTTTGAATGGCAGGTCCAAATTCAACTATTGTATTTAAAACCTTATTAATATTCCGTTGAAGCTGGTTTGTTTGATTAACGTTTGCCAAAAACTCCAAGGTAGAAACAAACTGTTTATTATTTGCACGGCTTGCGTTACTGCGACCAAAAAAAACGTATCCGTCAAACAAATCTTGCAGCAGGACTTTCCAATTAAAGCCACCACAATGAGAACTCTCGAGCAATTTACTGTACAAACTAAACAACTCTGAAAATTGTTTATCCGAAGTGGAAATTCTTGCAGCACGACCTTCTGAATTCGGTATATTCTCTCGTAATAACCACGGTTCTGAAAAAACTTTATGCTTACCTGATGTTACAAGGTTTGGCAAAACTCCAACATCGCTGGTTTTGACTGATAAAAAAGAGAATATTTGGCCATATGAGGTACTAAGTCTTGCGTAAACATTTTCCATACATTGCTTCGTTGTAGTGAATAGAATGTGTGCATATAGTTGCTCATATGCGCGTTTAATCTAAGCTTCACGTATTCGTTATCAAGACTGTATTCTTTCGCATAAGCACCCACCTCAAAGTACTGAATGCCACTTTCTGGGAAGTATTGTTGAAACTCGAAGCATTTTCCCTGTACAGATACAAAGTCTAGATTCTCATCTAAAAATTCAATTCCCTTGGATATACTTGCAGGAATTAAAAAGTCATCATCTGCTAGTTGAATTGTAAACTCAGTCTCTACTTGTTCAGTTAAACAAGCCAACCTTTCCATTAAATCCAATTTAGGAAGATGGAGGTATTTTACATTTGAGGGAATAACACCAGAATAAGCTTTAGGACTCCCGTCAGCTAACCACAGCTTGAATGGCAACTTTAGATAAGTACTCAAATGCTCTGGCTAAGTATTGTTGCCTATTGTAAGTAACGGTAATGATCGTTACTCGATCGAGTGTAGTTGAGGATTTTATCATTCAGTATAATTTGCCATCTGACGGTAAAATTCAGTGTTTTGTAACTGTTCCGAAATTGAACATAACTCTGCACTGTTTCCTTGTAAAAAAGCCAAGGTTTGTTGATACAAACCCGGCTTAAACATATCATCAAATTCTCCCGATATCTCAACTGGTTCTAATTCTATACTTCCAATATATTGAACCTGCAGTTTCTCCAAAGGCCTAAAAATAAAGCGCCTAGTTTTTGTTAGTAACTCAAGACTCCAACGTCCAGGTCCATTCCAGTCACCATGATAACTAAACAATGCTCCTTGGGTTGTTCTGCCGGCTCCCGCAAAACTTGCACTTCGCGAATGCCATTCTGTGGAACCTGTTGAATACGTAGATATCTGCTTCGGTTTACCTGCCATGAAAAAAGCTAAGTCGACCACATGACTAGTATTAGCCAAGAACCAATTATGCTTAACTCCAGCGCCAAACATTTGCTCTGCGATTAAGTGTGACCACTCGGTAATTTCATAGTTGAGCGACACCACCCCACCATCGGCCGCAATGAGTTTTTGTGCGACCTTAACTGATTCATAAAAGCGGCGATTATAAGCAACGTATACATTAGCCTCATATTGTTTTTCTAACGTTGTGAGTTTGGCTATTTGCTGCCTATCTAACCCTCCAGGTTTTTCAACTAAAATGGAACGAACTCCAAACCGAATTAACGTTTCAGTTATATCGGCAAGGCTTTCGATACCAGCTGCCACAATTGCATGCTCTGGAATAGCGGGAAAAGAGGCAATATATTTATCTATTCCTCCACAATGCACAGTCAAGTTAACCTGAGTCGAAAATTCCATTGCAGATGTATCACTGCGAGTTACACAAACAAAAGGCCTCTGCTGTGCAAGTAAAACTTTAGCATAGTCAATCGCCATAGGACCTGCGCCAATCAACCAGACCATTCCAGGTGTATTTTTCATGATATTGGACATATCGTTCCTTCTGAGGCACCGACCGATACAAAGAATTTTAACAATGAATTTAACAACACCTCATGTAGCACTGCAGATTGTGCGTAACTGGGTAACTGACATTGCCCCGTTTGCAGAATATCCAATGTTGTTTGATAGGTCATCTCACTTTGTAATGGCAGCACAAATTCACCATTATTAATATTACCTACCTGTTTACCAGACGATAGGCAAACCCCTCCTATTTCATCAATCTGATAATGCCCCTCCTCAAATTCAATATCTAAAACAATACGCTCCAGACCATCATCTTTCTGACAATCAAATTCCAGTTTATGATTTCCTGAACTCAGTATTATGTTACCAAAAACCTCCAAACAATCTGCTCTCTTAGCTTGGTGTACTGCAGGTACTAAATTTTGCTCAATTAAATCAATTTTTTTATCGCCTATTAGATACGCAAACAAATCAATAAAATGAATAGCATTGCATGCTAACCCATAATCGGTTCCAGAGACTTTAATACTAAGGGCGGTATTGGGTTTTATTTGATGCTTAATTTTCTGGTAACCAGGCATCATTCTGCGCGGGCAATTCACCCAAGCGTTAATTCCTTTTTGTTCTAATATCTGTCCACATTTGTAAATTTGGTTTAGAGATTGGAAAAGAACTTTTTCAAAAACAATATTGGCGATTTTATTACATTCAATAGCGCGAAGAAACGCGTCGAACCGATGTGATGCCATAGTAGCGATAATTGCTAAGTTAAAGTTTTCAGCCTCTGGCATAACCTGAGTATAAAAGGACTGGATTTCTGAAGGGTCCATTTCATCCTTTCGACCTTGGGCACGCTGCAAAGCTAATGGATTAGGGTCGAAAATAGTAACATGATGACCTGTTGGCAATCTTGTAAGAGCTTGTAAGTGACGACTTCCTATCTCACCCGCACCAATAATGAGAATTTTATTCATTGTAAATTCTTGCTTTTCCATGCTCACATTTAGAACCCTTTCTTTCGATCATAACGATCTTGTAGACAACGGAATTCCCTTCTCATAGATAGATAATATTGGATGTCTTGCATAATTTTCTCTAGATTATCCAGACGCTTTACAGCACCTCTTGTATTGATTAAATTTACAGTGTTAATCCCTATCGCTTTGATGCTCAAAAATATTTCAAGATAGGTATGTAGTGCGAGACCGTTGTACGGGACAAAACACGTATCAAAATGTGCTAACGACAAGTTATCAGCCGCAGACAATGAATATTCTGTAAAGGTATTGCTGGACACTCTAATTAGATTGCATTTCGCTAATTTTTCGCTGAGTACAAAATCAGATTGGCAAACCAATGTAATGCAAGATGCAGGAGTAAAATCGATAAGCGTATCGAAAATCAGATTAAACACTTCCTCACGACAACTCCTAAATACTAGCGTGCGCTCTAGTGACGTTAATTGCGAAAAATGCTCAAGCTCCTTGCCAAACAAATTAGTGACATTCTCTAAAGGGCCTTGGGAAGCAAATTTGCGATTTAACAAATCTTGCAGATTAGCATCACATTTGAACCTCGGTTCAGTTTGTAATAGTTGCCACATAGCCAACATTTGAGGTTCCAACAAATGCCAGCCAGAATCAATTACATCGTATATTTCTGAGTCTTTGAAATACCCTGATTCAAAAAAATCGTGTCCATAAGCATAAACTTCGCTTGCTCCTCGATGCAATAAATCGCGAATGGCGAAGAAACCGCTAAATGGTATACAACCAATTTCTTCAATCAAATTTTCATAATGTTTGGCATCCGCGGCTTCATACTGTAATGGAAACGCAATTATTTGTGAGTCAAGCCATTGCTGGCAGGAATCCCAAATTGAAGCGTACTTATCTAACCGAGGCTGTAGGACTATTAGCTGAACCCGTTGCCTAACTAATGCATCTAAATCGGCTTCCCAAGCAGGAACTTTGGGTAATCCATACCAAATATCACAGCGCCGCCCAAGTTCATTTTGCGGATCAGGTATTTCACACATATCAGAGGCTTTTACGACTAAATCGAATGACTCAATAAAATCTCGAGATGTTTTACCTCGACCTCGTAAATAGCCAGAGGATGCAACCACAACACAACGTTTACCGAATATTAAGTCCACTTTACCTTCCGAAATATAATGTTTTAATCATCTATCATAAACGCCTAAAGCGGTTTCTGACAAACCATAATAGTAAAACATCCATCGTCACCAAGCTCTACCTGTCCATAACGAGGGTCTTTTTGGGTATAAGTACCAACAATTGAAAATCCACAATCAGTAATGAGATACGCAATTTCTGTCGGGGTATAATGTTTAACATGGTACTTAAACTTTTCTTTATCAAAAGGCATGACATCTTGATTGGGAGTAGAGCAAATAAAGGTGCCACCTGACGATAACAATTGGTAAAACTTGGTTAAAAGTAATTTATCAAAATCGATATGTTCTATAGTCTCAAAGGAAACTATAGCGTCAAAATTTTTCTTAAATTCGAGTTCTCTTGCATCGGCGCACACATGCTCTACATTTGCGCAATGGTAATTATTTTGGGCGCATTGAATTGCGCCTTTATCTATGTCAACCCCAGTCACAGAGCAATGTAATTTATCTGCAAGCATTTTTGAACCATACCCTATACCACAGGCAAGATCGAGAATAGAGCTTGGTTTATACTCAGCCAAAACCGCACATGCAAAATCATAGCGATTTTTATGGTCTTCTCTAATCCCCTTCAGATCTGAAGAAATTTGACGTTCCCCCTTATTCATCGATTTTTTTGCCGTAGCAACTAGGTGCACTTGTCCTTTTACCTTTAACTGAATATCTACAAAACCAGCTCTTTCCAATAAATACCTTAGCCTTTTTTTATTGTATCCAGATTTGTGCACATCCCAATGACTTTGATTATAATCATCTAGCCTAGGATTACATTCCCGCTGCCATCCATATAAGCCAGCAAAGCCATAACGAGCATTTGATTTTGGATCTTGAATTGTCTCATCGTTCCACTCAGCATCTAACCATTGCTGAATATGGTGATCCAAATTCGGCACCACAATATACACTTTCCCACCTATTTTTAATGAATGATGCCAATCGAGTAATGCAGCATCAGCTTCCATAGAGGTCAAATGTTCCAACATATGACGTGAGTAGATCTCTTCTAGCCCACTAACATGTTTAGACACTTCCCATGCATCACAAACTAAATCAACCCCTGGTAAATTTCTGGTATCACAATGCATAAATCCATCACGACGATCCTCTCCACAACCAACGTAGAGCGATTTATTTGAAGTCGTATCCAGTATCATATTACTAATTACCCTTTAAATTTAGTGGTTATGTTATATGTATTAATCATACTCATCTAGTTCGCCAAAGCTTCAATTAACGGTTCTTTAAAATAACTAAAACGATGCAACGTTTCTGCATCAAATGAGCTATCATTCACACTATGCTGGCGAGCAACAATGGCTGCTAACATTGCATCGACTGAACCTAAAAAAGTATTCAGTAAACAATTCCCTTCAGCTACGATAGTCTTTCGCCCTAAAGCAGCTTCGTATAATACGGATGAATTTATCCCATGTACTAGTTTTGAAGACATAATTAAACTACGACTATCCTCTACCGAAAAGTCACCACGTTTTAAGCAATAACTAGACTTCATTCTGTCTTTTGGGTGTGCTTTAAAGATAATATTTTCTCCAATGTACCTATCTTCAATATAATCAATAAACTCTTGCATACCTGAGGTAAAACGAGAGTTTGTTAATATATTTGAATCATTCGGAACTTGCAGTGGGACAAAGATATAATCAGTTTTCGGATAGACTCCGGTGCCTTTAAAAAATTGCTCTCGAACTACTTCGAGTTTTTGCATACAGTCATCTTTCAACCAGCTCAAATTATCGACTTTTAATTGGCTTTGATCATTCACACCGTTTTTATCAAAATAAAAAAACTCAGATTGGGGGAAAAAGCCACATTCACCGTAGGTAATATTGACCTTTAAGCGTTCGCACTGTTGGATAAATACTTGATGTACAGCCATAGCTCCATTCCAAACAATCACACCCAAAGCGTCAAATAAAAGTTCGTCTTGTATATATTGAAAAGGATGTTTGACTATTACAGCTATATTACGACTCGCCAATTTTTTAAAAAAATTTAAGACGAATGAATCGTGATGTTTAATCGGGTTAATTGAAATAAATAAAACGTAAGGGCCACTTACTACATCATCGTTGAAATTATAGTTTGCTGGATGTTCAATACTTTTATCAATACCTAATGGGTTTAGATAGGGTAGCTCGGCTAAATTATATTTATCGACCCGCTGCATGATTTCAACTTGAAACGCGTTGCTACCTATTAAAAGCTTTCCACTCTTGAGCTTACTTATCTCTTCTTCTGGTCTTTGAATTCCCTTTGGCAAGTCGACATTGGGAGTCCTCACAAATATATTTGTTGGCTTTGTGTGTCCCTCATTTACAATTTGATTCATTAAGTCAACTACATACTGACCATCTCCAATAATTGCGTATTCAGTATCAGATAAACTATCAAGAGTACCCAAACACTCAGGTTTATCCTCCATGACTTGCCTACTCACAACATTGGGCACAGTGTGATGAAAAAGTTACAGCAAATATTAGTCATGGTAGACCGTTGTATTGGCCAACATACTCAGTTCCCAGTTTTTTATAGGGGTGCGCCAGTCACCATAATAACTTTCTAAATATCCCTCTGGATCTCCAGGTATTTGTAACTCCTGGCCCTTGAACTCAATACTATCTAAAGAGAGTACATGTCTGCTTGATAATCGCATGCCTCGTGAAGCTAGGGTATAGTCCATATTATCGCCAGACACGTATTTCACAAATAAATCAATCATCGGTAGCGATACATCATCTTCTATCACCGAGACCTTAATGCTTCGCACATCATTTGTTTTTATCAATCCAAAACTTCTAGCGCTGATTTGTGTATGTGATTGCCATTTGTGACCTGTAATTTTTTCTAACTTGTCTAATAACCCTGGTAACAAAGCTATAGTTTTGTTGGTATCTTTTTGGTGAATACCAAAATCAAGATCATCATCCCACGGTATGAGAGCGCCATCTCGGTATATACCTAATAAGGTTCCAGCATCAATAAAATAAAAAATCTGTTGTTGTTTTAAGTAAGCGGCTATAGCCAGCAAAATAGATATGCTCACATCATATAAGGGAGATTCAACACCAAATTTTGAAGCTTTGGTATCTCTTCTTGGTAAAGTTACTACTTTACATATGGGTGCCAGTTTACTGCTACGTAATTGTTTCAAAATATCTTCGGCAAACTCACTTACTATAATAACTTTATCAAAGTTAATGCTCAAAATTTCGGTCGGTGAAAAAACAGTCAATTCGGCAATGATAGAACCATGTTTTTTAGGATCATTATCAACAAATCCGATGATTTCATATTGATTTTTTAATTTCATAAGGGCATGCAAACCTGCCTGACCCGCACCAAAAATCAATACTCGCTGCTTGCTATTATCATGTTTCATAACTTTGGACCTGCTTTTAGATTCTTAAGGCTCTGATCAACTAAATCGTTGGCGAGTTTACCATCTACTTTATATAAAAAGTTTTCCAGTCGAGATGGCTCTAATGCTTCCACATCGATTTGTTCTAGCGAACTTTTTGGTATAAATTTCGTCAATTCTGCATATAAATCCAAGAACTTAAACAATACAAGAATTTTATCGGCTATTCTTGGCTCAAGCTTTAATTTCTCTGCTCCGTAGTATTGAATCAAAGTAGGAATTGTAAAACTACACGCTAAACCGTGAGGTAAACCAAACTTAAGAGTTAAAGGATAAGATATCGCATGAGCAATCGCGGTTTTGGTTTGACTAATAGCTAAACCCGCTAAAGTTGCCGCTTGCTGCAATGTTTTCCTAGCCGCTAAGTTTTGATGCTGCTGAAGTACTTGTGGCAGGGCCTCACATATACCCTCAATTGATTGAATAGCGTGTTCCTGACTTTGTACTGTTCGATTTTTATTCCATAACGACTCTAGGGCATGCGACAGCGCATCTAGCGCAGGATATAACGTTTCTTGTCTTGGTAATGACAGGGTTAAATGTGCATCTAAAATAGCCACTGTTGGAGTGACATTAGTTAGTGAAAACTTTTTCTGAGTTGCACTGTCCCAAACCGTAGCGAAGGGTGTCACTTCTGAACCCGTACCTGAGGTAGTTGGAATCACGATGAGTGGTAAAGATGTGGTTTTAGCTATTGATGGCTGTTGTAGCGATGTTTCCAGTTCAACATCTAGATTTGCCAACATGTACGCCATCACTTTGGCTGTATCAATTACACTGCCGCCGCCCAAGGCAACCACCTGGGTAATTGACTCTGACTTTAAGTCTTCGATCCAATGTTGCAAATCGATCAATTCAGGGTTAGGTGTTACTTTATCAAAGACAATAAAATGAGCATCATCACAATGCTCAATAATATTTTTGACTATACCTCTGCGCTTAAAGCCATCACTTGTGACTAACAGTATTGTACCTTTGGCCAATTCAACATTAAGAGCAACAAGGTAGTTATCGCTGTAGATAATTTTAGTTTTGTGCGTGGCTAAATTCATGTTGCTCAAAGGCTTCCTGCGTGACGCATAAACTGTTGTTTGTTCTCAATCGGGCTAGTGGATGGCCTACCTAAATTTTCTCGTGAGCCTATGGCTATTTTTATCTCAAACAATATAGGGCCTTGTTGTTGTGACAATAACAACCAATGTTGATGCACAGAAGTCTCATCGTAAGCACAATAATATTGTTTATATCCACTGGCTAATGCTATTTGTCTGAGATCAATTTCGCCGGCTACTGTTGGTTGTCCACCTACCGACTCGTGAGCTTGATTATTGAGTACTATATGCACTAGATTTGTGACGTGATGACAACCAATTATGGGCATGGCTCCCATGTGCATTAACATGGAACCATCGCCATCAATAGCAACAACTTTGCTTTCTGGACGACCTAAAGCGACACCCATGGCAATAGAAGAAGTATGACCCATTCCACCAACGGTCAAAAAATCACTATTGATTTGTTGTTTGGCTTTTCTAACTTCGAATACTTCTCTAGAGGTTTTGCCTGTAGTCGAGACAACCAAGTCATCAGGACTGAGTAATGACAATATTGTTTCAAGGGCTTTTTCACGTTGCAAGGTACTTTGAGTATTCGAAGAAACTGCAGCACCTTCAATAGTGAATGTATTTTTGCGCACCAAAACCGCAACAGGACGACTTTGCTCAAGCATTGTATTAAGAAGTGGCAACATGTCTTGTTCAAGTTGTGAGTCAGCATCCAAGACAATATAGGGGATATCTAATAGTGCTAATTGTTGCTCTGTAATGGCACCTTGCTTAACGTGCTGGGGTTCATCTTTCACTTTAGGCTCTCCGCGCCAACCAATCACAAGTAACATTGGAATAGAATACACTTCTACATCAGCCAAAGATGTCAGTGGATTAATCGCATTACCTAAACCAGAATTTTGCATATATACCAAAGCCGGATGGCTGGTTGCTAGATAACGCCCTAGGGCTAAAGCAACAGCATTACCTTCATTGGCGGTAATAATGTGATTACCCTTTGCAAAATGCTTATCTATAAAAGTACATAGGTTTTTCAACAACGAATCTGGCACACCGCAATAAAAATCAATCCCAGCATTTTCCAAAACCGCACAAAAATCAGCTGGACTAATCATTATTTTCCACCTGGTATCAACTCAAGAATTTGTTTAATAGGCATCATCTTGTCATCGACTTCTGCCGAACGCCCATTTGCCAAGATAGAGGTCGCGGTATCCACCATAGCCGGATAAGCACTGCGCAATAGTTGGTTTGCATAGATAACAACATTCACGCCTTTTTCCACCAGCTGGTATTCATAAACGCTGTTGTAACTGGAAGGAACAACAACAAGGGTTTTTTTATTAGTTAACTGTGCGTAGCGATCACAGAATTCAAAAATTTCCTCTGGAGACTTTTCTCGGCTGTGGATCATAATGCCATCTGCGCCCGCATCTAAAAAAGCCTCAGCTCGCTGCATCGCGTCGTCTATACCTTTACCCGCAATCAGGCTCTCAATACGAGCGATGATCATAAAGTCATTGGTGGCTTGGGCATCTTTGCCAGCTTTTATTTTTAAACTGAAGTTTTCAATACTGTCTTGATTTTGTTCTACCTCAGTGCCAAACAAAGAGTTTTTCTTCAACCCTGTTTTATCCTCGATAATCACCGCTGATACACCTAAACGTTCCAGTGTTTTTACCGTAAAAACAAAGTGCTCAGTTTTCCCACCGGTGTCACCGTCATAGATGATGGGTTTAGTGGTCACTTCTAATACTTCATTCAAAGTGCCCATTCGAGACGATACATCTACGGCCTCGATATCTGGCTTTCCTTTGGCAGTGGAGTCAGTCAAACTACTACCCCACATACCATCGAATTCTTGCATACCGTTTTTTGTTTCAACTTTGGTATTTTCGATAATTAAACCAGAAATGGCATTGTGAATATCTAAAAAACGTAATAAAGGTTTGGCCGACAATAGTCGTTTTAGCGACTTTAATCTGATTTGGGGCGTGGTACCAATCTCTTTCATCGCTTTATGTATCGCAGTTGATGAAATACCTTGAGTGTAAGGCACTTCAATCAATTCACCTTGCCACTGGGCTAAGCAGTCAATCACACTTTGGCGGACGCCTTTCTGCACGCCTTGTTGCCAATCGTCGCCGTGCACCACATAGTTTGGCTTGAGTGCTTGTAAATTAGGGACATAGTCAAGGGTGGTTTGGGGAACTACTCGGGTCACACCTTTGATGTTTTCAATCACTTGTAGTCGTTGCTCAAATGTCATATAAGGCACGCGCTTATAGCTAGCAATAGCTTGGTCAGTTAACAAGCCAATAGTGACCTCACCCAAGGTTGCCGCTTTTTTAATAATATTAAGATGTCCGGGGTGGACTAGATCTGCGCTCATTCCTACATATACTGTTTTGGTCATATATCTTGCTTATCCATTAAATATTACAACATGCTGCTTTAGCAACATGACCGTTAAAGTTTTAAATTAGTTTTTTAGAAAGCTGGTTGTACCCATTGCGTATGATTGAATATTTTGAGGGTTTACCACAGGTGTTATTCTATTCATCTTTTATCGACGGGCTGATCGCAAGCTTTAATAAATCACTTTTAGTTATGCTGTATTGTCTGCATCTAATGTCAATACAGAGCCCGTTATAGTCAAGGCTTGCTGGTTAAGTAGATACATCTGCATATATGCTACATTATTCAAGGTAGGTAGATAGATAACTAACTTACCCTTACCCTTTATCGGTTTTAAAATCAGGCAAACTTAAAACGCTTAAACCTTTAAAAGCAAACTCAGCAAGTTCTTTGAAGCGCCGGTTGTTGACTACATCAAGGATTACCTGTTGATCAATATTCAGGTAATCATGAACTAAGGCATTACGCATACCAATTATTTTACGCCAATCCAGTTCTTTATCTGTCCACTGTCCGCTTTGCTCTAACAATACAAATGCGCGATTGGCGTCTGTTGCGATGCCCAAACCTTGATGTTTCACCCAATGTTTAGCAATGCCAATACAAGCTTCTATCAAGACTTGAAGTAATCTTTCGGCTGCTAAAGATTCAAATTGATTTAACGAACGTTCAGTGTTCGCCAATTGTTCTAGATGAGAAACCAGTTGTTGAATATGATCCTGCATACTAGTGCTATAGGCATTAAGCATTTTGTTGCCTACCATATTGATAATCTAGTTCCCACATTGACATAACTCGCTGCTCTTCTTTATAACGTCTAACGGTATCTTGACCATACAAAGTTGTATCGTCTTCCACTACCACCATAGCAATGGGTAATGGCGCAATATTAATATCCAAAATCGAAATATCTACACTTAACTCTTCATGCCACTTAATGGCTAACACTTCGGGCCTAAGTCGATTATCCAACACATTAGGCAAAGGTTTATCAAACGCTACAGCTAAATCGTAATCACTTTTAGGGTGTGCGGTGTTTCTTGCTCTTGAGCCATAAAGCCACATAACCACTACCTCTGGGTCGTTGGCCGCTAGACTTTTAAGCTGTTGTATTATGTCTTGTTGTGTCATTGTTTATTAACCAATAATTATGCTGTGCTTCCAGCATCTACCGTCATTACAGCGCCAGTGATAGCCGAGGCTTGTTCACTAAGCAAATACATCACCATGGATGCTGCATCGGCTACTGTGGCTAATTTCCCTAATGGACTTCGGCGCTTGATACTTTCTAATTTATCTCCCTGCAAACTGCTGGTCATATCGGTTTGCATGTAGCCAGGTGCAACACAATTAACGGTTATGCCTGCTTTACCCACTTCACGGGCTAAAGAGTGACTAAACCCTTCCAACGCCGCTTTACTAGCGGCATAAACACTTAGGCCGTTAAAACCTGTTTTGGCAATAATAGAGGATATATTGATGATCCTGCCTTTTTGATTCAACAACATCGAACGTACCAAATATTTACTCAACAAAATAGGCCCTTGAATATTCAAACGCATTAAATGTTCAATTGCAGAATTAGGCATCGTTGCCAGTACACCATCATGGCCAGCGGCAGCGTTATTAATGAGGGCGTAAGGTCGCCCATATTGTTTGATCAGTTGTTTACAAAGCCCAGATAGATTATCTAAATCGGCTAAATCAGCAGCGTGAAAGTTAACTAGCTGAGGATAGGCTCGCTGCAGAACGTTAAAGGGTTCAGACAGCTTCCGAGCAATGCCAATGACCCCATATCCCTGCTCTGCGGCTTGTTGGCAAATAGCTAAGCCTAAACCTTTGCTTGCACCGGTTACTATGACGTAATCAGTCATGCTGTTATTTCCTGTTTAACTTTCTATTTAACTTGCCACTTAAGTCGTGGTCAATGTTATTCACTATATTGATTTTGGTAGGTATTTCAAAGCGTTGCAATTGATTTTTACAACTATTTAGCAGTTGTTGTTTGACCTGTTGCTGATTCGCCTGTTGTTGTTCGGCCTTTTCTCGAATAGCCAGCCCAACAAGCGTCACATCTGCCACCACGAGTTCCCCCATCAATGCACTTTTTTTAGCGTACACTTTCGCTTGGCTAATATCAGCGCATTGCAGTAATACTTGTTCAACCTTCTCTGGATGCACTTTGTTGCCACCCACATTGATTATACCCGTAGACCGACCTATAAATAGCACCCTGTGACCTTTGATTTGGACTTTATCTAGGGTATCAACATAACCTTGTGTATCGGCTTGTTGCTGCAATGTTTGGCAAGTTTGATGACTGGGTTTAACCAGTAAATGTTGTTCGCCTGACACTTTCAAAGCAACGTTTAATGTGGCGTCATCAAGCCAACTAGTCGGAAAACCAGCGAGCCCATCACTCACAACAAGGCCAACGCCCGTTTCTGTCGAGGCGTAAATATGGCGTAATTTTGCCTCAGGGAATACACATTGCAATTTATCTAACACACTTTGGTCGGCGATTTCACCGCCTAGCGTAATATGCCTAAGCGTGAGCTCGCTCAACTGTCCAGTCATAAGAAGTTGTCGCCATAAACTGGGCGTAGCTGATACCGCCGTTACATCATATTGTTTTAATAATGCTACCTGAGATATAGGTTGGTAATCGACTATATCGACTAGGTCAGCACTACTTAATAGTGCTTGCAACACCACTTGTAATCCCGCAAACCTAAATGGCTGATACAGTAATGCCCAGCACAATGTTTGCAATTTAAGACTGTGTTTAGTGCTAGCGGTCAAAGACAAAAAAGAGTGGGAAAACCATTTTGGTGCACCTGTGGTGCCAGATGTGGCCATATACCACCTTGTATGGGCAACATCTGAGGAGTTGGCGTTCAGCTGTTTTACAGTTAAGTCTGGAATAGATGTATCGCTGTCTAACGGCCACTTTATTAGCTCTGCCTGTGGTATCGACACATCAGGTGGGCATAAATAAATGGCTGAGCTCCAGCCATCAAAAGCAATCAGTGCCGAAACAAATTCAGCCAAATTTGTAAAACATATACCAATTGAACGTTCACAAAGTTGCGGATATTGTTGCCTAATGTCTTCTGCCTTTTTTATCAACTCGGTCACTGACATGTGTTCACCTGCATAGGTAATCATACCTGTCGATGGCAGACTTTCTAATTGATGCATCAGGCTTTGTATCATGGTTTTATTGGTTATTAGCGCATTGTTGATAAATGGCTAAGAACTCAGAAAATGTGTTTGGGTAAGTATCAATTTCTAATTCAGTAAAAGGGTCAAAACCCAAATCTTCTTCTAGCTGTGCCACTAACATGGCGTAACCTAATGAGTCCAAACCACATTCAAGCAATAAAGTATCGGACTTAACTGGCTCCACTAACTGACAGTCACTCAATTCGGCCACCTGTTGCATGGCATGTCTAATTTGTTGTTCTAATTTCAACATTATGTCTATTTTAACCTATTCTAAAAATTGTATATCAGCAGCAGCAAGTACCATGTTCTTTGTCAACTTAGTGAGTATTTTTTTACGTTTCTGAGGCCACTGCTTAAGTGCGTAACTGTAATGCTGTATATCGAAACGTAAACCGTTACGTTCGCCCCCATTCTCAAGGCTAACCTGTTCATATTCAAATACTTTATGCATTTTATTCGCACCATGGTTAAACGACAACACTTGTGCCAGTAAATGACTAAATTGACTGTGACTGGCGCTAAAATCTAAAGCCGCCAACTCCAACACAATACCACTACCCGGCCAGACGTTGGTTTCACCCAAATAACAGCCCCATTCTGGCGTGGGTGTATTCATTCCTGAGAAATTGAGCACACCTATGGGACGCTGATTTTGCAAAAAAACATAAAATTGACGCGTGTTATCGCCTTGTAACGTTTCAAACCAAGCACAGTGTTTTTGCCATTTTAGCGGAGCATTATTATGCATATTTTGCATAACCCTTGGGCTGTTACGCCATTGCCAAACTTGCTGCAACTGTTCTTTTTGCAATGGTTTAAAGGTGTGTTTGGGTATGGCCGATTTCATTCTGCCTGAGCCCTTATTATTTTTTGATTTGACATCAGCTCAACAATATTTTTGGCGCCATCCAGCGCAGGATACAACAGTGCTCTTTGATGCATTAAACGCAACAACTCAGGTTGTTGCCACAAAGATAAACACTGCATTACCCATTCAGCAGCACTCAGGTCATCGTTATTAACGACCTGACACCAACCATGATTTGCAGCATCTTGACTGGCTTTTTTTTGGTTTTCAGCCACCACCACCAATAGTGATGGCGTAGCACAAGCGAGTAACTCAAACTGGCTGCCCCCTGCTCCTGACAAGGCTAATTTAGTGTTAACTAGCACTGTGGCCATATTTTGGCAGTCATGCAGGTGAGTAATATCTAAATCGCTGCTGTTGATTAAATCAGTTAAGTCATGCAACCGACCATAAGCAGCACCAGTAATGACGGTAATAGGCATATTTACAGGCTCAGCTGCGTTAACGTTACACAAAGACTGTATTGCCATAATTGTCAAATTTTTGGGGTCACTGCCGCCAAACATAAGGGTTAAACCTTTGCGAACTGACCATTTTTTACTTACAAGCTGCAGAAATTCCTGTCTTAACACTTGATAGCCCTGCCCGATTGCCAGCAGCGCTTTGGGTGCAGTTATTTGATAACGCTGTGATCCTGCGTTAACCGCACCATTAATAACCATATCAGCGTAAAGTGCACCGCTATTATTCATATCATCGAAAACAGCAAACTTAACGCTATTACATTGCAAAAACTTACGATAGTCCTGATCAAACTGATATCCATCAAGAACCAACCAGTCAGCGCGTAAATCTTTGCATTGCGAGGCTAACCATTCAGGCTCTTCGTTTATATTGATGTCAGGAATTGAAAAATTTTCTCCTAACCAGTCAGCTCGGTCACGACAAAATAGCTGTGAACGCTGGGACATAAAAAAAAACACCTCATGCCCACTTTTCACTAAGCTTTGGGCTAGCGCCAAACAGCGCATAACGTGTCCTAAACCAATGTTAGGTTCGCCTTCAACTCTAAAAACTACGCGCATCCCCATCATAATGTCACCCGAGCGTCACTCAAACATCAACCAATCTAACGGCGTACCTTTGACCAATGTATGTTTAGCCACTTTACCTAATACATTATCCCAGTTTTTAGGGGCCAATCCAAAAGCGGGACGCACTATTCGTAGATTTTGTGAGTTTAATACTTGTCCTTGCTGTATATCTTCGCTCACATAAATAGAACGTCGGTACTGCTTAGACTTTTCTTCTGCTTGAGTGCCACCATACTTAACCTGCCCTAAAGCTTGATAAGCTCTTTTAGTCTCTATTACCAATAAGGCCAGTTCATCAGGCTCTAATGAAAACTCAGCATCCACGCCACCCGCTTGTCTGTCTAATACAAAGTGTTTTTCAATAACGGTTGCACCTAATGCCACTGCAGCAACAGACACTCCAATACCTGCAGTATGATCAGAAAGGCCCACTTGGCAGCCAAAAGCTTGGCGCAAATGTGGAATAGTCGCAATATTCGACTGAGTCGGTTGTGCCGGATAAGTGCTAGTGCATTTTAGTAAAATAATGTCATCACAACCTGCCAATTGTGCAGCATTCACGGCCTGTTCAATCTCCGTTAAACTTGCCATACCGGTGGACATGATTAATGGTTTTTTCTTACTGGCTGCTTTGCGAATAAGAGGTAAGTCGGTCAATTCGAATGAGGCAATTTTAAAACAAGGAACCTTTAAATCATCCAGAAAATCCACTGCCTGCTCATCAAATGGCGAACTAAATGCCAGCATGCCTAAAGACTTAGCTTTATCAAATAAAGGCTGATGCCATTCATAAGGTGTGGCCGCTTTTTGATATAACCTGTGAAGTGATTCACCATGCCAAAGGCTGTCTTTTTCTTGAATAACAAAATGTTCGCTATGCACGTCTAATGTCATGCTATCAGCAGTAAACGTTTGCAATTTTATTGCATGAGCACCGGCTTTCGCGGCCGCTTCCACCATGTCTATGGCAACGTCTAACTGTTGATTGTGATTACCACTTAGTTCAGCGATGACAAAGGGCGGAAAATCGGCGCCTATACTTCGATCACCTAGTTTTATTTCATTCATCTTGTTGTTCCTGAAGGTGAATGAAAATCGACTCGATACTTTCTACCAAATCATCTGGTTTATCGCAGTTACAGTCAGCAGCTCCCACATTATTGTTGTTGACGCCATGTAACATACACGGGGACACCGGATCTGTTGCAAATTCAGGCATTAATAAGGCAGGCTCGCTATCACCGCTGATTAACAATGTTGCACAATCAACAGCTTGTGCATACCAGCGATGACCACTAGGCTTGCATACCATTAAGTCACTGGCAGTGAGCATTTTTAATAATAATCGAATATCGTCTTTGGCATCCTGATCAATCCAGACAGTAAAACCTTTTTGTTCTAAACGTTTTTTTAGAACACCTACATGTGGATAGAGATACCCATCGTCAGATAGGCCAAGACATAATCCAATGACTTTATTGGTTTTAGCCTTTTTAGACAGTCGTTTATCAGCACTGACAGAGATAGATTGATCTAATTCATCATCGACCAATCCACAGCAATTGGTTAAATAAAACTCTGGGTACCCGCCATCACATGCAACATCGTATTGCCACCAACGACCGAACCACTTGTGCATATTAGCAAAAGAGCTGGCCATAAAAGCTTGAGTTGAATTGACATAGTCAGCTTGCAAACTTTTATTTTGGAATTGTTGCAACAATTCCTCTACCGACATATTTAAATAATTGCCACTGACCGGCTCACCCGCATCCTTAAGAAAACGCCCCAAAAAGCAAGGCATAAAGGTAGTATCAAAATTGACTATTTGACTGTAATTTTCCCCAATAATTTCCTCGGCTAATCCAAGAAATGATTCCATAGCGAGAAAAAATTCGTCTGGCCATTGCTCCTCAGTCACATGTTTAATTTGAACACTCGGCTCGGCCAGTTGGATCAATTCAGCGCCATCACCAAAAGTTAAAAAATGAATCTCTGCGTCTGGAATGTTTTTCTGAAAATAACGTAATACAGGAAGGCCAATAGCACATACATCGGGGGTACTTAACATTCTGATCAGCAATACTTTTTCAGTTTTTGACTCTATTAATTCATTCACTTTTTTGCCCCTGAACGTAAGCTTGATACATCAATTCTGCTCGTTGCCAATCTTCTGGCGTATCGATATCCTGAACTAAATGACGTGGTAAAACTACCGGCAGACTGTGGTGACTAAATATCTTTTGATTAGACAAATAACCATCCGTTTTACCCCAATAAAACTGGCCAGCATCATGGTATGCCTCTTCTAAATCCTGGGAACGTTTGCTGATCGATTCAGGAAACATGGGAGAGACACCGTCTTGCGTTTTCTTCAGCGCCCGTTGCACGGGAAAAGGAAAACTTGTGACTGAAAACGCAAAAGATTTTTCGCTATCCTGCTTAAGTGATTCTAAGCCTTGCTGTAAATATTTGCTTTGTAAAAACGGCGCGGTGGCATAAATACAGCAACAAAACTTGGGTGTATAAAAGTTTTCAATACAAAAATTGATAGCGTGATTGGTCACTGGGCGTGTACCCACCACATCATTTGAAAGCGCTTCGGGGCGAATAAAAGGCACATCAGCACCTAAGGTTTTCGCTAGCTCTGCTACCTCATCACTGTCAGTTGAGATAATGATTTTGTCAAACAAACCAGAAGCTTTTGCCGCATCGATCGAATAGGCGATAAGCGGTTTACCGGCAAATAATTTAATATTCTTACCGGGAATTCGCTTACTACCGCCACGTGCAGGAATGATGGCTATATTCACACCAGTACCTCATAAAGTGTCTCAATCACCATTTTTTGCTCCCCACTGGTTAAACTTGGAAACAATGGAAGTGTTAAAGCGTTTTGGTAGAAGTGCTCTGACAATGGAAAGTCGCCTTGTTTAAAACCAAGTTGCTGATAATAAGGCTGCAAATGAATGGGAATATAGTGCACATTCACGCCAACCCCTTTGCCATGGAGTTTTTGGTAAACATCTTGGCGATCATGTTGTGTAAGCTCAACCATATATAGATGCCATGCACTTTGTGATTGGGACTCAACGAACGGCAGTTTCAAAGGTAAATGAGTTAACGCTTTATCGTATACCTTGGCGATTTCAGAACGTTTATGAATAAACGTATCTAGCTTTTTTAACTGTGATAGACCGAGCGCAGCATGAATATCACTGAGGCGATAATTGTAACCCAGTTCAAGTTGCTGATAATACCAAGGCCCATGACTTGCTCCTTGATATAGAGATGAGTCTTTTGTGACACCATGTTTAGCAAATAATTTGAGTTTTTCGTAAATATGGTTTTGATTGGTTAATACTGCTCCGCCTTCGGCACTCGTTATGGATTTAACGGGGTGAAAACTCAAGACTGTCATATCAGAGTAGACACAACTACCAATCTTAGTGTGCTGATAACTGCCCCCGAGTCCATGTGCCGCATCTTCAATTAATACCACAGAATACATCTGAGTTAGCCTACGAATGCTCTGCATATCACAGCTCAATCCAGAAAAATGCACCACAATTAAAGCTTTAGGTAAACCATTATGTATTGCAGCAAGTTGTAGTTTTTTTTCTAAGGCGCTGATATCAATATTGCGGGTCAGAGGGTCTATGTCCACAAAATCGATACTTGCCCCGCAGTAAAGCGCACAATTTGCCGATGCAACAAAGGAATTGGGGACTGTCCACACTGAATCACCAGTGGCAACCCCGGCAGCTAAGCATGCCACATGTAAACCTGACGTGGCACTGTTAACAGCAACACAATACTTAGCCCCAGTATAGTCACATAAGGCTTGTGCAAATTGGGGGACAACATTGCCTTGAGTCAAAAAATGGTTGCGTAATACATCAACAACCGCGTCTATATCATCCTCATCGACTAAATGTTTACCGTACGGGATCATATAAACGCCCGTTACAAGGTGACTTTATCGAGTGTTTTTAATTCATCGATTGTCAAAAAATGAGGATTGGTACCTGAGTGAT